>CAVFGM010000001.1:0-2670 GCA_963621955.1 Bacteroidaceae bacterium
ACCGAGTGAAGAAAGAGCCATATGGAATAAACTGCAAAGGATCTAAAATGAGGAAAATTTAAATGCAAGATAAAACCATCCGAATCGTCCCGCATGAGAAATGCACCGGCTGCGGTGCATGCTATAACAAATGTCCGAAAAACGCGATCAAAATGGAGAAGGATTGCGAGGGCTTTTCTTATCCAGCTATAAATGAAACCTTATGTATAAACTGCTCTGCGTGCATAAATGTATGTCCAGTCAATCAGCCTCGGTATGTGAATCAGTCCCCCAAATGTTATGGCCTTATGGCTGACGATACATTGAGAGAAAATAGTTCCTCCGGCGGTGCATTCATTTTGCTCGCAAATGAAGTGATTGCAAAGCAGGGCGTGGTTTGCGGCGCGGCATATTCCGAGGATTGCTATACAATAAACCATATTGCGGTACAAACATATGATGAATTGGAGAAGCTACAGGGCTCAAAATATGCACAGAGCAATACCGGTAATATATACACACAAATAAAAGGCTTTCTTGACGCTGGGCGTACGGTTTTGTTTTCTGGCACACCTTGTCAGGTTGCTGGATTAAAGAGCTTCCTAAAAAACGATCCCGAAAATTTGTTCACTATTGATATCATCTGCCATGGTGTGCCATCTCCTGCATTATATGAACAATTCATAAAAGAAGAGGAAGGAAAGCACCATAGTAAAGCTAAGCAAGTCTCGTTCAGAGATAAAACCATAGGCGGTTGGGGACATGCAACATCCATAGAATTTGAAAATGGCGACGTTTATAAAGCCAAGCGAAACAATTGCCCTTATATGAAAGTTTTTTTGAACCTTGGTAGTCTGCGCAAATGCTGTGGGAACTGTCAGTTCGCAAACCTTCCGCGTCAAGGTGACATAACATTAGGCGATTTCTGGGGCATTGAGAATTATTCTAAGGAGCTGAATGACGGAAAAGGCACCAGCGTTATTCTGTGCAATAATGAAAAAGGCGAATCTCTGCTTGAGTCAATAAAAAATAAGGCTCTTATCTGCAAAGAAATGCCGCTGGAAAATGCAATAAAGCATAACGCCCAAATCAAGTATTCCTCAGTCCACCATTCAAGAAGGAACAGGTTCTATAATCTGATCAATGAATATCATTATAGCGTAGAGAAAGCGGTTGATTATGGCTTGAACAGAAGATTTGACATAGGATATGTTGGCTGGTGGTATGGGCAGAATTTTGGCAGTGCAATAACAAGCTTTGCAATGAACAGGGTCTTGAAGTCCTTTGGGAAAACGGTTCTCATGCTTGAATTCCCCATTGTTGGTAAAGAGGTTCCCAAGCAAAAGTCCAATACAGCATCCAGAAGATTCGCGAAGCACTTTTACGAAGAAAGCATGATGTATCCCTTATCCAAATATGGATTATTCAATTATCACTGCGGGACTTTTGTAGTTGGCTCGGATCAGCTGTGGAACTGGTATAGCAACAAAGACGTTGGGTCGTATTATTATTTCTTGGATTTTGTTGACAACGAGCATAAAAAAATTGCATATTCGACATCTTTTGGTCATGAGTATGTTTATTACCCGGAAGATATGCGCCTAAAGGTCGGGTACTATTTAAGCAGGTTTGATGCAATATCCGTAAGAGAAGAAAGTGCCGTTAATGTTTGCAGCAGGGACTTTGGAGTACCAGCCGTAAAAACTGTCGACCCAGTCTTCCTATGTGATAAGAGCGACTATCTGGAAGCAATTGCTTTATCGAAAGTTGAACTGCATACTCCGTATGTTTTGGCCTATATTCTCAATCCTGATGAAGAAAAAATAAATGCTGTCAAATTTGTTGCCAGCCAAAAGAATCTTCCATATTATATTATTCTTGATGGTCAGGGCGATTTTGAGAAACTAAAAAAACAGACAAACGATAAAAATGTGCTGGAAAACCTGGAAATTGCCGACTGGCTGAAATATTTTTATAATTCAGAATTTATCGTAACAGACTCTTTCCATGGCTTTTGTTTCTCAATCATATTTGAGAAACAAATGATAGCATTTCCCAATGAGCTGAGAGGCCTCACAAGATTTGAAAGTCTTGCGCGACTGACCGGGCTTACGGAACGCCTTGTTTATTCGTGCGATGGAATCAAGCGCAGCGGTATTTATAATGGAGAAATTGATTTCAACGATGTCAAGGAAAGAATGGAGCCGGAGATAAGCTTTAGCCGAAAATGGCTTAAAGACGCTCTGGATATGAGGAAACTCCCGCCAAGCGAAAATGAACTTTTGAGATGGAAAATACTTGAATTTGATTCAGTTCTAAGTCAATTAAAGCAGGCCGGACTAATTACGAAAAACAACACGCTCGCTCCGGCACTATTGGACATGGCAAAGGCAGAGAGCTTAAAAGGAGAGGAACCGGATAGTAGCGCAAACACATCTATAAAAAAGATAAAGCTGTTTGTAAAAAAAGCTTTGAAGCATATAAAGGAACTGTGGAATAAGCTGCAAAAGATTTAAGGCGAAAGAAAGGATTTTCATTGGATATGCTCCGCTCTGGAGCATATCCAATGAAAAAGTACCCATGCACAATATTTTAGACACTATTAAGAATCGCCAGTTCCTTTTTGAGGAACTGGTGAAACGCGACTTCAAAAAGAAATATAAGCGCACAGTTCTCGGCGCGGTATGGAGC
>CAVFGM010000001.1:2680-7742 GCA_963621955.1 Bacteroidaceae bacterium
CTTTTGATGCTGCTGGTCATGCGGCTCGTGTTCACACAATTCTTCGGACGCGGAATGAATCACTACACTACCTATCTGTTCTGCGGCAACCTCGTGTTCGCTTTCTTCAATGAATCGACCTCGCAGGGCATGAGCTCGCTCATGGGCAACGCCGGTATTTTCACCAAGGTCAATGTCCCGAAGTACCTCTTTCTGCTGTCGAAGAATGTGCAGTGCCTCATCAACTTTGCCCTGACGCTCTGCGTCTTCGTGCTCTTCTGCATTCTGGACGGCATCACCTTTACATGGCGCTGGATCATGCTGCTCTACCCCATCGGGCTGCTCGTCTGCTTCAACATCGGCATGGGGCTTATCCTTTCCGCGCTGTTTGTCTTTTTCCGTGACATCCAGTACCTCTGGAGCATTTTCACGCAGCTGCTGATGTACATGTCGGCGATCTTCTATTCCATCGACAGCTACGCCCCGAACGTGCAGAATCTGTTTCTCCTGAACCCCGTTTACCTCTTCATCCGCTATTTCCGCAAGATCGTCATCGAGGCGACTGTGCCATCACTGTGGTTCCACGCCCTCATGCTTGCGGACACTCTTATCGCCGTCGGGATCGGCTGCTTCATGTATAAGAAGTACAACCACCGGTTCCTGTACTATGTCTGAGGTGGCCGCATGAGTATACTCGAAGCTAAAAACGTGTCCATCCGGTACATAACCGGGGACTTCAAGGACATCGGCATCAAGGAATATATCCTCCGCCGCATCCGGCAAGATTACCACGTCACCGAGTTCTGGGCAGACCGCGACATCAGCTTCACGCTGGAGCGCGGCGAGATGCTCGGCATCATCGGCAGCAACGGTGCCGGAAAGTCGACGCTGCTCAAGGCCGTCTCCGGGATCATGGAGCCGACGTGCGGCAGCATCCACCGCGAGGGGACGATCGCCGCGCTGCTCGAGCTGGGCAGCGGCTTTGACGGCGACCTGACCGTGCGCGAAAATGCGTATCTGCGCGGCGCAATGCTGGGCTATACGCGCAAGTTCATGGACGAGACCTACGAGGCGATCATAGACTTTGCCGAGCTGCGCGAGTTTGAGGACAGGCCTTTCAAGCAGCTCTCCTCGGGCATGAAGAGCCGCCTCGCTTTCTCCATTGCGAGCCTTGTCGAGCCGGATATTCTGATCCTTGACGAGGTGCTCTCCGTCGGCGACGGTGCGTTCCGCAAGAAGAGCGAGGCCAAGATGCGCGAGATCATAAGCGGCGGCGCAACGACCATACTCGTCTCGCACTCGCTGCCGCAGGTGCGCGAGCTGTGCGACAAGGTGCTGTGGCTGCACAAGGGACGGCAGATCGCTTTCGGCAGCAATGTCGACGAGCTGTGCGACAGATACCAGGACTTCCTTGACGGCAAACTCAAGCTATGATAAAGAAAAACCAGAGATACTTCAACTGGATAAACCGCCTGCTGGATATGGCCGTGCTGTGCCTGGCATACTGCCTTGCGGTGTGGCTGTGGCTGATCCGGATCAGGCATAGCAGCGGCAACCCCGCGCTGCGTATCCTTACGGACGCGCCGGGGGTATTGCTGCTGGCTTCGTTCTGCTTCGTGGTCGTGTTCCAGTACGGCGGGATGTACGATTCCCAGCGCTTCCGCACGCTGTGGGCGGAGCTGGTGCAGCTGCTGAAGCTGTTCGTGCTGTGCGCGGCGCTGCTGTTCGGCGTGGTGTTCATGCTGAAGCTGCCTTTCTCCCGCGGCGTGCTGTCCTGCTTCACGCTTTTCGGCTATGCGCTGCTCAGCCTCAAGCGGGTGCTGCTGCGCCTTGTGCTGCGCGCCGCGCGCAGGAGCGGCTATAACCAGAAGCATATGCTCATCGTCGGCGACGGGCGGCTTGCGCAGAAATACGCCGCCGCGATAAGGGAAAACCCTCACTTCGGCTGCCAGTGCATCGGCTATGTGGGGCCGCATGAGGTTGAGGGCATGGGAAAGCATCTCGGCGCGTATGAGGATCTCGCGCTGCTTATCGAGAAATACTCTCCGGATGAGGTCATCATCGCGCTCGAACAGTACGAGATAGGCCAGCTCAATGCTATCATTGCCGACTGCGAGGAGCAGGGCGTGCGCGCGAACATAGTCCCGATCTATAACGACTATCTCCCCTCCTGCGCGACGGTCGACGTCGTTGGCGATGTGCGGCTCATAAATATCCGCGCGATCCCGCAGGACGTTGTTCTCAACCGCGTCATCAAGCGCGCATTCGACATTGTGTTCTCCTGCGCGGCTATAATCATCACCTCGCCAGTGCTGCTCGTCACGGCTCTCGGCGTCAGGCTCTCGGGCCCGGGACCGGTGCTGTTCCGTCAGGTGCGTGTCGGCCGGGATAGGAAGCCTTTCACCATGCTCAAGTTCCGCAGCATGCGCAATAACGCTGAGTCCGACACCGCATGGAGCACCGACCGGGACAGCCGCGTGACGCGCTTCGGTGCGTTCATCCGCAAGTTCAGCATCGATGAGCTGCCGCAGTTCTTCAACGTCCTGCGCGGTGACATGAGCGTCGTCGGTCCGCGCCCGGAGCTGCCGTATTTCGTGGATATGTACAAGTATAAGATCCCGCGCTACATGGTCAAGCATCAGGTCAAGCCCGGCATAACCGGCTGGGCACAGGTAAACGGCTACCGCGGCGACACGAGCATCGAGCGGCGCATCGATTACGACCTGTGGTACATAGAGAATTGGTCGGTCATGCTGGATATAAAGATAATCTTCATGACCGTGTTCGGCGGCATGATAAACTCCGAAAAGAATCTCAGCCGCGAGGAGCAGAAGGTATGAGGGTGCTGATCACCGCGTCGACGTTTTCGCACATCGTGAGCTTTCACCTGCCGTATGTCCGCCGCTTCAAGGAGCTGGGCTGGGAGGTGCACATCGCCTGCGGCGGAGCGCCGCGGGATATCCCGGGCGCTGATTGCATGATACAGCTGCCGCTCGAAAAAAAGCTCGCCGCGCCCGGAAACCTCCGGGCAAGCGCCATTCTGCGGCGGCTGATGCGCGAGGACACATATGACCTCGTGCTGACGCATACCTCGCTCGCGGCTTTCTTCACGCGCTTTGCGGAGCTCGGTCTGCACCGTCGCCCGCCGACCGTGAACATTGTTCACGGCTACCTGTTCGACGACAGCACTCCCCCGCTCAAGGCCGCACTGCTCAAGTCTGCCGAGCATCTCGCCGCCCCCGTGACCGATCTGCTGCTGACAATGAACCGCTATGACTATGATTGGGCTGTCAGCCATCACGCAGGAAAGACGGTGCACATGATCCCCAGCATGGGCGTGCCGGACATCTCCGCTGACGTCAGCCGGCCAGAGCATGAGGGGTTTGTGCTCATCTATCCCGCGGAGTTTTCAGAGCGGAAGAATCAGGCGATGCTCATTCGGGCGATGCCGCTGCTTCCGGAGCATGTGAAGCTCGTGCTGCCCGGCAGCGGCGCGCTGCTGGATGAATGCCGGGAACTTTCCGAGCGCTTCGGCGTCAATAATAGGGTATATTTCCCCGGACATGTGGATAACGTAAGGCAGCTGCTGTGCTCTTCTGACGCCGCAGTCACTGCCAGCCGCTCCGAGGGGCTGCCGTTCAACGTGATGGAGGCGATGCAGTGCGCGCTGCCGGTCATCGCCAGCGACGTAAAGGGAAACGCCGACCTCGTGCAGGACGGCGTCACCGGGCTGCTGTTCCCATTCAATGACGAATCCGCTTTTGCGCAGTGCGTAAAGCGGCTTATGGAAAACCGTGAGGCGGCCAAGCTGATGGGACAGAACGGCCGAAAAGCCGTTAGGAAATACGAGCTTGACAATGTATCAGACACGGTGATGGCGGAGTATCTGAGCCTGTCCGGGGCTGACGGATACGGAGATATGCAATGAAGAAAAAGAAATTTACATTCTGGAAGCTGCTGCTCATACTGTTCATCCTTGTGGTGATCGCAGCGGCGGGGCTGTACATAGCGGTGACACACTATGTGTCAAAGCTCAACTTTGAGGACACTTCAAGCGAGGACAGCTTCAGCATAGTCGGGTCGCTCGCTGACGATGCCACGGGTGTGAAGAACATCCTGCTCATAGGTGTGGACAATGACTACGCACCGGGGATGGATGAGCTTGGGAATGCCGATGGGCTGATGATCGCGTCCATCAATCCCAAGACACGTCAGGTGGTGCTGACGTCCCTGATGCGGGATATCCGCGTTCAGATCCCCGATTCTTATAAGACGAAGCTCACGCTCAGCTACCACTATGGCGGTACGCAGCAGCTCATCGACACGATCGAATACAACTTCGGTGTGCCGATCGACAATTATGTGCTGGTCAATTACATAAGCGTCGTGAACATCGTCGACGCCGTAGGCGGTCTGACGATGGATGTGACGGCGGATGAGCTGTACTGGATGGACGACAAGATTAGAAGCGTCTGTGAGCTTGTCGGCGCGAGCTACGAGGACAACATGCTCAGCACGGATCAGGCCGGTGAGCTTGAACTCAACGGGATACAGACGGCAGCTTACCTGCGCATACGCTACGCCGGGAACAACGACTTTGACCGCACAGAGCGTGCGCGCAGAGTTGTGCTCGGCCTGAAAGACAAAGCCGCGGCAATGAGTCTGACGGAGCTTGACAGCCTTGCGAACACTGTACTGCCGTACATCACCACCGACCTTACGCAGGCGGACATAATCTCCCTGCTGCTGAGGTTCCCCGCGCTGATAAAGTACGATATGCTCTCCGACAGAATTCCCATCGAGGGCAGCTACTGGCTCACGAACGACGAAAACGGCGCATTTGTGGACATTGATTACGATGCCAATAAGGAGCACCTCCAGAGTTCCATTTACGGAGGCGAACTCTCCTGAACGAAAAGCGCCTAAATACAGAAAGCACCGGGCTGGCTCAGCCCGGTGCTTTCTGCTCCTATCCGCATTTTGTCACGGTTTGGGTCTATAAAGCAAGTTTCCTCAAAGCATTTGCTTGATAAGGTACAATAAGTTGCGCAAAAAGAAAAATGGATAAGAGAAGACATAGTTT
>CAVFGM010000002.1:0-7155 GCA_963621955.1 Bacteroidaceae bacterium
CCCTATGACGTCACCCGCGGCCGCATCGTGTGGAGAAGCAAGTAGGAGGTAAAACAAATGAAAGTAAGACCTTCCGTGAAGCCCATGTGCGAAAAGTGCAAGATAATCAAGCGCAAGGGTAAAGTCATGGTTATCTGCGAGAACCCCAAGCACAAGCAGCGCCAGGGCTGATTCGCAGAGAGGGGCGCGCGCCCCGCATCAAACTCAGGCGACAAGTTGGGTACGATACTGCACGCGCAGCGTGTAAGTCTGCCCAGTCTGTCCTTATAAAAATCCCGCATGGATCCGGGGACTCCCTCCGGCGGGAACAAGTCCCCGCATCGACAATGCGGAAACAATTATCGAAAGGATGATCGTATAATATGGCACGTATAGCCGGCGTTGACCTGCCCAAGGACAAGAGAATAGAAATCGGTCTCACTTATGTCTACGGTATCGGCAGAACCAGCGCAAAGAAGATTCTGGACATGACCGGAATCAACCCCGACACCAGAGTTAAGGACCTCACCGATGAGGAAGAAGCAAAGCTGCGTGAAGCGATCGACCACCACTACATCGTGGAAGGCGACCTCCGCCGTCAGACCGCGCTTGACATCAAGCGCCTGACCGAGATCGGCTGCTACCGTGGTATGCGCCATCGCCGCGGCCTGCCCGTTCGCGGACAGAGAAGCAAGACCAACGCTCGTACCCGCAAGGGTCCGAAACGCACCATCGCAAATAAGAAGAAGTAAGGAGGGATATGAATTATGGCAACTCAGGCAAGCGCTAAGAAGAAAGTCAGAACTCGCAGGAGAGAACGCAAGAACATTGAAAAGGGCCAGGTTCATATCAGCTCTTCTTTCAACAACACTATGGTCACCATTACCGACACTCAGGGCAACGCGATATCCTGGGCATCCGCAGGCGGCCTTGGCTTCCGCGGAAGCAAGAAGTCTACCCCCTTCGCCGCTCAGACCGCAGCTGAGACTGCCGCAAAGGCAGCCATGGAGCACGGCCTCAAGTCCGTCGAAGTGTTCGTTAAGGGTCCCGGTTCGGGCCGTGAGGCCGCTATCCGCGCCCTTCAGACCGCAGGTCTCGAAGTGACGATGATCAAGGACGTTACCCCCATTCCTCACAATGGCTGCCGTCCTCCGAAACGTCGCCGCGTCTAATTGAAGGAGGGTACAGATAATGGCAAAGAATACACAGCCCATAGTTAAGCGCGCAAAGGCGCTGGGCGTCACCCCTGCCTCTCTGGGTTACACCGGCAAGAGCAAGGTCGACACCATCCGCAACCCCAAGGCTCAGGTTCGCAAAAAGCAGAGCGAGTACGGCATGCAGCTCAATGAGAAGCAGAAGGTCAAGTTCATCTACGGCGTCCTCGAAAAGCAGTTCCGTCTGTACTACGAGAGAGCCGAGAAAATGCCCGGCATCACCGGTGAAAACCTCCTGGCTATCCTTGAGCAGCGTCTTGACAACGTCGTGTTCAGACTTGGCTTCGCCATGACCCGCCGCGAGGCTCGTCAGCTGGTCAACCACGGTCACGTCACCGTCAACGGACGCAAGGTCAACATCCCCAGCTTCCAGGTCAAGCCCGGCATGGTCATTTCCCTCACCGAGAAGGGCAAGAGCATGCAGAAGGTCAAGGAGAACATTGAGGATAACGCCTTCCGTCCCGCACCGAAGTGGCTCGAGTATGACAAGAACAATATGACGGCAAAGATCGTTGCAGTTCCCGCACGCGATGACATTGATATGCCTATCGAAGAGCATCTTATCGTCGAGTTGTACTCCAAGTAATAAAGACACCCTCAAATTGGTAAGCTGATTTCCACAGGCGCTCGGCTGAGCGCACAACTTAAAAGGAGGGTTATATAACTATATGATCGAAATTAAGAAGCCGCGCATCGAATGCATCGAGACTCCGGCGGACAGCTCTTATGGCAAGTACATCATAGAGCCCCTGGAGCGCGGCTACGGCACAACTCTTGGTAACTCTCTTCGCAGGGTACTTCTCTCATCTCTCCCCGGCACCGCATGCACCAGCATAAAGATCGCCGGTGTGCAGCATGAGTTCTCCACCATCCCCGGCGTGAAGGAAGACGTGACGGAGATCGTCCTCAACGTCAAGAGCATCATTGCCCGCCTTCACAGCGAGGGAGCAAAGACCGTCTATATCGAGGCCGCAGGCGAGTGCGAAGTCACCGCCGGCGACATCAAGACCGACGCCGAGGTGGAGATCCTCAATCCCGAGCAGCATATCGCCACGCTCGGTCCCGACGGCGCTCTGAATATGGAGCTCGTTCTTGATCACGGCAGAGGCTATGTCTCCGCTGCGCAGAACAAGAATCCTCAGATGCCCATCGGCACCATCCCCGTGGACTCTATCTACACCCCGGTCCTCAAGGTCAACTACTCTGTCGAGAACACCCGTGTGGGCAACCAGACGGACTTTGACAAGCTGACCATCGAGGTCTGGACGGACAAGACCATGACTGCAAGGGATGCCCTGTCTCTTGGCGCAAAGATTCTTTGCGACCATTTCACGCTCTTCACCAATCTTTCCGACACCATCGGCAGCAACTCCACCGTTGTCGAGAAGGTCGAGAAGGAGCCGGATACCATGCTCAAGATGACCATCGAAGAGCTGGATCTGTCGGTGAGAAGCTTCAACTGTCTCAAGCGTGCTAACATCAATACTGTTGAGGATCTGGTAAACAAGACTCAGGACGAGATGATCAAAGTCCGTAATCTGGGTCGCAAGTCCCTTGAAGAGGTCGAGCATAAGCTGACCATGATGGGCTTGTCTCTGGCCAGTGACGACAACCAGTAAGCTCTCAAGAAGGAGGAAATGCAATTATGCCCGGAACCAGAAAGCTCGGCAAGACTACCTCTCAGCGTATGGCGATGCTCCGTCAGCAGGTCACCGATTTCCTTGACCTCGGCCGTATGGAGACCACCGTTACCCGCGCAAAGGAGATAGCTCCCCTCGCCGAGAAGATGATAAGCCTTGGCAAAGCAAAGGATCTGAACGCATACCGTCAGGCGCTGTCCTTCATCACCCGTGAAGACGTGGCAAAGAAGGTCTTTGACGAGATCGCCCCGAAGTATGCTGACCGCAACGGCGGCTACACCCGCATCACCCGCATCGGCACCCGCCGCGGCGATGCTGCAGAAGTCGCAGTTATCGAACTGGTCTGATAGCTTTAACGCAAATAAAAAAGCTGTATCCGATTTTCGGATACAGCTTTTTTTAGCTTCGGCAAAGAACTTTGCCCGCGTGCTCATTGTCCGAAGAACTCTTCCCGGAACTTTACCGCCGTGGGGCTTGCGGCAATGCCGCCCATGCCCGTTTCACGCAGCGAGGAGGGCAGAGCCGCGCCGACCGCCGCCATCGCGTCTATCACCTCGTCAGGCGGTATGCGCGACTCTATTCCTGCCAGCGCCATCTCTGCGGCGCACAGCGCGTTCATCGCGCCCGCGGCATTGCGCTTTATGCACGGCACTTCGACCAAGCCCGCCACAGGGTCGCACACCAGCCCCATCATGTTCTTGAGCGCCATCGCCGCCGCGTTTGCCATCTGCGCCGCGCTGCCGCCGTGAAGATAAACAAGTGCCGCCGCGGCCATTGCCGCCGCCGTGCCTATCTCCGCCTGACAGCCCGCTTCCGCGCCCGATATCGAGGCGCGCTGTGCTATCACCGCACCAAAGCCTGACGCAACGTACAGCGCCTTTATGAGCGCGTCGTCGGGAAGTTCATAGCGTCTGCCGTATGGCAGCAGCACCGCCGGCAGAACTCCGCAGGCACCCGCCGTCGGTGCCGCGACGATGCAGTGCATGCAGGCGTTGCACTCGCCCATGCGCAGCGCCGCGGCCAGAATGCCGTCGATGAACTCCCCGCATATCCCGCCGCCGCTTGCGGCGTATGCATCCATCTTTGCACCGTCCCCGCCGGTGAGTCCGCTGTGCGAGCGCATCCCGGCGTCATAAGAGGCGTCGGCTTTCTTCATCGCCTCAAGCCGAGCAGCCATCTGCGCCCATGAGCGCTCCGTGCTTATTCCTGTCTCGTCTGCGCTCGCGCGCAGGACGTATTCCCAAAGCTCCAGCCCCGCGCTCTCCGCGCCCGAGAGAAGCTCCTTTACCGATAAAAATACCGCCATCGCTCAAACCTCCTCAGTCCGCGTCTACCGCCGCCGCGCTTATGATCCCCTGCATCGCGGCAATGGTGTTCACCGTGCTCTGCGGTACGGGCGAGTCGCACTCTATGACCATTATCGCCTGACCGCCGCGCGAGCTTCGGTTTACATGGAAGGTCGCAATGTTTATGCCGAGGTTTGCCAGCACTGCCGAAACTATCGAAATGCTCCCCGGCTGATCCTCATTGCGGATGATGAGCGTCGGCTTTTCTGCCGAGAACGAGAGCGCTATCCCGTCAAGCTCGCGCACCTCTATGCGCCCGCCGCCGACGGATGCGCCCGTCATGCTGAGCCGTCTGCCGCTTTTGCCCGTGAGGTCGAGCTTTGCCGTGTTCGGGTGCGCTGCGCGCAGCTCACGCAGCTCAAAGGAGAAATCGAGCCCCTGCTCCCATGCCAGCTCAAAGCTCTGCGGTATGCGCTCGTCGTCCGGACGCATGCCCAGCAGCCCCGCGACTATCGCCTTGTCCGTGCCGTGCCCGCGGCCGGTCGCGGCGAAGGAGCCGTGCAGTGTGATCCTCGCGCTCTTCGGTTCCTCTCCGAGAAGCTTCCTCGCCACATAGCCGATGCGCACCGCGCCCGCCGTGTGCGAGCTGCTCGGCCCTACCATTACCGGGCCGATGAGGTCAAAGATATCCATTGCTGCGCCCCCGATCTTTTGATAACAAAATCTGTAAAAATATTATACTAAACGCCGCTCTTTTTTTCAAGGTAAACACCGAAAGGGTACGCAATACCGTTGAATAATTTCCCCCGACTTGTTATAATTATCTATTATAACGATTTTAACAAGGACTCACCCGATATGAAAAACATCCTCATGCTCGGCACCGGCGGAACCATCGCCTCCGAAATGACGCCCGACGGCCTGACCCCGGAGCTCACACCGCAGCAGCTGCTGCGCTATGTCCCGGCGATAAGCTCTCTCTGCCGTGTCGACTGCAAGTCACTCTTCAGCCTTGACAGCACCAATATAACCCCCGCGCACTGGATCGCCGTTGCGCAGGCGCTGCGCGATAATTACGCGCGCTATGACGGCTTCGTCATCAGCCACGGCACCGATACCATGGCCTATACTGCCGCCGCGCTGAGCTATCTCGTTCAGGGTGCAGACAAGCCCATTATGATAACCGGCGCACAGAAGCCAATTAACTATGACTCTACCGACTCCAAGCTCAACCTGACCGACGCCTTTGTCTGCGCCTGCTCAGGCCAGCTTGCCGGGGTCGATATCGTGTTCAGCGGCCGCGTCATCCTCGGCACCCGCGCGAGAAAGACCTGCTCCAAGAGCTTTGCCGCCTTTTCCAGCATCAATTATCCCGACCTTGCCATCCTGCACGACCACCGCCTCATGCGCTATATTGCGCCTGATACGCTGCCCGCGCCGCTGTTTTATGATAAGCTTGATGAGCATGTCGCTCTTGTGAAGATGGTTCCCGGCACCGATCCCGAAGTGCTCGACTTCCTCCTTACCCGCAATGACGCGCTCATCATCGAGTGCTTTGGCGTCGGCGGCCTGCCCTCGTATAACGACAGCCGTCTGTTTGAGCTTGTCAGGCGCCATACCGCCGAGGGCAAGTTTATCGTCATGACGACGCAGGTGCAGAACGAGGGCTCGGACCTCTCGGTCTACTCCGTCGGCCACAGCCTCAAAAGCAATCCCCTCGTTCTTGAAGCCTACGACATGACCACCGAAGCCGTCTACGCAAAGATGATGTGGATCCTCGGCCAGACCAAAGACCCTGCCGAGGTCAGCCGCCTGTTCTATACCCCCGTCGCGCATGACATCCTGCACGGAGAATGAATATATGGAAACTGTGATCGTTATCGGCGGCGGAGCCTCCGGGCTCATCGCCGCGCTTACCGCCGCGGAGGATAAGAGCCGCCGCGTTATCGTCCTTGAGCGCCAGCAGCGCATCGGGCGCAAGCTGCTTGCCACCGGCAACGGCCGCTGCAACCTCACCAATACCGGCGCGTCGCCCGAGAATTACCACGGGGAGAACCCCGCCTTCGCCGTGCCCGCACTTGAGAAATTCCCGCCGGAGAAGGCACTGGAGTATTTTCACTCCCTTGGCCTTGTCACGGTCGAGGAGTACGGCGGGCGCGTCTACCCGCTTTCAAACTCCGCCAATTCCGTCCTTGATGTGCTCCGCTTCGCGCTGGAGCAGTCGGGCGTTGAACTTAGATCGGCAACTTCTGCAAAGGAGATATACCGCGATGATACAGGCTGGGCGGTCGTCACCGATAGTGAGACGCTCCATGCCGATAAGCTCATCGTCGCCTGCGGCGGCGCTGCGGGTGCAAAGCTCGGCGGCGTGTCCGACGGGTACGAGCTTTTAAAGCCTCTCGGCCATAAGCGCACCGGGCTCTACCCCAGCCTTGTCCAGCTTATCACCGAACCGGAATATCCGCGCGCTCTCAAGGGCGTGCGCGCTGACTGCCGCCTGCGTCTGATCTCCGGCGGGGAAGTGCTCGCCGAGAGCCGGGGCGAGCTGCAGTTTACTGATAACGGCGCCTCCGGTCCCGCTTCGTTTGATGTTTCCCGCGCCGCCTCCACAGGCGGCAAGGGGCTGAGCATCGAGGCCGACTTCTTCGCGGACTATTCTGCCGAAGACGTTGCCGCAATGCTCCGCCGGCGCCGTGAAAATCTCCCCGAGCTTGCCGCATCGGATATCCTTGCAGGTATGCTCCATAACCGCCTTGGGAAAATGCTTGTCAAGTATACCGCACTTGACGCAAATGCGCCCATAAAGCATCTCACCGACCGGCAGCTTGCCGCCCTCGCCAGAGCTTGCAAGGGCTTTCGGCTGAAGCTCCTCGGCACCGAGGGCTTTGATAACGCGCAGGTCACTGCCGGCGGGATCCGCACCGGCGGCTTCAATCCCGAAACGCTTGAGAGCTGGTTCATGCCCGGCCTCTTCGTCTGCGGGGAACTGCTGGATATCGACGGTGACTGCGGCGGATATAACCTCCAGTGGGCATG
>CAVFGM010000003.1:0-8290 GCA_963621955.1 Bacteroidaceae bacterium
TGTTCAATTTTCAAGGTACATCTCGCTTCGTCGTTCTCGGCGACAGCTTGTTTATATTAGCACATTTGTTTCGTTTTGTCAACAGGTTTTTTCAAATTATTTCAAAACTTTTTGACAAGCTTTTCAAATGTCCCGCACCGAAGTGCTTGCATAATATAGCACCGCGAAGCCCTGTTGTCAACACTTTTTTCGAGATTTTTTCAAGTTTTTTTCGCTTTCAAAATCTTGTGGTCTGAGCGTCTTTCAAGGCACTAAATAGCGTGGGCTTACTTGCTGAAGAAACCGCCTATGTACGGCAGCGGCTCCATTTTGCCGTTTGCCGCATTGCCCGCTCCCTTAAGAATAAAATATATTCTCAGCAGAGTGGCCACCCAGCCAAGGCCGAGAAGCGAGCCGATTGCCTCGGCGATGACGCTCACGACGCAGAGTATCATACCCTGCCGTGCATGAAACATCGCAAACTCATCGTCCCGGCACAGCAGATACGGCAGCACGAACAGTATACTTATATATGAGAGCACGGCAAAAAGCTTGTTCGGCTCCGACTGTGCCGCGCCGACGTTCTTCCTGCTGCGGAACTCGTCATCGGCTTTCGTCCTGTCTGTCTGACGGTTTGTCCCAGCGCGTGCCTCATCGAAGCGCGCCTGCTCCTCCTTCGCACGGCGGCGCTGCTCATACTCAGCCTCCGCCCACTTGCGGTTATTCTCCTGCTGCTTTTTCCTCTGCTCCTCGAGCTGACGGCGCAGCTCATCATTGTCCTGCCGCCTCGCTGTGGACTTCTTCGCGGCAGCGGACGCGGCGGCACTTTCCTCATGCTCCGTCTGATCCAGCCCGCAGGCAAGGCACTTCGTGTGCCCGTCCGGTATATATGCGCCGCAGTTCTTGCAGTATCCCATAGCCGCCTCCGATGTGTGAATGCTTTATCTTATACATTATACCCTAAATTCTGCGGCATTTCAACAGTTATGCGCAGAACCTGTGCTTGCCTATCTCGACGATCAGCGGCCGCGACCATATCCATTTGCTCGTCGCGGTGACGGGATTGAAATAGTATATCGCTCCATAGCTCGGATCCCAGCCGTTCAGCGCGTCGCGCGCCGCGCGGTAGGCGCTCTCGGCAACGGGCTGGTCGAACTGCCCGTCATACAGGCAGGAGAACGCGCCCGACTGGTATATGACGCCGGAGATGGAGTTCGGAAACGACGCATGCTTCACCCGGTTGAGTACGACCGCGCCGACCGCGACCTGTCCCTCATACGGCTCGCCGCGCGCCTCGGCGGAAATAAGCCTCGCAAGCAGGTCTACGTCTCCCGAACCGCCTCCGGATGATCCGCCGGAAGAACCGATGGGCGTGATGCCGAGCGCGGCAAGCGTCAGGTCGCCGACCTGACCATCGGCAGAAAGGCCGTTCGTGCGCTGGAAGTACTTAACGGCACGTTCTGTCCCGCTGCCGAAGATGCCGTCAACAGCTCCGTCATAGTAGCCCCAGTTTTTCAGCCGCGTCTGTATCTCGACGACCATGTCGCCCGACGCGCCTTTCTTATACAGATCGGCGGACGCCCTCTGCGCCATCGCAATGATGAAAATATTCACCGCGAATATGACCGCCACGGCAAGTATCAGTTTTTTCCTCTTCTCGGTCATAAAAACACCCCCACAGACTTTTGGTTAGTCTGTGAGGGTTTGAAAGATTTATACGTGATCAGCCGTTGCTGCGGGACTTGATCTCGCCGGTGATGCGCTCGATGAATGCGTCGAGCGGCATTGCGCCGAGATCCTCGCCGCCGCGGGTACGGACGGCAACTGCGCCGCTCTCGGCCTCGCGGTCGCCGATAACGAGCATGTACGGGGTCTTCTGCATCTGAGCCTCGCGGATCTTGTAGCCGATCTTCTCATTGCGCAGGTCGGTCTCGACTCTGACGCCGGCAGCGGAAAGCTTCGCGGCGACATCCTTTGCATAATCGGCGGTACGGTCGGTGATGGGCATGACCTTGGCCTGGACAGGAGAGAGCCACACGGGGAACGCACCGGCAAAGTGCTCGGTGATGATGCCGATGAAGCGCTCGATGGAGCCGAACACGACGCGGTGGATCATAACGGGGCAGTGCTTCTCGCCGTCCGCGCCGGTGTACTCAAGGTCGAAGCGGCCGGGCAGCTGATAGTCGAGCTGGATGGTGCCGCACTGCCATGTACGGCCGAGGGAGTCCTGAATATGGAAGTCGAGCTTCGGGCCGTAGAAGGCGCCGTCGCCGGGGTTGACGGTGTATTCCTTGCCGATGCTGGTGATGGCGTCGGCAAGTGCAGAGGTGGCGATGTCCCAATCCTCAACGGAGCCGATGTGATCCTCAGGCATGGTGGACAGCTCTATCTTATAGGGCAGGCCGAAGAGAGAATAGACCTCATCAAAGAGCTTTGCGATGCGGATGACCTCGTCCTTGATCTGCTCGGGAGCGAGGAGGATGTGCGCATCATCCTGAGTGAAGCAGCGGACGCGGAACATGCCGTGCAGCGCACCGGAGAGCTCATGGCGGTGGACAAGGCCGAGTTCGCCGAAGCGGAGCGGCAGCTCCTTATAGGAGTGCGGCTCGAGCTCATAGACCAGAATGCTGCCGGGGCAGTTCATGGGCTTGATGGCAAAGTCCTCACCGTCGATGACGGTGGTGTACATATTGTCCTTATAGTGATCCCAGTGGCCGGAGGTCTCCCACAGGGTGCGGCGCATGATCTGCGGAGTCTGTATCTCGACATACTCCCACTTCTTGTGTACCTCGCGCCAGTAGTCGATCAGGGTGTTTTTGAGCACCATGCCCTTGGGCAGATAGAACGGGAAGCCGGGAGCCTCATCGCGGAAAGCGAACAGGCCGAGCTCGCGGCCGAGCTTGCGGTGGTCGCGGCGCTTGGCTTCCTCGATGCGGGCGAGGTACTCGTCAAGCTCGTCCTTCTTCGGGAAGGCGATGCCGTAGATACGCTGGAGGGTCTGGCGGCTGGAGTCGCCGCGCCAGTAGGCGGCGTTGCAGGCGGTGAGCTTGATGGCGTTGCCCTTGATGCGCCCGGTGGAATCCAGATGCGGGCCGGCGCAGAGGTCGGTGAACTCGCCTTGGCGGTAGAAGCTGATGACGGAATCCTCGGGCAGGTCGTTGATAAGCTCGACCTTATAAGGCTCGTTCTTCTCCTCCATGAACTTTATAGCCTCGGCGCGGGGCAGCTCGAAGCGCTCGAGCTTGAGCTTCTCCTTGCAGATCTTGCGCATCTCGGCCTCGATCTTCTCCATTATCTCCGGGGTGAACGGGAAAGGAGAATCCATATCGTAGTAGAAGCCGTTCTCGATGGCCGGGCCGATGGCAAGCTTTACCTCGGGGTAGAGGCGCTTGACAGCCTGAGCCAGAACATGGGAGCAGGTGTGCCAATAGGTATGGCGGTACTCCGGATTTTCAAAGCTGAACTTGTTTTCGTTTTCGTCCATGATCTTGTCCTCCATCATAAATATCACCTGCCGGGGAAACAAAAAAAACACCCCCGGCGCAGCGCCAAGGGTGCCCGAAAGGCACGGTTCCACCTTGATTTTTAACTCAAAAGACGCTGTAACGCGCGTTTCGCGGGAGAGCTTACAGCCTATGTTTCGGCTCTCCGGCTCGGGAGTGGTGGCTGCGGCACATATCCGGGGCGGCTTACAGCCTGCGGCTGCCCTCTCTGTACGTGTTCTGTGCCTGTCTTCTCCGTCTCAGCCTTTAGACGCGGATATCATAACACCGCGATTTTCCCCTGTCAATATCTTTTGTCTAATCTTTTACCTATATAAATGCTTTATTACGCGCTGTAAACCGGTTGACAAAGACGCCGGGCGGTTGTATATTACTCCCCGTCATACCTATCAAATCAATCGGAATTGTGAGGTGGGGCCTTTGAACACGAAAGCAGGATGGGGACGCACCGTCAAGGCGGCGTTTCCCTACACCGTCCCGGTGATGACGGGATATTTGGTGCTGTCCGCAGCTTACGGCGTGCTGATGCAGAGCAAGAGCTACGGCCCGCTGTGGTCGACGCTGACGAGTGCGCTCGCTTTCAGCGGCAGCATGCAGTATGCCGCCGTCATTCTTTTCGCGGGCACATTCGACCCGCTCGCGGCGCTCATATTCAGCATAACGATAAACGCGCGCTATATCTTCTGCAGCATAGGCGTGCTCAACCGCTTTGCCGCCGCAGGGCCGTTCAAGCCGTTTCTGTATTTCGCGCTGTCCGACGAGAGCTTCGCCCTCGCCTCGACGCTGGAAACGCCCGACGGGCTCGACACCGGGCGCTTCTATTTTGCGATGTTCGCGCTCAACTATTCATACTGGGTGCTCGGTACGCTCGTCGGCGGGCTTATCGGCACGCTCATCACATTCAGCACCGCGGGGCTCGACTTTGCTCTGACGGCGATGTACGTTGCGCTGTTCCTCGACCTGCTGCACGATAAGGTCTCGCGCGCGAGCGGAGTCATCGGCCTTGTGTGCACGCTGCTGTCGCTCGTCATATTCGGCGCGGGGAATGTCGTCATCCCGGCGATGCTGATGATAATCGCGGTGCTTATCGCAGTAAGGAGGAAGCTCGAATGACAATGACGCCTGTCCAGACGCTTATAACGATACTCGCGCTCGCGCTCGGCACGCTCATCACCCGCGCGCTCCCGCCGCTGCTGTTCCACAAGGGGCACCCCAAGCTCATCGATGAACTGACTCCGCTCATCCCGCCCGCCGTTATCGGGCTGCTGGTCGTGTACAGTCTCAAGGATGTGAACCTCGCCTCCGGTGCGCATGGGCTGCCGGAGCTTATCGCGATCGCCGTCACCGCGGGAGTACACCTCTGGAGGAAAAACATGATCCTCACGATCATCCTCGGCACCGCCGTGTATATGCTGCTCACACAGCTGGTGTTTGGATAAATAGTGTCCTTTCGGGATAGATCAAAATTGTGCGCTGCAAATTATTGCAACGCACAGCATTAGACGCTTAACAGGCACAGCAGGATGATCTGCTGTGCCTGTTCTTTACATCATTGTGAGCCCCCCTTGCCTCTCCCACTGGGAGAGGTGGCCGAGCTCCGCGAGGCCGGAGAGGGCATCTGCGCGCTGCACATATACTCAGCTCTGCGGCTTGTCGCCGGAAGTGCCGGTCTTCGGCCGGGGCTTGCCGTGATATCCGCGGTAGCCGCGGCGGTTCTTCTGATTGTTGGGCTTGGGCTGCACCGCGCCGTCCTTTGCGGCGGGTGCCGGTGCAGGCTTGTCCTTCTTCGGCTGCGTGCCCTGCTGTGCGGCAGGTTTTGCCTCGACGCGCACGGTGTTGGGCTTGCCGTTTCCGCCTCTGCGCGGACGGCGGTTCTTCCCCTCGCGTCCGCCCTCGGTCTTCGGCTCTGCCTTGACCTCGACTTTTACCTCCGCCTTTCCCGGAGTCTCCTCCCTCGGCTGGCGCGGCTTTCTCTGCCGGCCGCGGCCCCTGCGGTTTCCGCCGCTGCGGCGCTCCTCACGCGCGTCATTGGTCTCCTCGCGCCCCGTCTCCTCGGAGACGAGCATAACAGGCATCGCCCAGGGATCCTCTTCCTCGGCCTCTTCCTCCGGTTCTGGGACATAGTTGAGCACCGACGCCGGCTTCTCACCGTCCTTCGGGCGGCCGCCGGGTACGGCGCACAGCTCGTTCGGCTTATAGAGACGCAGTGAATCGTCTCCATCGTCATCGAGCTTGACCTTGACGGTCTGGCGCAGGAGATTTACCTGCACGGCAGTGCCGTAGCCGTCCTTCGTCTCAACGAACGCGCCCTGCTTCGGCACTTTCTTTATAAGGTCCTCATACGCCTCCTGCTCATAGCGCAGGCAGCACATGAGTCTGCCGCAGCTGCCGGATATCTTGGTGGGGTTGAGGGAGAGCGACTGCACCTTTGCCATCTTTGTGGACACGGGCTGGAAATCGTCCAGGAACTGGCTGCAGCAGTAGGGACGGCCGCACATGCCTATGCCGCCTATCATCTTTGCCTCATCCCTGACGCCTATCTGGCGCAGCTCAATGCGGTTGCGGAAGACGCTTGCGAGATCCTTTACGAGCTCGCGGAAGTCAACACGCCCGTCGGAGGTGAAGAAGAACATGGTCTTCGTGCCCTCGAAGTTGCACTCGACATCGACGAGCTTCATATCGAGCCCGTGCTCGGCGATCTTCTTCTGGCATATCTCAAAGGCTTCCTTTTCGCGCTGCTCATTGAGCTTGGCAACGCGCAGATCGTCCGCCGTGGCGATGCGCACCACCGGGCGCAGCGGCTGCACGACGGAGTTGTCCGGCACGGCGTGTACGCCGCGGCAGCAGTCGGCAAGCTCAAGCCCCTTCGAGGTCTCGACGACGACCTTGTCCCCGCTGTTCACCGTGTGTCCGTTCGGGGAAAAGAAATAGCACTTGCCCCGGTTTTTGAATTTTACGCTTACGACATCTATCAATTGTTTTTCCTCTGTTTCCGTCCTGCCGGGATTGAATCTACAGCCAGCAGGCCAAATATATGCTTAACACCGGCGTTGACCTTCAGTCTCGCGGCGCATTCATCCAATAATTCGTGAAGCTCCATCAGCTCCGCGCGATCCATTCCGCGCGCTTTCTGCCGGGAGCAGAGCATATCCGTGACAAGCCCGCTCGCGCAGTCGATAAAATCCGCAGCGGCACGGCCGTCCATGCCCTCGTTTGCCGCGCACCAGCGCAGCAGCTTTGCGCGGTTCCCCTCGGCGACGGCCTTGAGGTAATCCGCCGCGAGCGAGCGCAGCTCGCTGTCCGCCTCCTGCTCCTGTCCCTGGCAGATGAGCTCCGCGCAGCGGGAGCGCACAGTCGGCAGTAGCTGCATGGCGTTCGTCGTGCACAGCAGGAACACCGCACCCGCGGGCGGCTCCTCCAGAAGCTTGAGCGCGGCGTTCTGCGCGGCGGCATTCATCGTCTCCGCGCGGTCGATGATATACACCTTGCGCGCGGCCTCGTTCGGCAGCACCTGCGCGTCGGCTATCACATCGCGTATCTGGTCGACGCCGATCTCGCGCTTGGGGCGTCCCTTGTCGTCAAGGAGACGGCCGACCGTAATGATGTCCGGGTGGACATGCTCGGCGGCCTTGCGGCAGTCCCTGCATTTGCCGCAGGGGCGCGCGCCGCTTCCGCTGCACACTGCCGCGGCGGCAAGCTTCTCCGCCTCGCTGAGCGCGCGCTCGGGCGTCGGTGCGCATATCACGCAGGCATGGGGAACGCTCTGCCCCGATGAATTTATCTGAGCCACAGCGCTCCCCTCCCGCATCAATTCGTTTTGATAGGCTTATTAATAAGCCTATCAATATATATTACTATTTTTTTGCTTTCCCGTCAACTTTTATTCGACGGTGACAAGCTCATACTCACGGCTGCCGATGCCAAGCTCTGCAGCAGCCTCGATGGTGTGGACGCCGTTTCTGGATTCCACGCGCTCTATGAAATGCGCCTTGCCGGGATCATCGCAGGCGTAGACAAAGTCAATGCATGCCTGATCTATCGCGACGGGATCGGTCGAAACGAGCACGCCCATGTCCTTTATGCAGGGGTCCTCCGCCACAGCGCAGCAGTCGCAGTCGACGGACATGTTCTTCATAACGTTCACATACAGGGCGTTGCCGCCGAAGTGCTTCACAACTGAGGACGCAGCGTCCGCCATCGACTCGAGGAAAGAGTCATGGTCAGCCGTCCAGAAGTTGTTCGTATCGCCGACGCCGTGGATATACTTCTTGCCGTAGGAGGAAGCGACGCCTATCGACAGCTGCTTGAGTGCACCGCCGTAGCCGCCCATGGGATGGCCCCTGAAGTGGGAGAGGACGAGCATCGAATCATACTTGTCGATATCCTTGCCGACATAATTCTTCTTGATCTTCCTGCCGTCGGGAATATCAAGCACCTTGTCGGGGCCTTCCGCGTCCATTATATCGACGTCGAAATAATGGCTCCAGCCGTGCAGCTCCATGGTCTTCCAGTGGTGCTCGGTGGTGTCGCGTCCGCCCTCATAGGCGGTGTTGCACTCGACGATAGTTCCTCCGACATGGTCGACGACGGGCTTCCAGAATTCGGGACGGAGGAAGTTCTGGTTGCCGACCTCACCGGAGTGTACCTTGACGGCTATATTGCCGGGAAGCTTCTTTCCGGTCAGCTCAATGAGTTCTATTATCTTTTCGGGACTGATAGTCTTGGAAAAATATACCTTTGATTTCATTTTCTTTTCTCCTTGTATTATAGAGTAGTAGTTTTTAATGCCCCTCTCCAAGGGCTGTGCT
>CAVFGM010000004.1:0-4778 GCA_963621955.1 Bacteroidaceae bacterium
CAGCGTGAAGCTTCAGAACGAGTGGAAGTACCGCGTACTCTGGTCGAACTTCAAGGATAAGTTCAAGTATTACGATGAGTTCGTCGGCGTTTCTGAGGGCGTTATCAAGCCGTTCAAGGAGTGTAGCGGAGTATACGACAAGCCTTTCAACGTTATCCAGAACGTCATCGACACAAACGAGATATACCAGAAAGCAGAGGAAGAGACCGATTTCGAGGTCGACAGCAGCAAGATGAACTTCGTCGCCATCGGGCGGCTGTGCCATCAAAAGGGCTATGACATCATGCTGAGCGACTTCTGTGAGGCATCTAAGTACCGCGACGATCTGCACCTGTATATCATCGGCGACGGCGACAAGCGGCTGTCGCTTGAATATATGCGTGACAGTCTAGGCCTTACCGATAAGGTCACGTTTTTAGGGCAGCGCGCAAATCCCTTTGTGTATATGGATAAGATGGACGCATTCGTCTCCACCTCCCGCTACGAGGGGCAGCCTCTGAACATCATGGAGGCGCGCGCGGTCGGGCTTCCGCTCTACTGCACGAAGAACCTTGAGATATACAGCAAGGGGCTTGAGGGGCGCGAGGATATCGTCGACGCGATAGTCCACGCCCAGAAAGAGCCGAAGCACCGGGACGACCTGCATGAATACAATACCGAGATCATAAACGGCATAAAGGCTCTGGCTGAGCATACGGACGCTCCCGAACCGGAGACGCGGAAAAAGCGCGTGAGCATCATCGCGCTGCACCTCGGCATGGGCGGTGTGGAGAAAGCGATTATCAGCATGGCCAATCTCTTTGCCGAACGCTATGATGTGTATCTATACAGCGTATATAAAATGCCGGGCTCGCCGTCCGTTCCGCTTGATGATAGGGTGCGCTTGCAGTACCTGCTGCATGACACGCCAAACCGCGAGGAGTGGAAAGCCGCGGCGAGGAAATTTGCCGTCGTGCAGTTTATAAAAGAGAGCTTCCGCAGCGTCAGGATACTTATCGGGAAAAAGCTTGCGGTCATCAGAACGGTCAAGGCTGTCAAGGATGGCGTGCTCATCTGCACCCGGCATGAGGATAACCTGAAGCTTTCAAAATACGGCAGCGCGGGCGTTGTAAAAATAGCCCAGCTGCACCATGACCATGATTTCAAGCGCAAATATGTGCGCGGCTTCAGGTACGGCTACAGGAATATAGATTACCTCGCGATGCTCACACCGAGGCTTACAGAAGAGGCGAGGGAACTGATGCGCGGCTATAACGGGCATACCGAGGTCGTGTATATCCCGAACTTCCTTACTCGTTTCCCGGAAAATGTCAGCGCTGCGGTCAGAGAAAAGACAGCGCTCGCCGCGGGCAGACTCACTGAGGTCAAGCGCTTTGATCTGCTCATCGAGCAGTTCGCGCACATCCACGAGCGCGAACCGGGCTGGAAGCTGCGTATACTCGGCGACGGCGAGGACAGGGCAAAGCTTGATGAGCAGATAACAAAGCTCGGAGCGGGAGATTACATCACGCTCACCGGCAGGAAGAACGGGAACGAGGTAGAGCGCGAAATGCTCTCAGCGTCGATATTTGCCATGAGCTCGCGCTCTGAGGGCTTTCCGTTCGTGCTCATGGAGGCGCAGAGCTGCGGCCTGCCCATAATTGCATACGATGTCCGCGTCGGTCCCAGAGCGGTCGTGCACGACGGCGAGGACGGCGCGCTCGTACCGGAGGGGGAACGGCAGCAGTATGAGGATAAGCTATGCGAGCTTATGGATAACCAAGAGCTGAGAGAAAAAATGTCGGCAAACGCGACGGCGGCGATCAGAGAGTTCTCAGAGGAGAAGGTCGCGGAAAAGTGGTATGAGGTGATAGAATGAACAACAGCATAAATAATAACGCCCGCACCGCGTTCGTGCGCAACCACTGGCTGATGGCGCTGATCGTGATGCAGCCGCTGCTTGATATAATCGCGTTCTGGACTAAGAACCCTGACGGCACGCTGGCAGGATATGTGCGGCTTCTCATCATGGTCTGCCTGCCGCTGTATCTGCTCTTCACTCTGCGCGGCAGTGAGAGGAAGAGCTTTATATTCTGGATGCTCGGGATCGGTCTTGTCTGCGCGCTGCACATCGCGAACACCATCCGCACTGGCCCTGTGAGCCTTGGTTTTGATATTTCATATACCGCAAAGGTCGCGCAGATGCCGATACTCGCCGTCTGCTTCATGTACAGCATCAAGAACGACCAGACTAGAAACCAGGCGTATTGGGGGCTGTTCTTCGCCGCCGGCATCACCGCCGCGGCGCTCGGCCTGTCGGTGCTGACCGGTACGGCGAACTGCACCTACGGCGAGGGACTCGGTGTCAGCGGCTGGGTCATCGACGATAACCGCTGCGCGAACAGCATCATCCTTGTCACGCTGGCAGCGTTCTCGATATTCTGTGCCGTGAAGTCAGACAAGCTCTTTGTGAACATTGCCGTCCCTGTTATCGCGGCGGTCGTGCTAATCGCGAACGGCACGATGACCTGCTATATGTCGATCTTCGTGATCTTTATCGGCTTTGCAGTGTTCCTGCTGCTCGAGAAGAAAATACGCGGCTGCAATCTCAACCGGCTTGCGGTGATAGTATTGGTCGTGGCCGCGATCGCGTCGGCAGCTGCATACCCGCTTACGCCAAAATATAAGATAAAGCAGACCCAGAGTGACTTTGCCGAGCTTACGCAGGATGATTTTGACGAGGGTATCGGCGCACTCGGCTACGATCTGGATTCCATGAGCAATGAGGAGAAGCTCTCAAACCCGGAGATACACACCGCGCTTGAGGATTATTATTGGAAGTGCCTGTGGATCATCACACCGAATATGTTCGAGCGCTTCGACATAGACGAGATCATGCTCAAGTACGATCTCACGACCGACGCCGCAACGCTTATCGACACGCGCACGATAAAGAACGCTTATGCCTCCTTAATGTGGGATCACAGCGATACGCTGACAAAGCTCTTCGGCATTGACATTTCGGATATCTGGCTCACCGGCGGGATGGATCTTGAAAACGACTGGCCCGCGATACGGTACTATTACGGCTATTTTGGCTTTGCAGCCTACGCGGCGTTCATCCTGTACTTCGCGTACCTGATAATCAGACGGCTGTGCAGGGATTTCAAGGGCTCATTCACGGCGGATAACTTTATCCTGCTCGTCACATTTGCGCTCCTGATAGGGCTTGCGCAGTATTCCGGCGCGGTGCTCAGGCGCCCGAACGTCTCGATATACCTTGCGCTTGTCCTCGGCCTGATACACTATCAGACGGCGGTGAACCCCGGCAGCAGGATCACGAGCTGGAGAGGTGAGTGGATATGAAGCTGAGCATAATCGTGCCGGTATATAAGGTGGAGGAATACCTCGGCGAATGCGTCGACTCGCTTCTGTCGCAGACGATAGACGACTATGAGATCATCCTCGTGGACGACGGCTCGCCCGATAATTCCGGGAAGATCGCCGACGAATACGCCGCGGCAAACCCGGATATGATACGAGTTCTCCATATTGACAACGGCGGACAGGGGAGAGCCAGAAACTTTGCGCTCGATATCGCCAAGGGCGATTTCGTCGGCTTCGTCGACAGCGACGACTGGGTAACGCACGATATGTACGAGAAGATGTACACCCGTGCTGCAGAGACGGGGGCGGATGTAGTCGTCTGCGACTTTATGGAACGCTTCGCCGACGGACGTGAGAGCACGCTCCCGGCCTCGCTTCAGGATAATTGGCTCGGCTCGGCAGGCTCGTCCTGCAATAAGATATTCCGCCGCTCACTTGTCGGGGAGCTGCGCTTCCCGGTGGGGCTGTGGTATGAGGACTTCTATTTTTCTGCGGTGATGCTCCTGCGCTCGAAGCATACGGAGTTTATCGCGGAACCGCTGTATATCTACCGCCGCGGTCAGGAATCCACAATGCACAACAACAACGCTGCGAAGAACCTCGATATGCTGACAATCATGGATATGCTGGAAAAGGAAATGCTGCCGACAGGCTATAAGGATGATTTCGAGTTCTTCCTTGTGAACCATGTGCTGCTCGATTCGATAAGCAGGCTTGCAAAGCAGGACGCGCCGGAGCGCAAAGAGGTCATCGGAAAGCTGCGCCGATATGTGCAGGCAAAGATACCTAAGCTTTCCGAATGCGGCAGCTACAAAAAGGAGAGCCGCAAGCGCCGAACGATCATGTGGATGAACTATCACGGGCTTGAGGACGCGGGGCAGTTTATTCTGAAGATAAATCAGACGCTGCACGGCAGATAAAATTGAACCCTCGGCGGGAAATGCTCTGCCGAGGGTTCAATTTTATACCTATACTTTTTTCGATTTTAGCCGGTTGTTGAGCTTCATAATGATATGCACCGCGAGATACTGCCGGTGCATGAGGAGTGCCGTCAGCAATTTATGCTTGCGGCTCATCGTGCGCACATAAGTGTTTGACGCGTATTTTGGAAACTTTCCGAGGAAATCCTCACGCAGCCTGTCCTGCGCACCGCTGTGCCAATCGGCAAGGTTTACTCTTACAGACGCTGTCAAAAACTCATGGTGGAACGCCATGTATTCCAGAACATCGGCCAGCTCCTCACCGCGCCCAAGATCGGTATAGAAGTTTATCAGATCGTCGACAGCGGGGATTATCTCAAGGTTGCGCTCCGCATTTTTGTTGTTCGTTACCGAACCGGAGCGCTGTAAATATCTGTGCCACGCCTTTGGAGTGTACGCGATTTTGTCCGTAAAAGCATAGAGCTTTAGAAG
>CAVFGM010000005.1:0-12514 GCA_963621955.1 Bacteroidaceae bacterium
GTCAGCCGGAATAACTTTATATTTTTTCACTGTCCTATTGACGGGGTGCGGTTCATTTGAACCGCTCCGGTATTTTTATGCTCATATCAGTATTCGTAAATGCCGCCGCCGATGAACTCGCGTATCATGGCTTCCTTGGGGATCAGGTCCTGGTCAATGACCCCGAAGAGCTGGAGTGCGGGCAGCACCTGGCGCAGCTCATCAAAGCGCTCGATGCCTTCCGGCACAGACTGGAACAGCTGCGTCGCCGTCTCGTTGAACACAGGCAGCTCGTAGGGCAGCGCGGTGTCAAACTGATAGTCGGCCTTATTCTTATACGGGGAGATGTACAGCTTCTCGCCGCGGCGGACGTTTGCCCACATGCTCATCGTCTCGGCGGCGGAGGAACCGCGGAAGTTATAGTCCCTGACCATGCGCCGCACGAGACGGAACCATGTGCGCTTGAACACTACGCGGTCGCCGAAGAGCACGTCGCTGCGCGCAGAAATGTAGAGCTTGAAGGCCTCGGGGTGCGCGTTCGTTATCATGTTGTTCAAGGCGTGGATGCCCTCGACGATGACGACCTCGTCCTTCTTAAGCTGGATGGACTTGGAGGGGGTAAGGCTCCTCATGCGCCGGGCAAATTCGTACTTCGGCACGTAGATGCGCTCACCTTTGGAGAGCATGTCGAAGTGCCTGTTCATAAGCTCCATATCGAGGCAGAGCGGGGATTCAAGATCCAGATCGCCCTCAGGGGTGCGGGGGCTGTTCTCATCGATAGTCTTGAAATAATCGTCCATGCCGATGTAGTGCGTGCCGATGCCGCGGCGGTTGAGCTCCTCGGCGATCTTCATCGAGGTCGTGGTCTTGCTTGAACCGGATGGCCCGGAGAGCAGGACGATGGGGCTCTTATCGCGGTTGCTGATTATCTTGTCTGCGGCCTTGGCGACTCTGTCCTTATAGGCCTGATCGCCCTCCTCAATGAAGCCTTTCGGATCGGCGACGGTTTTGAAGTTGATATCTTCAAGCTGGAACGCCATAATTTTTCCTCCTTATTTGTGTTCTATATTGTTATAAAAATCAAGAATTTTTGCTTTTTCGGCGCAGGTATTGCCGATGCTGTTTATGTATTCAAGCGGGTATTTCGGAGCCATGATGCGGATATTGCGCCCGTCGTCGGGACGAATCAGCTTTGTCGAGCCGCCTCCGCCCATTGCTATTATACTGCACAGCTCTTCCATGATGCAGATATTATAGAGATTCACCCGGCCATCCTTGGCCCAGCCGACGTTTTCGAAGCCGCCGGACATGAACTTCTGCCGGTAGAGATAGTAGGGCGCGTAGCCGGCAGCGCTGAGACGCTCCCCGGCAAAGTCGAGCATGGCTGCGACCTCACCGGCACCCGGAATGGGGACTTCCTCAAGAGTGATGCGCGAGCCCTTTTTCAGCGACAGGGTATGGACGGTTATATTTTCCGCACCCAGGGCGAGCACCTTTTCGACCGTATCGCGGAAGCCCTCGGCGCTGTCTCCGGGGAGCCCGGCGATGAGATCCATGTTCACGTCAAAGCCGCCGATCTCGTGCACAAGACCGAGTGCGCGCTCAATGTCCGCCGCGGTGTGGCGGCGGCCGATGAGCTCAAGCACACGGTCGCTCATCGTCTGCGGGTTTACGCTGACTCTGTCGACTCCGTGCGACCTCAGCACGCGCAGCTTATCGGCGCTGATGGTATCGGGGCGGCCGGCCTCGACGGTGTATTCACGCACAGCGCTGAGGTCAAATTCATCCTCAAGCACCGAACACAGCCGGTCAAGCTGCTCCGCGGAGAGCGTTGTCGGTGTGCCGCCGCCCATGTAGACGGACACGACGCGCAGCCCCAGAGCGTTGACCTGCGCGGCAGTCGCGGCGATCTCCTTTTCGAGCGCCTCCAGAAACGGCGGGATGAGCTTCATGCTCTTCTCAACGGACTGGCTCACGAAGCTGCAATAAGCACAGCGTGTGGGGCAGAAAGGAATGCCCACATAAAGGCAAATGTCTTTCGGAGAGAGGGAAGCGGCGGCGCGAAGAGTCTCGCGCGTGGTCGTCATGCACAGCTGCGCGCGGGCAGGGCTGACGTCATATTCCCTGATGAAGCGGCGCAGGGCTTTATCCTCGTTGTGCTCCTCGGCTATCAGGCTGCTTAGCACCTTGCCGGGGCGCACGCCGGTGAGCGCGCCCCATGCGGGGCGCGGACAGCCGGAGCGGAGCGCCGCGCGGTATATCGCGTCCTTTATGAGCCGCTGGCACACGCGGTCGGTATGCAGGGCGTCCGTCATCGCGGTATTCGCGCACTGGGCGCGGCCTTTGTATATGCCGCCGTTTATGCGCAGGGTACAGCAGGCGGTAGTCCGCTGCGCGGTATGGCTGAGGCTTATTTCCAGCCGCTCGCCCTCGGGCTTGCCGTCAGGATATTCGGGGCGCTCGGCGGGAAACATCGTCAGCAGCATCTGCTCGACGGCGTATTTATATTCATGTCCGTAAAGATAGAGCCTCACTGCTTGCCTCCATTTTTGCGCTGGGCGCGGCGCTCTCTGATCTTGGCTATCTGACGGCCGTAATGGCGGCCCTCGGAGAGCTTCGGGTAGGCCATGGCGATACGTTCGGAGATGATGTTGGGCTTTCTGAGCGCTTCGAGCTTCGCCTCAAGCTCTGCTTTCTTCGCGCGCAGAGCCTCAAGGCTCTCATCCTCGCGCGCTTTGACCTCGCGGTTGATCTCACTGCGCTTTTCGAGCACATCCTCAAAGGCCTCCTTGCGGCGCTCGGCAAGCTCGGGGTGCTTTTCATCGAAGGCTTCGCTGCGCTCCTTGCTGTGCTCCACGCCCTCATAGACCTTTTCGCCGATAGCGTCGGACACGGCGGTCATGGCCTTTTCAAGCTCGTCGATAGCGCGCAGGCGCTTCGGCAGCTTGAGCATGTTCCAGAGCGTGATGACCGCGTCGGAAACGAGCACTGCGGTGAAGAAGACCATGAGCCAGAGGCTGAGCTTTTCGGGGATGGCGCAGATGAGCCTGAAGATCATCGGGTGGATAACATCGACGACGAGCACGCAGGCCGCGCCCCAGACGAGCGAGAACTCAAGGCAGATATAGCCCTTGATGTTGAAAGGGTTCTCAGAATAGTCCCACCACTTGTCATGGAAGAACTGCTCCATGATAAAGCCGATGAAGAACTCCAGCGCCGAGGTGAGCACCATGCTGCCGAAAAACAGCAGCGCGAGATTATCCTTGACGGGCTCGAGCACCAGCAGCACTATCAGCACACCGAAGCCATATATCGGGCAGACGGGGCCGTTGAGAAAGCCGCGGTTGACAAAGATGCCGCGGCGCACCGCCGCGAAGGCGACCTCGCAGCACCAGCCGAGAAACGAATATACAAGAACTATCCATATCATCTGACCAAAGCTGTAACCAATATCCATGACGAACCTCCGGTATAATGAGCTGTCGGTATTTGTCGACAGCTCATTATATCAGGCTTTTGCGGTAAACACAATCGTCAAAAAGCGGGCACTGCTCATTAAAAAATTTTGAAAAAACCATTGGAAAAATTTCCGGAAATGTTGTATTATAGGTATGTAATATATGATAGGGGTAGATTTACGATGTATTCGGTCGGAGAAAAAATAGTTTACGGAGAGAATGGAGTCTGCACGGTTATCAAAATTGCCCCGCTGGAGATAAGCGGAGCGTCAAAGGACAAGCTTTATTATTATCTCGCGCCGCTTATCGGCACGGGAGTGTACTATTCGCCGGTGGATTCAGGGGCGTTCATGCGCCCTGTTATCAGCCGCGAGGAGGCTGAGGCGCTCATTGACGCGATACCGGGCATAGCACCCGCCGTATGCAATGACAGCCGCTTCAACCATGTCGACGCTTTTTATAAAGAGCTTTTCAAGCAGCACAGCTGCGAGGCGCTGGTCGCCATCGTCAAGGGTCTGCACGGGAGACTGGCCGAGCGCAAGACCAAGAGCAGCCGCGCCGAGTCCACGATGAAGCGCGCGAAGGACATCCTCCACGGTGAGCTTTCGATAGCGCTGGGCATTGAGCTTACCGAGGTCGAGGACTACATCGCGCAGAGGATAGGGACGAACTGAAATTGCGGACAAGATAAGTCAGAAGCGCCCGCGGAGCCATGGCTCCGCGGGCATTTTTCGTTCACTCAGGATAGGTCGAGGTGATGTCGAGCGGGATATAGGTATAGTTTGCATCGGCCGGCTGCTCACCGTTTCCGAGTACCCAGTCGAGCATACCCTTATATATCGCGTCATAGATGATGCTGTAGTGCCCGGAGTTCTGGCACAGCACTATCGTGACGTCGCAGCCATGGCGCACCATCGTATGTATCGCGCTCTTGTTCATGCCGATGCCCGCACCCTCGAACAGCAGGAACTCCGTCCCGGCTTCGGCAGCAAGGTCGCATTGCTCGGGGGTGAGTACCTTGTCGGTGTGCGCCCAGTGCGCCCCCGCGTCAAAGGTGAGCACATAGCGCACGGCGATGCCGTAGTTTTCATAGAGATAGGCCGCGGTGTTGACGGCGGTATAGGCACCGTTGCTCGCCCCGCAGACGACCATGTCATGCAGGAAGACGTTGTTCTCCAGCGCTGCTTCCTCAAGTGCGCGGTAGGCGTCCTCGATGTGACTTTCAATGTCGTAGAAGCCGTTTGTGTACATATATAGGATTATTGCGTTAGGGGATGTGCCGGCGTAAATATAGTCCTGATAGTAGGAGTTTGCAAGCGCGCTGTCGTACCCGCCCGGATAGAAAATCATGCAGCGCGTATCGGCATTGCACTCCTTGGGCACGTATATCAGCCCCAGCCGGTGCCAGTACAGTATTCCGTCTCCGACGTCTCTTCCGGCGTAGGGTGAGTAGTTTACGCGCTCTTCCGTGCCGGCCGCCATGCTGACTATGCGGCTCATGCAGCGCTTGAGGAGAGCGTCGCTGTCCCTATAGCTGCCGAGGCTGTTCCAGAGCATGACCGCTTCGTCCATACGGCATTCATAGGTCGCCGCGAGAGCCTGCTGATACAGCCCCTCTTTCGCTTCCTCGGTGAGCGCCTGCGCACCAGTGTGATCCTCCGGGAGCGCAGCGAGCACATCGAGCGCGTCGGTATAGCTGCCCGCGTCCGTCAGGGCGCGCGCCTTGAGAAGGCTGCATTCCAGCGCTCTGTCCGCCGCGTCCTCAAAATCCCCGAGCGCTTCGAATGCAAGCCGCGCCGCATCATATTCCCCGGCTGCAAGCTGCGCCTCTGCCGCTTCATATGCTTCACGGTCCAGCTCATAGTCGCAGCGCGCGATGTCCTCAGCGCTGCCGTTTTTTTCGTACCATTCGCGCGCACCGGCATAATCCCCGGCGGCGAACAGCTCATCGGCGTTTTTTGCGTTGTAAAGCTCCACGCCTTTTTTGCACCCGAAAAAGAGCAGAACTGCCGCTGAAAGCGTGAGCGCGCATATAAGCAGTATTTTCTTCGTCTTTGTTGTCATATCTTATCTCCGCGTTTCCCGGAAAATTTTTCAAATACCGGGAACAAAATGCTCTGCCCGCCGTCTTATAGCCATAAAGCAAAAAACAAAAGAAATATCACAGGAGGGTATACAATGAAAGATGTTGCTTATAATCCGTCGGCACTGCTCGTCGTAGGCATGCTCATTGCGGCAGCGTATACGCTGCTGGGTATCTGAGCTGACAGGAACAAGGAATAATGTTTGATCGAGGCCGCCCGGAAATACACCGGGCGGCCTCGGTTTTTGCCGTGTCACCGCGGCGGCTCCATGCCCATGGAGACATAGTATTCTATTATATCGGTCGTCGGATACATGAGCTGCTGAGACGAGGTACACAGCACATATTCTCCGATACGCGCTCGCTCGGTGAGCACGGCGCCGCTCCCGACAGCCTCGGTGTATGCCGCGTCAAGCTCCCGCTCATGGAAAACAAAGAGCGCGCGTGAATAGTCCGTCCTGCGGTAGATGTCCCTTGTGTTGAGATATGGCACAGCGTGGAAGATGATCTCATCATTCCAGCAGCCCGCGATGAGCTTCCCGTCGGAATAGGCCGCGGCGTTGGGGGTGAGGTATGCAATGTTGCCGTACAGCAGCTCGTAGCCGTTCTCGACGGCGTAGCTGCTTATCTCCTCGGCGGTCGTTTTGTCTTCGCTTAAAGCACCGCGAAGATTGTCTCCATAGCTGAAATATATATTCCCGGCCGACAGCACGCACAGCGCGATGAGCAGGGTGCAGCGCAGCTTCGGTACGGCACGCTCAAGGACTATCGCTGCAGAGAGCGCGAGCAGCGGATAGTAGATAAACATGTAAATTGCCCGCAGCTTCACCGTTGTGAAGAACGAGGCCGCGATGACCGCGAGCAGGCTCACGACTGAGAGCCACCAGTACGCTCCGATGCCATCGGGCGCGGTCTTGACTCTGCGTATCAAGATCACTGCCGCAGCCATAAGCAGCGCAGTGAAAAACACGAATATCAGCACAAAAAAGCCGCCGTGATTCCTGATGCACTCAAACCCGCTCACGGTACGGGACGTGGTTATGAGACGCCGGAACTTATCGCTGAACCACATCCCGTCCAGAATGGATGCATCGGAATATATGGACATGTTCGGCACCTTGAGCAGCTTCATCAGCAGCACGCCGCCGATGTTGGCAGCAGTATAGCCGAGGGCACGGCAGAGCGGCATGCGCTGCCCCTTTGGCCAGAGCCTTTCACGCGCGATAAGACGGCGCAGCGCGGACACGGCCTCGACGGCCAGTATCGGCAGGATGCTCACGCAGGTCTGCCGCAGGCTCTGCATCCCTGTGCAGAAAGAGAGCACCAGCGAGACAGCCAGCGCCGCCGGGCGCAGGGAAGAGTCCGTCCGCGCACGGACATAGTCGCCCGCAAGGAAGAAGAACGTTATAAGATAGCAGGCGTAATAGCTTGCCATAACGAAGAACAGCTGCCCCTCATCCGTTTCGAGGATGTGCGGAACATATACCGCGGCGGCAAGCGCCAGCAGCACCGCGAGCCGTGCGGAGCAGCTCTTTATATATGGCTTTATTATCCAGCCGAGCGAGAGCACTATCAGCAGCGACATCAGCGTCGTCGCAAGTGCCATCGCGGTGTTCATGCTGCCGGTGAGGCCGTAGAACAGCGCCGCGAACACCGGCGTCGCGATAACGTAATACTGGTTGCCGAAGATGTAGTTTTCCGGGAACAGCGTTTTCTGCTCCCACATCAGGCGGGCGACGAGCGTGTCCTCATACATATCGGCATTGCAGAAATACGCAAAGCCTGCGAAGTTCACGATCGCGAACACAGCAAAATACGCCAGCAGGATGAGTATTATAATAAGAGAGAAAGCTCTCTCCTGTTTTTCATTCAAAGTATCGGTCATAGGGAAGCTCCCGGAATATACAGTTTAACCATATAAGAATATAATAAATCGGCTCAAAAGTCAACAAACGCCGCGCGGCATTGACAGCCCCGCCGGGAGCGTTTATACTGGGAGCACTACTTTGAACGGAGTTTTCATATGCTTTCTGTAAACGACCTTTCCATGCAGTTCGGCTCGTCCGTGCTGTTTTCGCGCGTAGACCTGCAGTTCACCCCCGGCAACTGCTACGGCATCATCGGCGCGAACGGCGCGGGCAAGTCTACCTTTATAAAGATCCTCTCCGGCGAGCTCGAACCGACGAGCGGCAGCGTCACGCTCGACGCAAAGCAGCGTATGTCGGTACTCAAGCAGAACCAGAGCCTGTATGACGATTACCCCGTGCTCGACACCGTCATCATGGGCAACCAGCGGCTCTATGACTGCGGCAAGGAGAAGGACGCGATATACGATAAACCGGATTTCTCGGACGAAGACGGCATCCGCGCCGCGGAGCTTGAGGAGGAGTTCGCCGAGCTCGGCGGCTGGGAGGCCGAGAGCGACGCCGGGCGCATCCTTCAGGGACTGGGCGTTGACACCGCACTGCACCAGAGCCTTATGCGCGAGATAGACCCGCGCCTCAAGGTCAAGGTGCTGCTCGCGCAAGCGCTCTTCGGCCACCCGGACGTTATCCTGCTCGACGAGCCTACCAACAACCTTGACCTTGCAAGCGTCGTCTGGCTCGAGGACTTCCTCATGGACTATGAGGGCACGGTGCTCGTCGTGAGCCATGACCGGTATTTCCTCAATAACGTCTGCACCCACATCGTGGATATCGACTACGGCAAGATCAAAATGTACGTCGGCAACTACGACTTCTGGTACGAATCCAGCCAGCTCATCCAGAAGCTCATCCGCGACCAGAACAAGAAAGCCGAGCAGAAGATACAGGAGCTGCAGACCTTCATCGCGCGCTTCTCCGCGAACAAGTCCAAGTCGCGTCAGGCCACATCGAGGCGCAAGCTGCTCGACAAGATCACCGTCGAAGAGCTGCCCGCGTCGAACCGGCGCTATCCGTGGGTCGGCTTCAAGGCCGAGCGCGAGCCGGGCAAGGACAGGCTCTTTGTCACCGAGGTCAGCAAGACCGTCGACGGCGTGAAGCTGCTCAATAACGTCAGCTTCATTGTCGGCAAGGATGATAAGATAGCCGTCGTCGGCAAGAACGAGCTTGCCGTGACGATGCTCTATAAGATCATCATGGGCGAGGAGGAACCGGACACCGGCAGCGTCAAATGGGGCGCGTCCATCACCACGGCCTACTTCCCCAAGGACCACAACAGCTATTTTGAAAACTGCGACTATGACCTCATCGACTGGATGCGCCAGTTCTCTTCTGACAAGCGCGAGAGCTATCTGCGCACCTTCCTCGGGCGCATGCTCTTCTCCGGGGATGATGTCTATAAAAGCGTCAAGGTGCTCTCCGGCGGCGAGAAGGTCAGATGCATGCTCAGCCGCATGATGCTCTCCGGCGCGAACTTCCTCGTGCTCGATCAGCCGACGAACCACCTCGACCTTGAGAGCATCGCCGCGCTCAACAACGGCCTTGAGGCTTTCAAGTACAATATCATCTTCTCCTGCCATGACCATCAGCTCACGCAGACTGTCGCCAACAGGATCATCGAGATCACCGACGACGGTATCATCGACCGCGTCTGCACCTACGATGAGTACATGCACATCTCCGATCTTGAAACCGGAGCGAGGGAATAAAAAGAGCGCGCTGCAATCACATTGCAGCGCGCATTTTAATAATATGATCTTTTACACGTTCGTGCCGTCGGCGGCGATGTGGAAAGTCTCGATCGCGAGCTTGAGTATGCCGTTGACAACATCGGCCTGATCCTCAAGCGCGGTGGAATTGTAGACAGCAACGCTGCCGTCCTCGAGGTTCTCGGCGTAGTACGCACAGGCGACGGTGCCGCCGGCATCCTTATCCTTATAGGTGTAGTAGATGTAATAGATATCCCTATCGCCGAAGTCGACCTTGGACGGGTCGCCGGCCTTGGTCTGGAGATCCTTGCCCAGCTCAATTTCGGAAGCGGAGGCCATCTCCTTGAGATACGCCTCGGCGTCAGTCATCGGGATCAGGGAGACGGTGCAGAAGGGCAGGTCGGTGCTCTCACCGGCATAGATCATTGCGTTGCCGGCCTGATTGGTCATGGCGACGTACTGCACGTCGTAATCAAAGCTGATGCCGTTGACCTCGCTGACATAGGTGGTCACACCGGATTCGGGAACGGCGGGAGCACCGGGCGTGGCGGCGGGAAGGTCACTCACGGAAGCGGACTGACCGGGAGCCTCGGTCGCGGCGGGAGTCTCATCCTTGCTGCCGCAGGCGGACAGAGAAAACAGCATGACTATTATAAGAGCCAGTGCGATAACATTCTTCTTCATATCGTTAACCTCTTTCATATAAAGATTTATAACACATACCGATACACACACTAAAACGTGTAACCTTATTGTAAACTATAGTTCGCGATTTGTCAAAACATTTCTGCGTGTTTTCCGTGATTTCTTCTGAAGAAAGCTTAAGATTCGTTAAAGCGGCGGCAAACGCGGAAACAAAAACGGCATAGCGCCGTCTTACAGATATAAACAGGCAAATTCTGCCAGATAACGAAAGAGAGAATTTCCATGAAAAAGCTTATTAGTTTAATGATCGCGGTGATAATGCTCCTCTCCCTCGCCGCCTGCGGCGAAGCTCCTGCAGCTCCCGCGGCGGAGGCCGAACCGGCTGAGACTCCCTTGCCGAAGACCGAGGACGGCAGGCATGTGACAGAGGTCGCGACCGTAGACGAGCTGCTCGCCGCCATCGCACCGGATACGGTGATTGAGCTCACCGGCCAGCGCTATATGCTCACAGAGGCGTCGGACTACGGTACAGGCAGCGGCTCCGGATATTACCGCTGGGACACTGGCGACGGCGCGGAGCTTGTCATCGAGAACGTCGCCGGCCTCACCATACGCGCCGCAAACCGCGATACCTGCATCGTCACCGAGCCGCGCTGGGTGAACGTCCTGCACTTCATCGGCTGTGAGGACATCACGCTTGAGGGCTTCACAGCCGGGCATACCGATGGCGCATACTGCTCCGGCGGCGTGCTGTGCTTTGAGAACACCAAGGGCGTGACGGTGGACGGCTGTTCGCTCTACGGCTGCGGCACCGAGGGCGTCACGACCTACAGCTGCGAGGACGTCGCCGTCACCGGCTCCGAGATATGGAATTGCTCGCAGGGCGCGGCATTTATATATGACAGCAAAAACGTCAGCTTCGATAACTGTGATTTCCACGGCATCACTGCCGAGTTTGGCATGTTCAGGACGATCGACAGCGATAAATTTGCCCTGCTCAACAGCACCATACGCGACAGCAGCGGGGACGTCTTCTTCAACAGCTCCCGTTCGAGCGGCGTGTATATCGGCGGCTGCGAGGTCAGCGGCAATAAGTTCCGCGACATGTTCGCTTCCGAGCTTGTCCCGATCACGGTCGAGGGCTGCGCGCTTGGGGACAATGACATCATAGACTGGTACGCGGATATGGAAAAGCTCGGCAGCCTTTACGAAAACAGCAAAGCCGTCGACCCAGATGGAAACGTCTACAGTTACAGCGAGCTCCAGAATATGCAGAAAACGGAGAACGCCGTCTGGAACGCCTATGCCCCCGAGGCTGGCACATCGGAGACAGCTGTCGGTGAGGACGGCAAGGTGCATGTCACGACTGTGGATGAATTTCTTGCCGCGATCGCGCCGGATACGACTATTTATCTCGAACCCGGCACCTATGATCTCAGCACTGCCGCGGGTTACGGCGTTTCCGAGAATGAGCGCTATCATTGGGATCTGCGCTATGATGGCCCGAGCCTTGTAATAACCGGCGTTGACGGGCTGACCATCGAGGGAGCGGGCGCGGAGAGCGTCACTATTGCCGCCGTGCCGCGCTACGCGGATGTCCTCGGCTTTGAGAGATGCTCCGGCCTGACGCTGCGCGGCTTCACGGCTGGGCACACCGAGGAAAAAGGCGAGTGCACCGGCGGCGTTCTGTATTTTGACCTGTGCGATGACGCGGCGATCGAGGGCTGCTCGCTCTTCGGCTGCGGCATCATGGGCATCACCGCAAGCAGCTGTGACAATATGAACGTCAGCGATACCGAGATATACGACTGCGAGTACGGCGCGGTCACGCTCAATGACAGCAACGCCGTGTTTGATAACTGCGATATCCACGATAACGGCGGCCCCGACTTCCAGCTCTATGGCAGCACCGCCGTAGTCGACGGCAAGGAGCGAACAGCATAAAATAAAACAGTAACGCACAAAGCACCTGTCGGCTGACAGGTGCTTTGTGCTGTGAATGGTGGATGGAAAGAAGAGGATGTATTACGCGGCGAGCTCTTCGGCTGCGCCGAGGTACTCGGAGCAGGGGACACCGTCAAGCTCATCGGCGTCGACATGGGGAAAGTAGTCAAGACCCGCGACATTGCCGCTCACGCAGCCAACGAAGCAGTCATACTCCATCCAGTCGCTGCGCAGGATAACTTCGTAATGTGCGCCGCAAAGGCTGACGGAGATAACGCGGACGGTGCTGGGGTCAAGGTCAATGCAGTGGAGAGCGGACTCGAGAGCCTCGTATTTATTGAGCAGGTTATTCATATTCATAATTCCTTTCTTGAACGGATTTATTTTTTTGCTTTTCATCAGGTCGTTCCCTTGATGTGTCTGTATAATAACCCGGATTATTAAGAAAGAAATTAAAAGGAGTTAAAGAAATAAAAACTGAATGCCTTTGCTTTGCCCATGCCGCACTCCGCACCGTCTATGTCCCTCGTGCCGAACGCTGATCCTCAGAGCTGGCTGAGTAAGGCCGCGATGGCGCTGTCGGATGCACCGTTCAGCATCCTGCCGCTCTTCCACACGACAGCGGGGTACTTTGCTTTCAGTTCTTTCTCGGCCTTTGCCACGGTGCTTCCGCCTGAGGTAGCAAAGCAGACGGCGGTCTTGCCGGAGAGGTCACAGCTGTCAAGAAACGTCTCTATGATGCGCGGCGCGGTGTACCACCAGATCGGAAAACCG
>CAVFGM010000006.1:0-2770 GCA_963621955.1 Bacteroidaceae bacterium
GTGTGCCCGTTCGAAAATGGCACTATGATAAAGGGAGGTACACCCAAGGGCGCACCTCCCTCCCACAAAGCCCCGCAACGCGGGTCTTTTCCGGGATGTCGGCAGCGTGCACATTTTCAATAAAATCAATAATTCAGGTGCACATAGAGCCGAAAAGTCGGCTTGTTTCAAGGCATTCAGCGGTTCTTAGCAAAAACTATTTCTGTTCTCAAAGGAGGAATTAGATGGCAAGTATAAAGAAGATAAACGAAAGAAAATTCAAGATAACTATCAGCAACGGCTACCGCGCCGACGGAAGGAAAATCAGCAAAACCTGAATGTGCATTCGCTTCGTCATACGAACGCAAGTTTACTGATTGCAAACGGCACAGATGTTGCAACGGTCTCAAGTCTCCTCGGTCACGCGCAGGTCTCGACAACGCTGGATATCTACACTCACGCATTCGATAAGAACAAAAAAGCTGCCAGCGACAAACTGCATAATGCGCTGGAGATATAAGACAAGCCCTGCCGTCTCGCGACGGCAGGGCAATGTTTATAGTTGTTTTCGCTGTGCGTCCGGCTTACTTGCGGTCAACCGCGAGGCCGCCGTCGAGGCAGAGCGCATCACCAATCATGTGGGAGGACATGTCGGACGCGAGGAAGAGCATTGCGTTTGCAACATCCTCAACAGTGCACAGACGATGATCAAGATACGCCTGAGAGAATATCTCACAGCCCTCTTCGTAGGTCTTTCCTGGCAGGAAGTTTTCAACGGTCTTGCGCATGAGCTTGGTGTCGAGTCCGCCCGGGCAGATGTAGTTGACGCGTGCGCCGAAGGCCATGAACTCCTTCGCGGCGGATTTCAGCAGGCCGGCAACGGCATGCTTGCATGCGCCATAGGCAGGGATACCGCCGCAGCAGACATAGGAGCCGTTGGATGCCAGCACGACGATAGTGCCGCCGTTCTGGACCTTCATCTGACGGCCGACGTGCTTGAGCACCCACAGGCAGCCGTAGAAGTTGATCTGGAAGTTGATGTCGAACTCCTCATAAGTCGCGTCGATTATCTCCTGATGGATGCCCTCGTAACCGGAGCAGGTCAGGCACACGTCGATGCGTCCGAAGTCGCTGACAACGGCGTTCACAGCGGCCTCAACATCGGCTTCCTTGGTGATATCGCAGACATAGCCCTTGACAGCCTTTGCGCCTTCGAGTTCAGGGATAAGTGCGTCGAGCTTTGCCTGACTGGTGGAGGTGACTGCAAGCGTGCAGCCCTCCTTCGCGAATGCCTTTGCAGTGGCAACGCCGGAGTCGCCCGTGGCGGCAATGATAAGTACGACCTTATCTTTAAGCTTTAGATCCATAGTTGCTCTCCTTTGTTATCTTGTTTTTTCAGAGAACAGCTTGCGTCAGATGCAGTACCAGCCGCCGTCAACGTGTATGATCGCGCCGATAACGGACTTGGATTCCTCCGCGGAGAGGTAGAGAAGCGTGCTGTCAAGCTCGCTGGGATCCTGCGGCTTGCCGGTCGGGCAGCGCATCGCGATCATCGGGGCCATGGCCTCCATTGCCTCGGCGGAGTTGACCTCGGACTGAAGGAAACCGGGGCACATACAGTTGACGGTCACGCCGGTCTTTGCCCATTCCGCGGCTGCGCAGCGGGTGAAGTTCACAACGCCGCCCTTGGCCGTGCCGTAATCGCTTATTGCCATGTCCATCGAGCCGCCGCACGCGAGGCTGGAGCCGATGGTGATGATCCTGCCGTAACCGGCCTTGATCATCTCGCGACCAAACTCCTTTACGCAGCGCACAGTTGCGATGAGGTCGAGATCGATAGTCTTGAAGAAGGCTTCGTCGGTGATCTCGGTCAGCGGGGCACAGTTTCCGCCGCCTGCGTTGGTGACGAGGATATCGACCTTGCCGAACTTCTCATAGGTCGCCTTGACGAAGTTTTTGACGGATTCAGCGTCGGTGACGTCGCACTCGACGGCGAGGCATTCCACGCCGTAGGCTTCTACCTTTTCCTTGACCTGTTCAAGCTTTGCAAGCCTACGCGCGCAGATCGCAACATTCGCGCCCTCGCGTGCAAACACCTCTGCGTAGTGTGCGCCCAGTCCGGCGGAAGCACCGGTAACAACTGCAACTCTGCCTTTGAAATTAAACATATTATTTTCCTCCTGAAAATTTAGTTGTGTTTTATTGTTTCTATCTTTACGCCTTGGCCTTTTTGTTCATAGGGGAAGTCTTTATGCTGAGGATGAGGAAGATCATCGTGGCGATGCCGGTGGCGCACAGCACCTTCCAGCCGGTCGTGAAGCCGCCCTCAGTGGCAAGGCACGCGCCCATTACGGGGGCGTAAAGTGCCTGACCGAGATACACGCCGGTCATCAGCGTGGCGGATATTGCGCCGAACTCCTTCGGACCGAAAACTGCCTGGCCGACGATGCTGGGGATGCTTGCACTCAGCGGGTATGCAAGCGCGCCGCAGATGACCGTGAGGATAAGGATGACCGTCGTCGGAGTGACGCCGAAGATGATAAGGAATACCATGCACAGCAAGAACGCAATGCATACGATGACGGAGAACACGGTCGGGCCGACCTTGGAGAAGGCGCTGCCGACGCCGAGCATCACGAAGCCCGCGAGAACGGTGTATATGGCGTTCCAGTTGGAAGCCTCAGTCGGCGTGAGGCCGTTCATTGTCCACCATGTTGGGGAGTAGACCAGCCATGCCGAGCCTTCGCAGCCGCCCAGAAGCAGGGCGATGGCAAAGAACCAGAAGGACGGG
>CAVFGM010000007.1:0-8554 GCA_963621955.1 Bacteroidaceae bacterium
ATACTTCTCGCTCAGAGAGTGTCGAGCGCAGCGAGGCGCGGGTCTGAGCGCAAGCCATTTTGTCAAAGAACCTTTGGTTCTTTGACAATTATAAAAATGAGACGGCCGAAGCCGTCTCATTTTTACTGTTTAATATCAGTCGGTCACGTAAGGCAGGAGCGCGATCTGACGTGCTCTCTTTATAGCCTCGGTGAGCTCACGCTGGTGCATGGCGCAAACACCGGTAGTGCGGCGCGGCAGGATCTTGCTGCGCTCGGACACGAAACGGCGGAGCTTTGCGGTGTCCTTGTAATCGATAAAGGTGGCCTTATCAACACAGAACTGGCACACTTTTCTGCGCTTGCGGTTCTTGGGATTGTTCTTATCGAAAGCCAAAGCTGTATCCTCCTATCAAAATTTTAGAACGGCAGCTCGCCGTCGCCGTCATCCAGCTCCGCAAAGGCGGAAGCAGCGGGAGCGCTGCTCCTTCCGGCAGAACCGGAATTGCCATAGCTGCTGTTGCTGTATGAACTGCTGCGGCTGTCACCGCTGTCGCCGTCGCGGCGGCGGCTCTCCCCGAAGTACATATTGTCAACAACGACCTCCGCGCTGCGGCGCTTGCCGCCATCGCGATCGGTCCAGTCACGGATCTGCAGGCGGCCGGAAACAACGGCCATGCTGCCCTTCGTGAAATACTTGCTGACGAACTCCGCGGTCTGACGCCAAGCGACGCAGTCGATGAAATCGGTCTGCTTTTCTCCGCCGTCGCGGCTGCCGAAATCACGGTCGACCGCAACAGTGAAGGATGCTACCGGCGTCTGGGACTGGGTGTATCTGAGTTCAGGATCCCTGGTCAGACGCCCCATAATGGTGATATGGTTCAGCATAATTATCGCTCCTTACTCTGCACGCAGGGTAATCAGGCGACGCAGAATGCCGTCGGTAATACCGAGTATACGATCCAGCTCGGCGGGGAACTCGGGAGCGCTGGTGAACTTCATCAGCACATAGTAGCCCTCGGAAATGTAGTTGATCTCGTAAGCGAGCTTGCGCTTACCCATCTCCTCCATCTCTTCAAGAGTACCATTCGCTTCCACAAGTGCCTTGAACTTCTCAACAACAGCGGCAGTCTCCTCCTCGCTGAGGTTGGGGTTGATGATGTACATCACTTCGTACTTTTCGCTTGCTTTTGCCATGGTTGCACCTCCTTCTGGTCTGTTGGCCCCCGTTTGAACGGGAGCAAGGATTACCCGTCTCCATGGACAGGCTATATTATTATAGCTGTTTTTCTTTATTTGTCAAGGGTTTTCAGCACATTCCAGCCCGAAAAAAGTATCCCGCACCGGCGATGCGGGATACTTTTTGATCGTCTGCTTATTCACCGTCTTCGGTATAGGTACAGACCTTGCCGACGTTGAGGATCATGTTCGGGTCAAAGACCTGCTTGATCTGAGCCATAAGGTTGAATGCGGCCTCTCCGACGGATTCCTTGAGGTACTCCTTCTTCGCGTGGCCTATGGCGTGCTCACCGGAAACCTGACCCTCGAACTCGGTGCACTTGGCGTAGCACTTGTCCATAACGACCTTGACCTTGGGGAGGAACTCTTCCTTGGTCATGGTGTTGGAGCAGCAGTAGATATGCAGGTTGCCGTCGCCCGCGTGGCCGAAGTTGCGGATCTTTATCCCCTGCTCTGCGCCGACTTCGCGTACATAGACGAGAAAATCTGCGATCCTGTCGACCGGGACAACGACGTCCATCTCATCGATGAGCTTGGTGTCGGCCTCGATCGCAGTCAGGAACGAGCTGCGCGCCGCCCATACCTCTTTCTTCAGCGACGGGGTATCGACAACGAGAACATCCATTGCGCCGACCTCCTCGGCGACCTCCGCAAGCTTTTCCATCTTGAGGTCGAGCTCATCCTCGCTGTTTCCGACGAGCGTGACGAGGATGCACGCGCCGACGGCTTCGCCGCCCACCTCGGTGGGGAAGATGGCGTTGCCGGTGAACGCGGCGGAGCTTTTGACGATGTCCGCATCCATGAACTCGATGGACTGCGGATCGAGGTTTGCAAGCTTTATCGAGGGCACGGACGCGATAGCGTCAGCAAGCTCGGTAAAGGGCAGGATCAGGGACACATCGCAGGCGGGCGCAGGGATGAGCTTGAGCGTGAGCTCGGTGATAATGCCGAGGGTGCCCTCGGAGCCGCAGATCAGGTGCAGCAGGCTGTAGCCGGAGCTGGTCTTGCAGACAGTCTTGCCGAGCTTCATTATCTCGCCGCTCGGGAGGACGACGGTCATCGCCATGACATAGTCACGGGTGACGCCGTACTTGACTGCACGCATGCCGCCGGCGTTGGTGCTGACGTTGCCGCCGACCGTCGCGGTCTTCTCGCCGGGATCGGGAGGATAAAACAGGCCGTGAGCCTGAGCGTCCGCCGCGAGGTCGCAGAGCCTTACGCCGACCTGAGTATGGACGCAGAGGTTCTTCATGTCGTAGCTGAGGATCTTGTTCATGCGCGCCGTGCAGATAATGACGCCGCCGCAGAGCGGAACCGCACCGCCGACAAGGCCGGTGCCCGCGCCGCGCGGGGTAACAGGGATGAGGTTCTCATTGCAGAGCTTCATAATTGCCGCGACCTCTTCGGTGCTCTCCACCTCGCATACCGCCTCGGGGAAGCGTTTGCCGTAGATGGGCATTTCATCGTGGCAGTAGTCCTCGGGAATGCTGCCGTCAAAATAGAATCTGTCCTCACCGACTATCGCCTTGAGCTTTTCGGCGAGTTCCGCGGTGATCTTGTTGTATTTTGCCATGCTTTTATCTCCTTAAAGTATTTTTATCTTTACGCAAGTCCCGGCACCCGGGATGCGGTCTGTACTGTTATTCATGCACCATTCACTACCAGTCAGCATACCATAATGGCGTTTTTAAGGCAAGTGGTAATTGGGGAGCACCTTTGCATCCGTCACTCTGGTAATCCAGTAAAACTTCCTTAGAATGCCGCTCAAACTTTTATGATCGCAGCGCAGACAGTAATGCTGCTTCAACTTTTTTCTGCTCGCCGCTGCCATCCGTTCTGAGCCGCAGAAGTTGAATGCCGCATTTCTCCAAAATGCTGGTCTTCTTTTCATCTCTCTCTGCCTGATGGCTGCCGTATTCATGGAAGCGTGTCCCGTCTACTTCGATTGCTAATATAGGCTGCTTGTCCATCTTCCTGAACAGCAGAAAATCTACATGAGTAAGTTGGTTCCGAGCATATGTGCATTCATCCTCCGAAAGGGATGAATAGTCCTTAATCAGCATTGCGAGTGAAACATGCACAGCACAGTCAACAGCAGAAAATATCTCCTCTGACAGCACGGTTTGTATTACAGAGTACATGAGGTTTTCGGAATCATACTCTGACACTCGCTTGTGCTTTTGCAGATATTCTCGGCGCTGTTCTGCATAGCCTTGATAAAGCATATCGAACACAGAGTACACTTGGCTTTGTATAACTTCAAGGTTGTTGTACTCAATGTACCGCATCAGATCTCCATAATTTGTCTGATCGTTGCGCGAATCCTGCGATGTTACAACCGCAAGTGAATGGACCGCACGCGATACTGCAACGTTCAGCATATGCGGGTCGTCAACAAAATCTGAAATTACATTGTCAACAGACGTGAGGATGATTGCGTCTTTCTCACGTCCCTGAAATTTATGAACTGTATCGACCTCATAACCATTGCCCAGCTGCTTGCGGATTGCAGAAACCTGATCGCAATATGGTGTTATAATACCAATACTGTTGTAATTTCTCTGCCTAAGGCGAGGGATCACCTCCTGCTGAATTACGTCGATCTGTCGCTGATTTGTGCGTCCTCGTGCATGGTTTCCCGCAACTGTACGGTACATTGTCAAAGCATCCGGTTCGTTATTATCCTTTGTCATAATAATCAGCTGCCCGTTATAAAATTTCTGATTGCAAAAGTCGATGATCTTCGGGTGGCAGCGGTAGTGCTCCCGCAGCAGCGTGGTAGGTGCATCCGGCCATGTTTCCAAAGCAGAAGAAAGCATGCTGTGCGTGGAGAAGCGGTATCTCTCCTCAAGAGAATAATTTTGCCAAATTGCATCGCTTATTTTGATATCAGTCTCCGTCACAACGTTGGGAAGCTGCTTCAAGTCTCCGACTATCACGATATTTTTTGCGCACGAGAAAGCCAGCACTCCGGTAGCCAAATTGACCTGCGATGCTTCATCGACGATAATATAATCATAAACATAGTCCGAATTCAATGTGCCTTTGATTGAATATGTTGTGCTGAGTACAACGGGATATTCGCGGGTAAAATCTTCAGAATTCCAGCGGAAGTCACCCATCTCATAACATGTTCGGCCATTCTGCCAGCGATACCGCGCGGCCAGCCCTGCCCGGAACAAGCAGAGAGATTTTTGCGTAAGCTCCTCCATCTTTGCGTCAAAAGCATAATTGGACAGCTTCTGCGTCAGCAGCAGCTTTTCATCTTCCAGCTCCTGTTTTTTTACTATGTAGAACTGATTCTGCAAATGTGGAATGGCTGTTTCCGATGCGTTAAGGAGGAACTTAAGCGAATTCGGCCCAAAGCGAAAGAGTATAGACAGCTTCTGAAAAAAGCCAAATTTTGAACTGCTCTCCAAATGCTGTTCAAGCTCCATCCAAATAGCAAAGATTTTCTTAGAGGACAGCCGTCCCCAATTCCACGCCGGTACTTCTCCGTAGGTATCATAGTATTCCTCAAAGTAGTGCTGCTCCGGGGCAAGCCGTAAAAGCTCCTGCTCGATTTCTGCAATGCGGTTTTTATTGTTCAGCATATCATTGAGCTCTTTGGAAAGAACTGCAACCTCATCCTCAAGCGCCCGCCGGGTCTCTGCCGGCAGTTCCCAGCTTTTCATATTGGGATATGCGCCTGTCTGGCTGTCCAAGAAAGCCTGCTTGTTGGCAACACTGCCAAGAAACGCAGTCAGAAATGCAGCATTTTTCTTCTCCAGCTTTTCAACAACGTTATGCGTTGCGGAGTTATTATTGGAAACGACCGCTACGGTTTTCCCGTTCAGCACAATATTAGCAATAATATTGAGTATCGTCTGTGTTTTCCCGGTGCCTGGCGGTCCCTGAATTATGCTGATTTTTGAAGAGAGCGCACGTTCTACTGCCAACTTCTGGCTTTGATTCAATCCGAAAGGATAGATAATCGTATCCGGGGTATGCGGCATTTCAGCCAGTTTGTACGGATCAAAATAATTTGCCAATACAGTATCATCACTGACTTTCTGAATTCTTTCATACTGCGCATTCAGAATATTGAAATCATTTTCTTTCAGGCTTATTGCTGCCGCAGTCTCTTTGAAATAGTCAAACACTTCACGGTTTTTACTATCTGACAAACAGTTTATCTGAAGCTGTACATCGCTTTTGCGAAATGACATATCCTTTTTGCCTCTGCGAACTATACGATAATACGAGCCAAAATCAAGAATGCCGTCAATATCTGCGATCGTTTTCCCGTTTGCTTTCACAATGACCTGTGCCGGATCAATATACTTCTGGAACGGCAGCAGTTCAACATTGCTGACATTGAATTTATATATCTTATCAGGCACGCTGGTATAAACGACCTCACATTTATCGTTTCTGAACCGCAGGCTTGCAACCGCGTCCGTTTGATCTTTGCCCTTTATAATAATCAGATTTTTCGGTGCATCCATGGCATTTATCTCCATATCCAGTATGCAGTCATTGGCGGTATTTGTTCACATGATAACACAATATATTTGAATAATCAATTTACCTTTCCCCCGCCCTGGCTATTGACACGGCGCGAAAACCTGCTATAATATACAGTATAATTGAACACCTTATCAAGAGCGGTGGAGGGAACGGCCCTGTGAAACCCGGCAACCTGCGTATGCAAGGTGCCAAATCCGGCGGTGATACGAAAGATGAGGCTTTTATGCAGACTTTATGCTCCGTCGGATGACGGAGCTTTTTTACTGCCTTTTACTGCTCTCAAATCAATGTTCTGTAAAAACACAAAGGAGGAAATATAAATGAGCCATTACTTTTTCACATCCGAATCCGTGACCGAGGGGCATCCCGATAAGATCTGCGACCAGATCTCCGACGCCGTGCTCGACGCCATCCTTGAGAAGGACCCGCAGGGGCGCGTCGCCTGCGAGACCACCGTCTCCACCGGCCTTGTCCATATCATGGGCGAGATAAGCACCGAGTGCTATGTTGACATTCCGCGCATCGCACGCGAGGTCATCCGAGAGATCGGCTACGACCGCGCAAAATACGGCTTTGACTGCGACACCTGCGGTATCATCACAAACATCGACGAGCAGTCCGGCGACATCGCCATGGGCGTTGACAAGTCCCTTGAGAACAAGAACGGCGAATATGACGAGCTCCAGAACGGTGCCGGCGACCAGGGCATGATGTTCGGCTACGCCTGCGATGAGACCCCGGAGCTCATGCCGATGGCCATCTCCCTGTCCCACAAGCTCGCAAAGAAGCTCACCGCCGTCAGGAAATCCGGCGAGCTTACCTATCTCAGACCCGACGGCAAGACCCAGGTCACCGTTGAGTACGACGAGCAGCGCAGCCCCGTCAGGGTCGACACTGTCGTTATCTCCACGCAGCACTCCCCCGACGTCTCCCTCGAGCAGATCAGAGCCGACATGATCGAAAAGGTCATCAAGACCACGATCCCCGCAGAGCTGCTGGATGAAAACACCAAGTACCTCGTCAACCCCACCGGCCGCTTTGTCATCGGCGGACCGCAGGGCGACTCCGGTCTCACCGGGCGCAAGATCATCGTCGACACCTACGGCGGCAGCGCTCCCCACGGCGGCGGCGCTTTCTCCGGCAAGGACCCGACGAAGGTCGACCGCAGCGCAGCCTACGCCGCGCGCTACGCAGCGAAGAACGTCGTCGCAGCAGGACTCGCAAAGCGCTGCCAGATAGAGCTTGCCTACGCGATAGGCGTGGCCGCTCCCGTGTCCGTCCTCGTTGAGACCTTCGGCACCGGCACGGTCTCAGACGCCGTCCTGTCCGAGGCGGTGCAGAAAGTGTTCGACCTGCGCCCGAGCGCCATCATCCGCGACCTCGACCTGCGCCGTCCCATCTACCGCAAGCTCGCCGCTTACGGCCACATGGGGCGCGAAGATCTCGGCGTGAGCTGGGAAAAGACCGACCGTGTTCAGGCTCTGCTCGACGCGGTGAAGTAAATAACAGCACAACCCCGGAGAAAGCCAAGCTTTCTCCGGGGTTTTTGTTTCCCTCGTTATCTTTTCTTTTTCGGCGGAAGATCCGGCGGCGCTTCAAAACGCACAGGCGTCTGCGTGAATACCTCGCCGAGCGGTGCGGTGAGGATAAAGTCCCTTTTCTCGTCGCGGCTCAGTCCCTCCGGCATAGCGGCGGCAGCAAGCCTCACGCTCTTCCCGCTCTCGCGGTCATAGAAGTTGAACGCCGCCTCGTCGCTGTCGCGTACTTCGAGACGCCCGTTCCCGGCCGTCGTGCCGAAAACGACCTGTATCCCGTCGAGATAGCAGGCGCGGCTCTCGGCGATGCAGTACAGGTTCTTCCCCTTTTTCTCGGGGCTCAGGATATCCAGCGCCGCAGCCGCGGCTCTCACTCCGATGGCAAGGCCGGGGCAGTAGTGCCCGTGCAGCTCGCCGGCTTTTTCATACAGCTCTTTTATCATGTTCTATCTCCTGTTCTCCAATATATCCACGCCACTTTCGTGTTTATTTCGTCGTTTACGTTGCCGTCGGCATCGCATATATCTTTGAGCCGCTCCAGTGCGGCGGCGCACAGCGCATCTGCGTCCGGCTCCTCCGCAAAGTAATTACGGCGCATATACTCCGCCATTTCCTCCGCACCGCGCCTATCCGACCAATCATAGCCGACATACTTCGCCTGCGGCACATAGCCCGCGTCTGTCACTGCCTGTATAAGCGCGGCACAGCCGGCCTTCAGATCGCCTGTATGCTTCGGGCGCGGCTCAATGCCTATCTCTTTCATAAGCGCGTCACGGAGCGGCTGACGCCACTCATAGAAATTTGCCGTAAAGCACCATGATCGTGTCATGCGGCTCATTTTTTTGACGGTCGCTGCATCGTGTATTGCGGGAGACATGGTGGATATCGCAAGGTCGAAGCCCCCCGCGAACGCCTCCTCCCCGCCGCTGATCTCATTGAAGTCACAGCAGACGGCATGCCATGGGGTCTTGTATGGTGCCATGTTCTCCCGCGCATGGGCGATCATCTTCTCCGAGATATCCGTCAGCGTCACGTCGCAGCCGAGCCCGGCGAGATACGCGCCGTATTTGCCGACGCCGCAGCCGATGTCTATCACACGGCAGCCCGGTGTGAGCATCCCGTTTTCCTGCCAGAAGCGCAGGAGCGCCGCATTGTAATCATTCAGCCCAAGGCGGAACACGCTTTGATATTCGTGCGCAGCCTCATCCCATTTTGCGCGCTCATCCTTCATCGCCCGCACCCCAATCGTCCTCGTGCATCACGACCACCGGCAGACCGTGCACGGTCTCGACG
>CAVFGM010000008.1:0-12452 GCA_963621955.1 Bacteroidaceae bacterium
TCTTATCGAGGCCTTCAAGGCGACGCTCGAAGAGCTGAGCTATGCCGACGTGCTCCTGCACGTCATCGATATCTCCAACCCCGAATGGGAGGAGCAGGCGCGCGTTGTCGATTCGCTGATCCGCCAGCTCGGCGCGGAGGACACTCCCTGCATCCGTGTGTTCAATAAGTGCGATGCCTATATCGGCATCCTGCCCCACGGAGAGAACATTGTCTGCATCTCCGCGCGCAGCGGCGAGGGGGCGAAAGAGCTTGTCGACGCGCTCTCCGCTATGCTCGACCGCGGCAAGAAGCGCGTTATGCTGAAGATACCTTACGCCAGCGCCGGTCTTGCCGACAGCCTCAACCGCGAGGCGCAGGTACACTCCATGGAGTATACCGACTCCGGCATCGAGGCCGAGGTCACTGTCGGCCCGGAGCTTTTCGGCAGGGTAAAGCAGTTCATCCCCGGCTATGTTGAACCCAAGGAGGACTGGGAGGATTGAGCGAGTATTATATCCCCTCCGCCCCGGGCGAAGCCGAGTTCACCGAGAAGCGCTCGCGTTTTCTCGGGCATGTGCGCTGTGTCGAGACCGAGGACGAGGCCAAGGCTTTTGTCGCTGAGATGAAGAAAAAGTACTATGACGCGCGGCACAACTGCTGGTGCTATATCATCCGAAACGGTGCCGAGCGCTACAGTGACGACGGCGAGCCGCAGGGCACCGCCGGTATCCCCATGCTTGAGGTGCTGCGCCGCCAGAACATGACCAACTGCGTCTGCGTTGTCACGCGCTATTTCGGCGGCGTGCTGCTCGGCGCGGGCGGGCTGCTGCGCGCATACACAAAAAGCGCGGGGGACGCGCTCGCCGCGGCGGGAACCTCGGTCGTGCGCCCGTGGTCGTGCATGGATGTACCGTGCTCATATTCCGGCGCGGAGCGGCTCAAGACCGAGTGTACCGTGATGGGCGGCATAGTCGAGGATGTGGAGTATTCATCCAGTGTCACGCTCAAGGTTCTTATCCAGGCGGAGTCTGAGGCGGACTTCACCGCACGCATCTTCGATATCAGCGGCGGAACCGTAACTCCGCTCAGAACCGGCGAAACACACAGAGCCGTGAAAATAAAATAATGCATGGACAAAATCCCCGGCTGAAATCACGGATTTCAGCCGGGGATTTCAAGTGCCGCAATGTGTTTGCGGCACACCTTGTTTTTTATTCTTCTTCCCAGGTTCGCTCGCTGATTATATAGCGCGGGCGGTGCTTGGTCTCCAGGTATATCTTCCCGATGTATTCTCCTATAATGCCGAGGCATATGAGCTGCACGCCGCTGACAAAGCAGACGATGCATGTCATGCTCGCCCAGCCCGCGACGGCCTTGCCGCACAGCGCCGTGATCAGTGCCCAGAGGCAGCCGATAAAGCTTATCAGTGCAACGATTATGCCGAAGCCTGTGATGAACTGGAGCGGCTTTACCGAAAGGCTCGTGATGCCGTCGACCGCGAGGGCAATCATCTTCTTGAGGGGATAGTGGCTCTCGCCTGCGATGCGCTCGGCGCGGGAGTAGCTCACGGAGGTGCTCTTGAAGCCGACGAGCGGTATCAGCCCGCGCAGGAAGAGGTTGACCTCCTTGAAGTTTGCAAACTCCTTGAGGACGCGCGCGCTTATAAGGCGGTAGTCGGCGTGGTTGTAGACGACCTCCGCGCCCATCATCGCGAGGAACTTATAGAAGCTCTGCGCGGTGAAGCGCTTGAAGAAAGTGTCCGTCTTGCGGCTGGAGCGCACACCGTAGACGACCTCGCAGCCGTCGAGGTAAGCGTCGACCATGGCGTCCATCGCATTTATGTCGTCCTGCCCGTCGCAGTCAATTGAGATCGTGATATCGCACTTGTCCTTTGCCTCCATGAGTCCGGCAAGGACGGCGTTCTGGTGTCCGCGGTTGCGGCTCTGGCTGATGCCGATATAATGCTCGTCCGTCTTTGCAAGCTCCTGAATGATGCTCCATGTGTTGTCTCTACTGCCGTCGTTTACGAAAAGTACGCGGCTGTCGGCGCTTATCTTGCCCGCAGCGGCAAGGGAGTTGAGCTTTTCGAGGAACATAGGCGCAGTGATCGGGAGAACCTCCTGCTCGTTATAGCAGGGAATTACGATAAATAGTCTTGGTGTCATGCGGACCTCCTTGGTGTTTCGCTGCCGCCCAGCGCAAAGGCGGCCAATATTATAATGACAGGAATTATCGAGTAATGGTACCGGCTCGAGACCTCGACCAGCATATGCGCCAGCGTAAGTCCCAGCATATACAGCGGCGGCAGCAGGCACGCGCTCAGCTTTGAGCTGCGTCTGAGCATGAATATGCCGCGGAGCGCCAGCAGCATGCAGCCGTAATAAAACACATTGCATATCACCATGCACAGCTTGACAAACAGCTCCGGCCGGGTAAAGCGGTAGGTGTAGCCGCCGAGCTCGTCATTGCCCATGAACGCCATGAGCTTTGACGCGAAGAGACGGCCGAAATCTATCCCCGAGCTAAGGCGCTCCTTCAGGTGCGGCAGCATTTTCTCCTGAGCCTCGCTTGTCGTCGCGCCGGGCTCACTGAGATAGGAAAACAGCAGATCCATGTCATCCGCGCTCCACTGCCCCTGCGTCTCTTCGTTGAAGCCGACGTATATGTTGTACACAGGGAAAGATGCGGGCTCCATACCGAGCATGTTTTCAACGTGCCTGTTCCACACTTCTCCCGTCGCCATGTATATGCCGAGAAGCGCCGCGAGTATAACGAGCCACATTTTCCACTGCGCGCCGCTTTTTATATCGCACCCGCGCAGGAACAGCAGCCAGAGCACGAGTGCTATAATAAGTATCGCCGAGATCGGGCGGACAATATTCACCGCGCGCAGCAGCACGCCGAGAGCAAGCCCCCACAGCAGGCAGATGCCGATCCGCCGCGGCAGGCTCCCGCGCTGCTGCTCAATAAGAACGATGAGGTAAAAGAACAGCAGAATAAGGCAGGTATACAGCGGCTCGGAGAACACGAGCGGATTGAGCATCAGCTTTGACGGGCAAACTATCCACAGCAGGTACGCGAGCGCCGCTGTCATCGGAGACGCAAGGCGCAGGCAGATACCGTATATCAGCAGCCCGCTCAGGCAGGTGAGGATAACGTTTATAACGGCGGCGACCATGACGTGCTCGCCGAAGATTTTCAGAAAGGCGCTGAGGAAAGTTGAGCAGCCGAGGATGTGCGGGTACATGGCGATGTACCACGGCGCGTCGATCTCCCCGCCGAAAGCCAGCGCACATGCCGTCTGCCAATACGTTTCATAATCGCTGAACGGCTCGATGCGCACAGCGAGCACCCACGCGAGATTCACCGCCGCGCACAGCAGCGTCAGCAGCAGAGCAGTTTTCCGCGTGTTAGTTGAAGCCAGCCCCTTTAGCTTGCCGCGCGCACACAGGCGGTACAGGGTAAACGCCCACACAGCGCCTGCCAGCAGCGCTGTCAGATATGAGTGCTGTGTGATGCCGTTCACCGCTGTCAGCACCAGCGCCGCCGACATGATGAGCAGCAGGATGCCAAGCATTATTTTTCTGAAAACGTTTGACGCTTGTTCCATTTTCCGGTATAACCGCCTGTCGTTCAATGTGATGTTATTATATTCCATCAGACACACAACGTCAAGAAATTCGTCGGTTCCGACATTTGCCGCGCCATTGTATAAACTCCCAAAAGCTGCAAACAATATCACGGAAGACAATCTGAGCCAAAGGAGAAATATATATGAAAGCTACCGGAATAGTCCGCAGGATCGACGATCTGGGCCGTGTCGTGATCCCTAAGGAGATCCGCCGAACTATGCGTATCCGCGAGGGTGACCCGTTACAGACCACATTGACACCGTGGGAGCAGTTCTGCTTCGGCATGCTGGATTTGGCCAAACGCGAGGGGTGGAGGTAGTACATAGTGGGTAAAACATTGAGATTGTTCCGCCGCTGTCAGTTATTTATTTAAGGCTTCCTAAAAATCAAGTAGCAAAATACGCTTTTATTAAATGTGTTCCACAGCTGCGCGCTCAATATGAAGACAGTTCAAAAAGCGGTGAAGATACGTTTTAAATCCTACACTGTCCTCATATACCGGCTCAAGCACAGTGGACTTTGTATCTGCAAAAACCTTTTGTTCCAGAAAGCTTTCAAGTGTGCTTTCCTGTCCAACCATCATGTAAGCTGCCAGAAGCGCCATACCATACGGACCGCCCTCACCAGCAGTTTCCTTGACGCATATAGGAGAGCCTATGGCAGCAGCTAAATACCTTTGCCCAACTACAGGTGTTTTGACCAGACCGCCGTGGGCCACGATTCTTGAAATACGCACATCCTCCTTTTTCAGAATATCCATCCCCACAGCTAATGTTGCTACCGAGGAATAAAGCTGGGCGCGCAAAAAATTGGCCAGTGTGAAGTGTGCCTGTTGACTGCGTAACACAAGTGGACGGCCCTCTTCGAAGCCTGTCACCGGTTCACCGGCCAAATAGTTGCAAATGGTGATACCGCCGCAGTCAGAATCCCCGTTTATGCTTTCTTCATAAAGCTTGGTAAAAAGCGTTTCCTTGTCAACGGAGCAGCCAAACAACGCAAGGTTCTCGCGCAGAAGCTCTACCCACGAATTCATATCGTTTGTGCAGTTGTTGCAGTGCACCATCGCCACTGGCCTTCCTGTAGGTGTGGTTACCATATCAATTTCAGGATAAACTTTAGACAACTGCTTTTCCAATACGACCATAGTGAAGATAGACGTCCCGGCGGATACGTTGCCGGTGGTCGGAGCAACAGCATTGGTGGCGATCATTCCGGTTCCCGCATCTCCCTCCGGGGGAGCCATTGGGAGCCCCGGAGGCAGCAAATTGCCAAGCAGCGCCGCCCCTTCCGCAGTAAGATTACCTGCGCGTGCGCCCGCGGAAAAAACACTCGGGAGAACTTCCTCCACGTGCCAAGGAAGCCCGCGGCTTGACAGAAGGGCATTCGTTTTATCTATCATACCCGCATCGTAGCATAGTTTTTTGCTGTCAATGGGGAACATTCCAGAGGCCTCACCGACACCTATAGCATTGACGCCTGTGAGCTTATAATGCACATAGCCCGCAAGCGTCGTGATATGTGCAATTTTTTCAACATGCTCCTCACCATTCAGTACAGCTTGATAGAGATGCGCAATACTCCAGCGCTGCGGAATATTGAATCCGAAGACCTCCGACAGCTCCGCTGCTGCCTGTGCGGTCATAGTATTTTGCCATGTCCGGAAAGGCACCAGCAAATTCCACTCCTTGTCAAAGGCCAGATAGCCATGCATCATACCGGAAATACCCATTGCAGAAGTGCACTCCCGATGTTCGATCCCTGAGATTGCAGCCCTTAGTCCCACCCAGACCTGCTCTAAGGGATAAGTCCAAATGCCGTTCTCATAGCTGGATGCCCATGTATAATTTCCAGCGGAACACGGATCAAAGCGATTATCAACAGCAACCGCTTTGATCCGTGTTGAGCCAAGCTCAATGCCGAGAAACAACTCGCGTTCTTTCATTTGTCAATATCCTCCACTTGCATAATAAATTTTCTATGCGAACTCATTTCAGCGTCTCAATTTCCTCTCCGCTTGCTGTCAATGATTGAAAATCGCAGGTTCATCACCAATGCGGAGAGAACCTGCGATTTGTCAATTGGTTCTTTTTGACAGCTCACTTGCTGTTTGTAGTTATCTAAAAGGAAGGCTATACATATCTCAAATTACTGAGTCGTTATAAACTTAAAAGTCGAGTTCTATTATCTCTTCCTTAAAGCTGCCGAGAACCTCAACGCCGCCTTCCTTGATTGCTATCGGCTTCTCCCAGCGGACTCCGAAGTCATCACCGAAGGCGAATGTATCTATCTCGAAAGTCATATTCGGACGCAGCGGATAATCCGAGTTCGTCTCCATCCAGGGTGCCTCGACCTCAATGAGGCCAGTCCCGTGGCACGGCCCGTAAAGATAATTCTTTTCATAGCCGCGATCCTTGAACAGCTGAAGGAAATCCTTGGAAACGCTCGAAGCGGTTATGCCGGCTCGGAGCGACTTTTCTGTCCACTTGTGCGCCTCAAAGCAGAACTCCACAAGCTCGCGCTTGAAGCCGTCAAGCTTGCCTATGCATACCGGGCAGCCAACAGACGGTGAGTAGCCGTCGACCTTTGCGGACAGATTGAGTTGGATAAGATCGCCCTTCTGGAAAACATTGTAGGTCGGTCTCGACACAGCAAATTTTGTGGAGAGATTAGAGAGAATGTACATCGGCATACCCTCATACTCCGCGCCCTGCTCATAGATCGACTTCTGCGCGATACCGACAAGCTGAAGCTCGGTCATACCCGGACGGATGGCATTAATGGCATCCTGGATCGCCTTGGTAGTGATGCGCCCCGCTTCACGGATGCACGCGATCTCATTGTCACTCTTCACCGAGCGAAGAGTCTTCATTATAGAGTCGGCACGGATTATCTCCGCCTGCGGGAATGCTTCCTTAATGCCGTTGAACATTATTACGTTCGTGTCCAGCCAAGAGGCTACGCCGATACGGAGCTTCTCTCCGGAAACTCCGAGCCAACGGGCGACATCCCGGTATGTGCTCACCGTAAGCTCAGGATAACTGGGGTCCGCAGATTCTCTGTACTCTCTCAGAATAAATATCTTCTCTATTCTGCCGAAGCGCGCCGCAAAGTATTCGCTCTCGGGGCCAACCATTATGGCTGCTTTTCCGCTCGGGCTTATCGCGATACCGCAGCGTTCAAACAGCGGCCAAAAGCCTGAAAGATATCTGACGTTTCCGTAGTCTGCTTCATTTCCGTTTACAATGAGAATGTCAAGCCCCATATCACCGGCAAGCTTGGCGGCATTTTTTATGCGTATCTGATACTCTTCATCGGGTATTCTGATTCTTTCCATTATTTAATCTCCAACCGTTATACATTTTCTTCTTCAAGAATGGTAGCCTGTCTGTCGAGCTCCTCATACGCCGCTGAGACCTTTGCCTTTATGTCGTTGACCCACAGTTTTTCCTTATTCATCTGGTTGGCCGCTTTATCCAGCATGTGATCCATGCAGACGATGCTGGGGCCGCCAAACGCGGTCTTGCTCTGGACGTTTTCATACGGATCAAGGACACTGCGCAGTTCTTCTGCGGTCATGATTATAGGTCTGCCAAGCGACTTTTCCGACTCCGCAGCCACAAGCTCAGGAGTGATACCTGCGATAAGCTTGCCGTTCGCGATTATGATAGATACAATATTGCCGACGATATCATGCGCCTGAGTGAACGAGAGGCCTTCGGTCTTGACCCAGTGGTCTGCAAGGCTTGTCACCGTGCAGAGATTCTCTCCGGCCTTCCTAATGGCGACGTCCTTACGCAGAGATGTATATTTGACGGATTCGGAAATGGAAACCATTATGTGGTGCAGCGGCGTGAGACTGGTAAAATAGGCGGCCGGCGCTTCATATATATCCATATTGTTCGTATAAGGCGCTGCCTTCACAGCCACAAGAGCATCCATCAGCTGCCCTATGATATGCCCGGTCTTGCCCTTGGTATATTCAAGCGTTGTCGGATTGCGCTTCTGCGGCATTATGCTGCTGCAATTTGCTATCTCTCCGCCTAGTTCAAGTATTCCGTTTTCAAAGGTCGCCCAGAAATACATATCCTCAGCCATGCGGCTCAGGTTGATCGCCAGTGACGAATACGCCGAAAGCAGATCATAAACATAGTCTCTCGACCCAATGCAGTCCATGCAGTTTTCCATCACGGCGTCGAAACCGAGGAGGTCGCTCAGCTGCTGCCGGTCGATGTCAAAGCCGGTTCCCGCAAACGCCGCTGCGCCGTAGGGTGACTGATTGAGATTTTCGTAGGCATTCTTTATCCTGTCAAAATCGCGGGAAAGGGCGTTGAAGATACACATATAGTAATATCCGAGAGTGATAGGCTGTCCCGGCTGCCAGTGCGTATAGCCCGTCATTACCGCGTCCTTGTTCTCTTCAGCTTTTTCGAGCAGCAGCTTCTGGAAGGAAACCAGCTCATCGAGCACATCCCACACGGTTTTGCGGATCTCCATTCTCTGCACAGTGGCATTAATATCATTGCGGCTCCTGCCGCAGTGTAGACGTCCGCCGATCTCGCTGCCCACGCGCTTGAACATGTTGCGCTCCATGTTGAAGTAGATGTCTTCCCATTCGCCGTTGAGATCCTCCGGCTTCAGGGTCTTTTCAACATACTTTAAGCCTTCGATGATCTTTCCGGCGTGTTCGCGTTTGAGTATGCCGCGGTCAGCAAGCATAACCGCATACGCCTCATTGAGGAGTATCAGCTCCTTGAAGCATATCTTGTAGTCGTTAAGCATTCCGGGCATGATGATTTCTTCTATCAGACGCGCGGACTGATTTACCTGAATACTTTCTCTCATTATTTATACCTTTCTTCCCGTTAGCCGATGATCTGCGCGCCCATAACGAGGCGGGGCAGTGCCAGTGATATTTCAGGCCACACGCAGATCGCGATGAGTACCGGCAGATAGCAGGTCAGCATGAGGATGCATGCGGGCTTGATTATCTTCGCGGTAGGAACATTGAACATCTCGCTGGTCATATAGAGGAAGGGTGCTGCCGGAGGGGTGATCGAACCCATGCCGAGGTTTACGCACAGCAGTGCCGCAAACGTATACGGGCTGTAGCCAAGCTGAAGAACGATGGGCGTAAGCAGCGGCGTAACGAGCATCATGCCGCAGGTGTTATCCATAATCATACCGATGAAAATAAGGAACACATTGATGATGAGCATGATCACAGCCTTGTTATCGGAAATGCTCAGCATGGCATGCAGCAGTATCTGGGGAAGGCCTTCCTTGACGAGCATGTTGGAAAGGATGACCATGAAGAAGGTCATTGCCATGATCGCGCCGGTGGACTTGCCTGTCTTCAGGAATGCGTTTCCAAGATCCTTGAACTTTATAGTTCTCATAACAAAGACGGAAACGAAGGCCGCGTAGACGACGGATACCGCCGCAGATTCAGTCGCGGTCATGATTCCGGAATAAATGCCGCCCAGAACGAGCACGGGCATCAGCAGTGCGGGGATAGCATGAACAGTGTTCTTGCCAAGCTCTCTGAAAAAGCCGCCGAAGCCGGTCCATTCGGTGCCGCCGAACTCGATTTCAGGGTGCTTCTTTGCAACGACGGATGCGTTTATGGACAGGAGAATTGCAAGCATAATGCCGGGTCCGACAGTCGCAAGGAAGCATCCGAGAACGGACACGCCGGCAGACCATGCGTAAATTATCATCAGCGTCGAGGGCGGGATCAGTGCGCCCAGCGGTGCGGCGCAGCACATGAAGGCCGCCGTCCACTCTCTGGGATACTTATGCTGCTCCAGCTTCGGGCCAACGATGCCGCTTATGCACGTCAGCGTAGCAACGGAAGAGCCGCAGACTGAACCGAACAAAGCGCAGCCCCAGATCGCGATATGCCAGAAAGCACCGCGGACCTTACCGACGAATACGGAGACCCACTTTACCAGCCTGTCGCCGATGCCGCCGCTCTCCATAAGGCCGCCGGACATAACGAACATCGGGATCGCCAGCAGCGCGACGCTGGTAATGCTGCCGTACCCTGTCGGGAAGAGCGCCGCCGGCTTGAAGCCAACCGCAAACACGAGGAAAATCGCAGTTGTGGCAAAACAGATAGGAACCTCAAGGCCGATCACAAGGCCGGCTATAAGGAGCGCAAAAGCAATTGCAAGCGCTGCAGAAGTTGTCATTTGTTCTCCTCCTCTTTGATTTCTGTGGCAATAGCTGAGATCTCGTCTTCATCCATCAGCTCTACCGTAACCGGCATATCCTCGGCTTCGACGAGAAAGTCCTCTTCAGGAGTCATGATATATCCGGCAAGCCTGACGAGAGTATATATGAGCATCAGCGCGACGCCGATAAAGAGCGTCATCTGTGAAGCTACCATGGGAATCCCCAGACCGGGGGTGCGTCCGTTTCTGCCGATGCACCAAAGCAGATAGTTATAACCGTAATAGGTGAAGAAGCCTTCCACAATAACGGTAACGGCATTGACAAATATTTTGACGATCTTCTTGCCTCTGCCGGATTTTATTGCCGGGGCAATAAGGTCGGCCTTGATATGCCCCTCAGTAGCGGAACAGTAGCCCGCACCGATGAAGTACATCCAAAGGGTCACAAGAGTGATAATTTCTTCGTTTGCAAAAACATCAACCTTAAAGATATAACGGCACAGCACGTTAAATGTAACAAGCAGCGCGCTGAATGCGCCGGTAGCAATAAGAATGATTCGCTCGACCGAAAGGAGTGCTTTCCAGACGGCCGTTTTTTCAATCCACAATTGATAACGGGTCATATTGCACCTCATTCTATAGCAAAAATAGTTTGCCTATCTTATATTCTGAGAAGGAGAGAAACCGATACCATCTCTCCTTCTCATTTATAAAACTATTACTTTTTATCAGGCTTCGAGATTGAACGCCTTGAGCATGCCCTGGTAGAACTCGGTACCCATCAGCTCTTCAATAGTCGGCCATACGTTCTCGTGCACGTACTCAACGAAGCCGTTGAGCTCTTCCTCGGTCGGGGTGTAGGTGGTGAAGCCCTTTGCTTCGAGCTCGCCTATGACCTGCTCGCTGTACTCCTGAAGCTCGGTGCAGATACCGTCAAATTCTGCCTCTGCGCAATCCTTGATAATGCGCTGGTAATCCTCGGGCAGGCTGTCGAATATTTCCTTGTTCATGACGACAGGCTGAGTCTGGAGAATGTAGTTCGCGTAGACATAGGTGGTAGCGACATCGCCGAAGTTGAGCGCGGTATCAATATCCGTGCAGCCCATGAAGCAGTCGCACATACCGGTCTGAAGTGCGGAATAGAGGTCGGAGAAGCCGATGGTAACAGTCTGGAAGCCGAAAGCCTCAGCGGTTGCAAGGGTGGAAATGATGGACGGAACACGGCAGATCGCATCCTGCTTCACGGTCGGATCGAAAAGCGTGGTAACATCGCCGACGCTCGTACCGCCAATGCCCTGGAAACCAGACGGCCAGTTGGAGATAAGCTCTGCGCCGAGGTCATTGAGAACGGTGTTGAGCTGATCATAGTACCATGTGCCTTCCTTGGTGTTGTCCATATCCTCATAGCTGCTGCATATATAAGGAATACGGGTCATAACAAGACGGGCGTCATAGTCGGTAGACATAGTGTTGGCCTGAATCGCCAGCGTGCCGAGCATGATCTCTTCGAAGTTGGTCGTGTAGTCGCCAAGGAGACCGTCGGCGCAGACTTCTATAACGATATCGCCCTTGGTCGCTTCATAGACACTGTCTGCAAAGCGCTGCATTGCATTGGTGATCGGGCGCCCGGAATGCTCGGTGGTGGGCATCTGCCAGGTGTAGGTGGGCGTTTCTTTATAACCATCTGCGGGGGCTTCCGCCGACGGGGCGGTGGTTTCGGCAGCGGTGCTGCCGGTGCTGCCACAGGCGGCAAGGAAGGCAGCGCACATCAGGACGCTCAGAACCAGAGCCAGTGCTTTTCTGAATTTTTTCACTTTTGTTTTTCCTCCTAATTTTTTCTTTTTTCGCTTTCTGTCATGCCGATCGGAATAGCCCGCGCTGTTTCGCCCGTGCTTTGCTCCAATCAACTTTCTGATGCAAGTTTAATGGCTATATGTTGGATTTGTCAATAAATTTTGAACCTTTGGGCTAATTGCAAATATTGGCAATCGTGCATTTTAAAGTGTTTTTGGTCACTTTTTGGCTTTTTTATTTCCCTTGGCCGCCGATGGCTGTCTCATGCTCTTTGCATATTGCAATATATCATCTTGCCGAAACTGTTCATTCAAACAAATAACCGCGCAAATCGAAGCAGATTTGCGCGGTATAAGCACGGCTCACATATTATTAAACAATACGCCGCCAGCATAGATGAGGCAGCCATTTAGGTTATGTTTGAAGCAAATGCGCAATGTGCCGTTATCCGGCTGGAATGCACTAACCGCGCAAATCATCGCAATAATAACGCTTTTTTCTGCAATAACACCAAATAATGCCGACATCTATTAGATGGTTTTAACATATGCTGCACTCTTCATAGCAGTGCGCAATAACATTTTTGGACTGCAATCGCCCTTTTTTCGTTAGATATGCTCGTTTTGCTTAACATATGCGCACTGAAAAATCCTCTCTAAATTTGACTGCGCTCCCGTTTGCGATGTATACTTCTGCTGCGGACGCAAAAACCACCAAGCTTCCGCTTGATGGTTTTTGTAAACGCACATATTAGGTTGAGGCGCGGTGGGTCATCTTTCGGTAAGCGTCTTTTTCCCGCCGGTGAGCGTAACATCCACGCCCTTCTCTTTAAGAATCCTCAGACATTCCGGATCGCAGCCGCTGTCTGTGAT
>CAVFGM010000008.1:12462-13012 GCA_963621955.1 Bacteroidaceae bacterium
GTCTGTGATGACATGATCGATACGGTTGATGCCCGCAACAAGCGTAGTGGTCTTGCGGTTGATCTTCGAAGAGTCAATAAGCAGGAAAGTTTCTTTCGCGCAGCCGCACATAACTTTCTCAACACTGGCGTTGGCAAAGGTGCTGCCATAGGCGCCGATTTCCGGATCAAAGCCGTCGCAACTCAAAAAGAGCTTGTCCACTCGCAGATCTTTAAAAAGCCCTGCGGCACTTGGCCCGACTATATAACCGGCGCGGCTGTGTATTATGCCGCTGTTTATCCACAGCTCTATATTCTGGTTCTTCTGGAGAATTTCAGCGACAAGGAAAGAATCTGTATAAACGGTGCCTCTCTTGAAGTTGTCAAACTGCCTTGCAAGCTCAGCAACAGTTGTCCCTGAACCGAGTGCAATTGTATCACCGTCTTCGATGAAACGCCGTGCCGCGATTGCAATCATGCGCTTTGCCTTGGCGTTTTGGTTGCTCTTCCTATATATCGGCTCCTCGTGTCCTGCGTCAATGCTTGCGGCACCACCGTATTTTCTTATGAGG
>CAVFGM010000009.1:0-14361 GCA_963621955.1 Bacteroidaceae bacterium
ATTCGTAGTAGGGCTGCTCACGTTCTGTCTGCTCCGCGGTTTGCTTGTCGGCATAGTCGCCTTTGAATGCCAGCCACTCAGCTGCCGCCTGATACTCTGCCGAGCCTATCACGCCGCCGAGGGAGACATAGTCCCGGTGGTGCACTGTGCGCAGCCGGTCGACCGTCTCTCCCGCCTCACCGGGGAGCGCGCAGCCGCCGGGGTCGTTTATAACTCTGCCCGTAAGCCCGAACCACCCCGCAGCATACGCCGTCAGCGTCAGCAGCGCCGCAATGACCGCCGCGATGATGAGCGTGCGCGCAAGCTTTTTATATGAGACGTGCGCCGTCTCGGCTTCCACATACAGAGCATCCCCGGCGGCGAGAACATAAGCGCCGTCTATCTGCCCGAAAGCGTCAAAGAACTGCTCTTTTGTCACTGCAGGCCCTCCTTTTCGAGCCGGCCGCGCAGCCGCAGCCGCATACGCCGCAGCGTGGAGAGCGCCGTGTTCTTCTTCATCCCGAGCTTCGCGGCTATCTCATCCACCGGCAGACCGTACCAGTACCGCGCAACGAAGAGGTTCCGCTCCGCCTCCGGTTGGGATGCCAGAAAGGCGTTGAATGCTTGTATCAGCAGCTTGTTTTCGATCGTCCGCTCCACGCTGAAACCTGAGGGGATGCACTCGGCAAGCTCCTCAAGCGCAATGAGAGCCTCACCCCCGCCGCGTTTTGCAGCGGAGCGGCGGCGCAGCCGGTCGACGGAGATGCGGCGGGTCAGCGCGCCGAAATACGCCTTGAGGCTGTTCGGGCGCGTCGGCGGTATGGCGTTCCATGCTGCAAGCCATGTGTCGTTCACGCTCTCCTCAGAGTCGCGCGCATCGCGGAGAATGCCGTCCGCTACACGGTAGCAGTAGCCGCCGTAGGAAGCCTGGCTTTCGCCTATCGCCCGCTCCGAGCGCTTGAAATACAGATCTATGATCGAGGTGTCTGTCATATCTGAACCTCCTTACATTATCCAAGTCGTATTCCGCGGGAGAAAATTGCACCTGCTGAAAAATGTACAAAAAAATTATATCATCTCATACGCCGCTTGCAAAGCCGGGCAAAGGGGAAAGACTTTATTTCCCTCTCGAGCATGCTTTACTATAAAATACAACTGCAATTTGCGGTGAAATATAAATGCGTAAACAGGTACGATGTACAAAAACAATGCGCTTGAACGCAGTATCGGCTTAGGCAGCATAAAATTCCTGCCCAATGATGACTGATTTTTCCGGATTTTTTTAATATAGTTCTTGATTTTTTCCGTGATTTCTGTAAAATAAATTCGTTCTATTATATATGACTCTCAGGAGGAATCAAAAAAATGACTTACGAGATGGACGTTGCCGGCTTGAAACGCGAGCTGCCCCTGTGCAAGGTATCTGACGACCTGTACATCGGCGCATTCGTCATGTTCGGCGATGTGGAGCTTACCGTTCACTGCGCCGCCGAGCTGCTCAAGCGCGCTCCCGAGTACGATTACCTGATCGCACCGGAAGCCAAGGCGATCCCTCTGCTGTATGAAATGGCCCGCCAGAGCGGCGCGGATAAGTACTTCCTCGCCCGCAAAGGCCCCAAGGCCTATATGTCCGGTGTGTTCGAGGTGGACGTAAAGTCCATCACCACGATGAGCGTGCAGAAGCTCGTCATCGACACCGCCGACGCTGAGCTCATCAAGGGCAAGCGCATGCTCATCATTGATGACGTTATTTCCACCGGCGAATCCCTCCGCGCTATGGAGGAGCTCGTCAACCGTGCGGGCGGCATCGTCGCCGGCAGGATGGCAGTCCTCGCCGAGGGCGACGCGCAGAAGAGACATGACATCATCTGCCTCGCTCCGCTGCCGCTGTTTAACCCCGACGGCACCGTCAAGGAATAAAACTTGAGTAACAACAAACGGGAAAGACCGGTCAAAGGTCTTTCCCGTTTGTCTTTTTCTGTATCACTCCGCCGCCGAGGACGGTGTCCCCGTCATAGAGCACGGCGGCTTGCCCGGGTGTTATCGCGCGCTGCGGCTCGTCAAAGACGATGCGGACGGCGTTGTTCCCGACCGGCGTCACCGTTGCCCACTGCTCGGGGTGGCGGTAGCGGATCTTCGCCTTGCAGCGCAGCTCATGCGCGGGCGCACTGCCGCTTATCCAGCTGAAGTCTGTAACGTCCGCCTCGCGGCGGAACAGCTCCTCATTGCTCCCGAGGACGACCTCGTTCGTGCGCGGGCAGATATCGCAGACGTACAGCGGCGAGGGCGCGGAGATGCCGAGCCCCTTGCGCTGACCGATGGTGTAGTGTATCACGCCCTTGTGCCGGCCTAAAACGTTGCCGGAGCTGTCCACGAAGTTCCCGCACACCGGCCTGCGCCCGGTGTGCTTTTCGATGACAGTGGCATAGTCCCCGTCCGGGACAAAGCAGATATCCTGGCTGTCGGGCTTTGCCGCGTTCACAAAGCCGCACTTTTCGGCGAGTGCGCGCACCTCGGTTTTGCGCATGCCGCCGAGCGGAAACATGACGTGCGCGAGCTGCTCCTGCGTCATGGCATAGAGCACGTAGCTCTGATCCTTGCTCTCGTCCGCCGCCTTTTTCAGCAGAAAGACGCCGTCCTGCTCCTCAATGCGCGCATAGTGCCCGGTCACGACGTAGTCACAGCCCAGAATTTTTGCGCGGTCGAAGAGCTTGCCGAACTTCATAAAGCGGTTGCAGTCGATGCACGGGTTCGGCGTGACGCCGTGCTCGTAGCTGTCGATGAACCGGCGGATGACCGTGCCGCGGAAATCGTCCGTGAAGTTGAACACGTAGAACGGCATGCCCAGCGCGTAGGCGACGCTGCGCGCGTCCTCCACGTCGTCGAGCGAGCAGCAGGTGCGCGTGCGCTCGATGCCTGCATCCTCGTTGTTATAGAGCTTCATCGTGCAGCCGATGCATTGAAAGCCCATATCCGTCATCAGCTTTGCCGCGAGCGAGGAGTCGACCCCGCCGCTCATCGCGATCAGTGCTTTTTTCATTGGCGTGACCTCTAAATCATACAAAACCCATGTGCTTGATATGCGACAGTATAGAGCGGTTTTGCCGAGCTGTCAAGGCGGTGCAGTCGGTAATAATATCATGCGGAGCTTTCTTCAATTGGAGGGGGCTTGCTCCTGCTTCGGATATATCGCGCTGAATACCGCCATGCTCGCGACCGCGGCGAAAACCGCCACGTAGGTATCGGTAAGCCACTCCGCGACCGGCGGCTTCCCGGTCACAAAGCTGACGACGACCCAGCCGATAAGGACTGCCGCGGTAAAAGCCATGCTCAGACAAGCGGCTTTTTCCGAGGCTCGTTGCCAGAAAATGCCCATGAGCAGGATCACAAATATCGTGCCGCGCAGGGAGTAGGCCGAATATACAAGGTCAAGGATAGCGGAATTATCTACCAGCGCGATCGCCCCGGCGGAGCATATGACCCCAGCGGTAGCCGTGGCGGCACGGCTGAGCGTAAGCTGCCGCTTGTCATGAGCTTCACTGGCGGCCTCTTCGCCGCAGATGTCTTTTACAAACATAGTGCCCGCAGCAAGGATTATAGGAGATATCGTTGAGAGTATCGCCGCAAGTATCGCCGCGAGGATCACCCCGCCTGATGCCGCCGGGAGCTTTGCGATGAGTGCCATCAGAGCAAGCTTCCCGTCCGTTACCACATGTCCGCTTATATCGATAAGCTCTCCGCGCTCGCTGAGCAGCCGCGCGATGATCCCGAGCGCGGCGGAGATGAAGCCGAACGGCGCTGTGACGAGCGCAGTCAGCATGCAGGCCTTTTTCGCGGTCGGAACGTCTTTAGCTGCGAGCACCGGCTGTATTCCTGCCTGTGCGGTACATGCACCGAGGACGCTGGCAATTATCCATGAGCTTACCTTCGGCAGCCCTATCGCGGTCATTCCGAGAAAATCACCGCCGGTAAGCCGGTCAAGCGCGCCGACTTCAGAGCGGAAGTCCGCCCCGCTGTCAAACAGCCTGAATGCCCCGAGCAGCGCGAATATCATCCCGCCGTACATCACGAACAGATGCACCTTGTTTGTTGATGCCACCGCGTGCATACCGCCCAGCAGTGTGTAGGCTATAAAGATAAGTGTGAAAGCGACGCAGCAGGCGCTGAAGCTGAAGCCCGTAAGGCTCTGCCCAAGTTTTCCGGCGGCTATCATCTGCGAAACGCCGACTGCCAGCATAACGATTATAAGCAGAAAGGCGGACACCTTTTTTGCTTTTTGCCCAAGGAATTTGCCGACGATCCCCGGCACCGTTATGCAGCCGGTGCTTCTGTAGAGCTTCGTGAAAAAGAGCGCCAGAAACATGACGCCTATACCGTTTGACACTGTGTACCACGCGCCTGAGAGGCCGTACATAAAGCCGTATTCAGCCACGCCGGTCGTAGCTGTTCCGCCGAGCCATTCGCCCGCTGAGGCGCACACGATCGCGAACAGTCCCATCTCAGTCCCGTGGAAGGCCGCGGCGCTCTTTGTCCTGCGTGTGGCAAGAAAGCCGACCGCCATCACCGCCGCGAAATACAGCACGAGAATAATTATTGTTATGTTCAAAGCTTTCCTTCTTTCCGCCGGGCATTATATCCGTCCATTTTTGTATACCCGCCGACATTTCCTGCCGGCGGGTATAACGGGGGGATAATTGTTCAGACCTTGTACTTCTGCTCGAGAGCCTTGATATCATCAAGACCGATGAGCTTATTGAGCTCGCCGAATATGTACATCTGATCGAGGTAGTCCTTCGTGTCGCCCTTAGTGTAGAGCTCCTGATACAGACCGACAAGCGCCTTCGACACCACTCTGCCGCACGCGCCGGGATAGAGAGCGATCTTGTAGCCGATGTCCTCAAGCTCGGCCTTGGAGCGCAGCGGCGTCTTTCCGCCCTCGACCATGTTGGCTATGAGAGGAACGCCCTTGAACTCGTTGCATATAGCGCGCATTTCCTCCTCGCTCTGCGGTGCCTCGACAAAAAGGATATCGGCGCCGACTTCGAGATACATGTGCGCCCGGCGGATGGCTTCTTCAAGGCCATATACCGCGCGTGCGTCCGTACGCGCCATGATGAGGAAATCCTCGCTCTTTCTGCTGTCGCAGGCGGCTTTGAGCTTGGAGACCATTTCTTCTGCGGGAATGAGCTCTTTGCCGCTCATGTGTCCGCAGCGCTTGGGCATGACCTGATCCTCGAGCTGTATGCAGGAGACGCCGGCCTTTTCATAGAGCTGCACCGTGCGGATAACGTTCAGGTAGTTGCCGTAGCCCGTGTCGCCGTCGGCGACCACCGGCATGTCTATCGCGTCGCATATATAGCTTGCCTTTTCGACCATTTCGGTCTGGGAAAGCAGGCCGACGTCGGGACGGCCGAGCGTGGAATAAGCCACGCCTGCGCCGGTCATGTATACCGCTTCAAAGCCCACGGACTTTGCGGCGACTGCGGAAAGTCCGTCATAAACGCCGGGCAGCACCAGAATGCCGTCCTGCTTGAGTATTTCTTTTAACTTCTTGCTCATTTTCAATCTCCTTTTCTGCCGCGGTTCATGCGGCCTTTTTTATGCGATGCTGTAGATCAGGGGTGCGATGAATCCGCCCCAGATAAAGTAGATGACTACTGCGGCTGCGGTAATGACGCAGGCCGATTTCATGAGGTCCTCCTTCGTATAGAAGCCGACGCCGTATGTCATGATGAGCTGAGCGCCCTGGTGCGGCAGGAAGAAGGAAATGCGGCAGAACACGTAGGTTATCCATGCAAGGCATGCTATCTGCGCGGGGTTCAGTCCGGCAGCGGAGCCGACAGCCATAGAGATAGGTACGAGAAGCGTTGCCGCGGAGGTTATCGAGGCGATGCCGAGACGCACCAGCAGAGTGACGACGATCATAACAAGCAGAGCGACAAGATAGCTGTGTATGCCGAGCAGAGCGATCTTATCGGCAAAGAACTTCATGACGCCGAAGCTGCTCAGCAGGCTGCTGAAGCCCATTGCACTTGCGATTATGAAGTAACCGTCCCAGGATATTTTCTTTCCGTCGACCTTCCAATTGCCGGGGCCGATGCCGGGCAGGAAGAGCAGCGCGCACATGATAACAAGGACGAAGGTCGCAGGGATGCCGTGGATGGAGTCGGTAACGAAGAGGAGGACCATCATCACGAGAACGACCAGGCAGTATATCTCGTTTCTGGTCATCTTGCCCATCGATGCCAGCTTGTTGTTTATGAAGGAAACGTCAACGTCGCCGACATTGGACGGATAGCGCTTCATCAGAATTATGAAGGCGGCCGCCATGAGAAGCAGGGCAGGGATCCAGAGGACCGCGAAGGTGAGGCCCCAGCCCTGTGCAACGCCGCTGGTCTCCTCGATGAGACCGCCGACCATGATCGTTGCTTCCGCGCCGGTCAGGAACGCGCCGCCCATTATTATCGGGATAAGCGCCACGGCGATCCATACCGCCTTCTGGAAGGGGTTATGCTCTTTCTCGGGATCTCCGAACTTGAAGGGGCCTTCAAAGCCTTCCGCGATGGACATGTACAGGGCGCATCTGCCGGTGGCGGAAGGGATCATCAGCGACGCCGGGACGTCCGCAAGGAACATTGCGCCGAGAACGCGGGAGGCCTTGGCCTTTCCGGATTTCCCGGCGACGAGGCGCATGATAAGGTAAACTATGCGCTCAGCCAGACCGGACGACTTGACGACCGCAGCCAGAGCCGTGCCGACGATGACGGTCATGGGGGTCGTGCTCGCAAAAGACGCCAGGGTCTTTGAAAGTGCCTTGGACATTGTGAGCCCGCCTTCAACGGCTCCGGTAAAGTCGGTAGCGGCAAAGGTCTCCAGGATGATAAGGACGAGGCAGGAGGCTGCGAGCGGCATACATCCGCTTATCCAGATGTACATTATCGCAACCAATACACCCACCATGCGCTGTCCCTGCACGGTCAGCTCTGTACCGCCCATAAGAGCCATTGCTATTAAGCCCAGTACGAGTGCCAGTGCAAAGTTCAGCAGATTCTTTGTGTTTTTCTGCATGTTCTTCAAGTTTACTCTCTCTTTCCTAAAAATTTTATAAGAAACCGCGAGCGCGGTTGTCTCCGCCTTGTGTATTATCGTATTTTGAAAATATATTTTCAAAATACGATAATACACATATATCACACCGGCGCGGTTTTTGCAAGATGTTTTTTTACGCGCGTGAAATTTTTATGAATAACCGACTAAATTTGCTGCCCAATTTTATACAAAGTGTTCTGCCATGTGTTAAAGCATTTGACATTTGCGAAATGCATGGTAGAATAACAGACAGTTTTCACACGAAGATCCGACCAGGGCGGGGTGTGAAACTGCTTGCTTCAAAAGCTCCGATCAAGATGACGCATTTTGACCGGAGAGCAGTATGATATTAAGTTGGAACGTAAGAATGAATACACCAAAAGAAAGCACTATCGGCAAAAACACGTCTCTTGAAAAGGCATTTTCAATACTGGACTGTTTTATAAACGACTCTGCCAAGAAAATGACCGCGACCGAGCTCTGCAAAAAGACCGGTCTTAACTTCACAACGTGCTACCGGCTGTCGGAGGCGCTGTATACAAGCGGTTATCTGTTTAAGGACGAAGCGGAAAAGACCTACTCGCTCGGCTGGAAATTCATGATAATGTCAAACGCCGATAATGCGACCGGCGAAAAGATCCTGCAGGATATCGCGCCGCCGTACATGGTCGCGCTGAGAGATTTTTATCAGGAAAACGTCAGCATCTATGTGCAGATCGAGCGCATGAGAAAGTGCCTCATAAGGATCGAAGGCACCCAGCTTGTGCGCAACATGGTGAAGCAGGGCAGCGTCGCGGAAATATATCTGGGCTCTCCGGGCAAGACTCTGCTGGCTTTTCTGCCCTCGGAAGAGCGGAAAAAATATGCCGATATAGACGATCAGTTCGAGCGTGAGCTTGACAGGATACGCGCCGCGGGATACGCGACGACGACCGCCGAAAAGACCTCCGGCGTGACTTCCATCTCCGCCCCGATATTCAACGGGGACGGCAGAATCATCGGCGCGCTTACGCTCTCCGGACCGACCTTCCGGTTTACGGGAGAGGATTTTGAGGAAAAGATCATTCACGTCAGGCAGTGCGCCCAGCAGATCACCTCCGCGATAAAGCATCACTTTCAGAGCTGGCACGGAAAGAGCCTCGCGGTCAGCGACGGACAAAGCTCCGACGCCGCAGCAGAATGAAAAACGGGGACTGTTTTAAAACAGTCCCTGATTTTTTTCATAATGGGGCTTGACAAGAGAGTAAGCCCGTGCTAATATAACGCCTACAAAGCCGATAGGTTATTGGTAAATGATAGGGGCGCTTTTTATGGAATATATATTTATATGGTTTCGATGTTGATAGCAGCAGGGAAATAGAACTCAGCACAATTAAAAACTGTATATTTATATTTAAAAGGAGCTTTTAACAATGAAAACCTATGAAAGAATCACCGATCTGATAGGCGGCACTCCGCTTCTGAAGCTTACGAACTACATAAAGGACAATGATCTCGGCGCGGACGTTTACGGCAAGCTTGAGTACTTTAACCCCGCCGGGAGCGTCAAGGACAGGATAGCCCGCGCGATGATCGACGATGCCGAAGCCAGGGGCGCGCTCAAGCCGGACTCCGTCATAATCGAGCCGACCAGCGGCAACACCGGCATCGGGCTTGCCGCCGTCGCCGCCTCAAGGGGCTATAAAGTTATACTCACCATGCCGGAGACGATGAGCATAGAGCGGCGCAAGCTGCTCAAGGCCTACGGCGCGGAGATAGTTCTGACCGACGGCGCAAAGGGCATGAAGGGCGCGATAGCGAAGGCACAGGAGCTTGCCGCTGAGACGCCGAACAGCTTCATCCCCAGCCAGTTCACCAACAAGGCAAATCCCGCCGCACACTTCAAGACGACGGGACCGGAGATCTGGGAGGACACCGACGGTAAGGTCGATATCTTTGTTGCGGGCGTCGGTACGGGCGGCACGCTCTCCGGCGTGGGCGAGTATCTGAAGAGCAAAAATCCGAACGTCAAGGTCGTCGCGGTCGAGCCTGCGGGCTCCCCGGTGCTCTCAAAGGGCACGCCGGGGCCGCACAAGATACAGGGCATCGGCGCGGGCTTTGTCCCCGATACGCTGAACACCGGGATATATGATGAGATCATCCCGGTCGAGAACGAGGATGCCTTTGCCACCGGCCGCGCGCTTGCCAGACGCGAGGGGCTGCTTGTCGGCATATCCTCGGGCGCGGCGGTCTTTGCCGCGGCGCAGCTTGCAAGGCGCCCCGAGAACAAGGGCAAGATCATCGTCGCCCTGCTTCCGGACACCGGCGAGAGATACCTCTCCACCCCGATGTTCTCGGAGTGAGAACATAAGAATAACAACAATGGACTGCCTCACATCGGGGCAGTCCGTTTTGCTTTTACACTATTTTGAAGAGCTGGATCAGGAACAGCCACGCAAAGCCGTAATAGGTCACGACGGCGACAAGGTCGTTCACCGTGGTGATGAGCGGACCGGAGGCCACAGCCGGGTCGATCTTTATCTTGTGGAAGAACATCGGAACCAGTGTTCCGACAAGGCTTGAAATGATGATCGCGGCCAGAAGCGCGAAGCCGACGCAGCCTGATATCAGGAACGCGGCGCCGAGGGAATAGCCCTTGAACAGCGCTATGTATATCCCGAGGCAGACAAGCGCCAGTATCCCGAGCAGCGCGCCGTTGCAGAAGCCGACCTTTATCTCTTTTGCTATCAGGTGCAGCTTGTCCCCGCGGTTCAGGTTCTCGTCCATCAGTACACGTATGGTGACTGCGAGGGACTGCGTGCCGACGTTGCCGGCCATGTCGAGGATCAGGGACTGGAAGCATATCACCACGGGCAGGACGGCAACGACGTCCTCAAACGCGCCGACGACGGCGGATACTCCGATGCCGAGAAACAGCAGAATTATCAGCCACGGCAGGCGCTTTTTCATGCTCTCTTTCGTCGTTTCGTTGAGGTCTTCTTCCGCGGACAGACCTGCGAGCTTTGCGTAGTCCTCGCCCAGCTCGTTATCGACGGCCTCGATAATATCCTGCGCGGTGATGATACCGATGATCTTTCTGCTCTTGTTGAGGACAGGCAGCGAGTCCTCGGCGTAATCCTTTATCTTCTCGATGCTTTCCGAGATCTTCTCGTGATCCAGCAGGTAAGGGTAAGCGTAGCTTATCAGCGTGTCCAGCTCGACGTTCTCACGCGCCACGATAAGGTCCTTGAGATCGATAGCGCCGCAGAAGCACTCTTTTTCGTCGACTACGTAGATAGTTGATATATTGTCGTTTTCCCCGGCCTGCTGCACCAGCTCATGCATCGCCTGACGGATCGTGAGGTCCTTGCCGATGCAGATGTAGTTCGTCGTGATGAGGCTGCCTATCTCGTCCTCGGCATAGGAATTGATGAGCCGGATGTCCGTCTTGGTCTCATCGTCGATCATCGGGCGGAGCTTGACCCTGACGCTCTCATCTATGTCCGCCCAGAGGTCAACTGCGTCGTCCGCGTCCATCTCGTTGATGATCTCGGCAAGCTTGTCTATGCCAATCTCTTCGATGTATTCAGCCGGATCATCGATATAGGAGATGATATCGGCGAGCCATTTCGCGTCGAGCGCGCTATACAGAAGATCCCGCTCTGCTCTGTTCAGCAGCTCAAGGCTTTGCGCGATATCGTTGTTATGGTAGTCCCGGAGACGCTCCCGCATATCGGCTATCGAGGGAGAGCGTTTTATGATCTCGACGATCTCATTTGCGAAAACGGGTTCTTTCAGTATTTCTTTTTCCATCATAGCCCCCTTGTACTGCGCAGTACGGCGGTGTGATTAGATCTTTGCAGCTTACAGTAGAGTGCATATCCACGCGAGCACGGCGCAGGCGGGGATATATATGACAAAGTGCAGTATATGCGTCTTCTTATTGTAGCCGAACTGATGCGGCCCGCCGACTCCCTTGAGCTCCGGGTAGAAGTGAGGGAAAAAGTTCGAGCGGCACAGCAGAAACCAATCAAAAAAGAATATATCGTATATCTCCATGATATAGAGCATCGCGAGAAAGCGCGCGAAGAATTTGAGAAAGCCATAGCCGCTTCTCACGCCGTCCCGCGCGGCGAGGGTGAACGCGCCGATGAACATCAGTATTGCCGTCACGCATATTATCCAGCCGACAATGTGCGCGCCGGGAAAGCGCTCCGGTTTCTTATCCGGGATCGCGTCCAGGTTCTCCTTGGGCGCGGAGGAGAAGAACTTCTTATCCTGAATGAAGCCTACTCCGCCGTACAGCAGGAGAAAATATGCCGCCATAATGATAAGCGACGCAATCAAGGTTATCGCCATTTCAGTCCTGCCGTTATTTCTCGTTGACTATAAGTTCGAGCACGTCGGGGCGCGAGTAGTGGCCGACGGCGTCATGCTCCATCTTGCAGGCGGCGGGGAGGTTCATGTCAAGGTCAGCGTAGATTATAGTCTCCTCGTCCCAGACCGGCTGGGTCACATAGTGCCCGTAGGGGTCGATGACGCAGCTGCCGCCGCGGCACACGTACTCGGGCAGCTGCTCGACCATTTCCCGCTCGTGGATATCGGCGGGGTAGGAGCTGCGCCGGACTATCATGTCGGAGTTAATGAAGTAGCACTTGCCCTCGATGGCAATGTGCTGTATCGTGGCCTGCCACTCGGGGTTATCGTTGGTGTTCGGGGAGATGTAGATGGTAATGCCCTTCTGATAGAGCGCCACGCGCGCGAGCGGCATATAGCTCTCCCAGCAGATGAGGCTGCCGACCGGCCCCCACGGGGTCTCGGTTATCGGGAAATAGTCCTTGTTCGCATCGCCCCAGACAAGGCGCTCGGAGCCGGTGGGCTTGAGCTTGCGGTGGATCTTATACGAGCCGTCCGGCTCAAAGATAACGTTGCTGTTATAAAGCGTGCCGATCACCGCGTCGCGCTCGGAAAAACCAAGGCTGATGTATGCGCCGGTTCTCTTCGCCGCTTCGGCGAGCTGCTGAAACTCCGTCTCGCCCGCGACGATGGACGCGTCGTAGTAGCGCTTCCAGTCCTTGCGCCCGTCGGCATTGCGCTTGCCCATGCTGAAGCCGAAGTTCATCCCGATGGGATAGCCCGGTATGAACAGCTCCGGGAAAACTATGAGGTCGGGCTTCTGCGCGGCGGCCTCGTCAATGTACCGCAGTGCTTTTTCAAGTCCCGCGGCCTTATCGAACATCACAGGCTCAGCCTGCACCAATGCTATCCTGCAAATGCTTTTGACGTCTTTCATAATTGATCCCTCTCCTTATTAAAATTAAAGGTTCAGCTCTAACAGTTTGAATTCTGTCCAGCCGGTGTCCTCGTAAAACATGTTCTTGGCCTCGACAAAGCGGAAGCCGCAGCGCATGTAGAGCTTCTCTGCCGCCTTGCACGCACCGACCACATCAAGGCGGATCGCCCTTTTGTGCTCCGCTTTTGCGAGCTTCACTATGTTCTCCACCACTATCCCGCCTATGCCCTTTCCCTGGAGCTTCGGGTCAACCGCGAGAGCGTGCGGTGTCAGGACCTCACCGGGGGCGCAGTCAATGCTCCATGGGCAGCCTTCGTAGCCGTCGTTCTGCGCGCTGTTGAGAATTACGCATGCGAGGAGACTGCCGCTGTCGGTCAGTGTGTAAAGCTCACCGGCGGCAAGGCTGCCGCGGATATAGTCGTCCGAGGGGTAAACGCCCTTTTCCCAGCCGAGGTTCTCGTTATTGATGTTGTGCCTGTGGATGTCGTCTATCACATCCCAATAGAAATCACGTATCGTGTCAAATTCGCTTACCTGCGCGGGCCTAAACTCCATAGCCATGCTCCTTATATCACGTAGTCATCAGACGGGTTGGCGCGGTACTGATCCATAATGTCCTGCAGCGTGATGCCGTCAAGATATTCGTTTATCACCTTGTACAGCCCCTGCCAGACCGGGAGCACGGCGCAGTCCGCACTGCGCGTACACACCGGCGTCTCCTCACCGGCGCAGGCAACGGGGGCGAGGTCACCCTCCGTGAAGCGCAGTATCTCCCCGACAGTCAGCGTCTCCGGAGCCTTGGCGAGCTGGTAGCCACCCTGCGAGCCACGCTCGGTTTTAAGGATACCGGAACGGTTGTACATCGGTATGATCTGCTCCAGATATTTCTTGGATATGCCCTGACGCTCGGCAATGTCCTTGAGCGCGATGTACCCGCAGTTCTGATGCTCCGCGAGGTCGAGAAGCATACGCAGTGCATAGCGCCCCTTTGTGGAAATTTTCAAATCAAAACACCTCTTTTATACCCCTATAATACCATGTTTTTAGTAGGCTTTCAACAGCTTGTCAAAAAAGTCCTGCGAGGACTTTTATCGCGCTTTACATGTATTTTACATGAGCGCGATTTTTCATTTTACGTAAGGACGCTATCATTAAGGGCGTAGCATGAAAGACTACAAATAAGAAATGAGTGTTCTCATATTGGAAGAACAAAAGGAGAAACGAAAAATGAAAAAGATCATCAGTATAGCACTTGCTGCGGTTCTCGCTCTGGCGCTTCTGGCAGGCTGCGGCAGCTCCGCTGCCCCGGCAGCCACGACCGCTCCCGCCGCTGACAGCGCAGCCCCCGCGACTGAAGCTCCCGCAGAGCTGAGCGGCACCGTCGCGACCGACGGCTCCACCTCCATGGAGAAGGTCATCGGCGCACTGGGCGAAGCCTTCATGGAGCAGAACAAGGGCGTTACCTTCACCTATAACCCGACCGGTTCCGGCTCCGGCATCACCGCCGTCGGCGAAGGCCGCTGCGACATCGGCCTGTCCTCCCGTGCACTGAAGGACGATGAGAAGGCCTCCGGCCTCAAGGAGACCATCCTTGCCCTCGACGGCATCGCTGTCATCGTGAACCCCGCAAACCCCGTCTCCGACCTCGATGTTGAGACCATCGCAAAGATCTACACCGGTGAGATCACCAACTGGAAGGAAGTCGGCGGCAACGACGCTGAGATCGTCCTCATCGGCCGTGAAGCCGGCAGCGGCACCCGCGACGGCTTCGAGTCCATCACCGATACCAAGGACTCCTGCAAGTACCGTCAGGAGCTGACCTCCACCGGTGACGTTATCACCACCGTCTCCACGAACCCTGACGCCATCGGCTACGCTTCCCTCGCAGCCCTCAAGGACAACGTCAAGGCTCTGACCGTCGGCGGCATCGCCCCGACCGAGGACACCGTCAAGGACGGCAGCTATGTTATCCAGCGCCCCTTCGTCCTCGTCACCAAGGACGGCGTTGAGCTCAGCACTGC
>CAVFGM010000010.1:0-15068 GCA_963621955.1 Bacteroidaceae bacterium
GTGCTTTTATTTCTGATTCAAAACCTGTACTTTATGACAAGCCGGCAAAAAGCTGCCTCCTATGGCTCAGAGCCATAAGAGGCAGCTTTCGTTTATTTTACTGGGTTTTTCAGACGCCAGTGCGGCTGGCGAGCCAGCTTGAATAATCAGCGCCCTGAGAAGTGGCCTCAAATTCACCGGAGAGCTTGCTCATCACGCGGTCATAGCCCTCGGAGCCCTCCTCATACGGGGTCGGCTTATAGTCATTGTAGTTCTGTTCCTTTACCATTGCGGCGTCGATCTTGCTGCTGACGCAGCAGGGGATGACGTCCATACCGGTGCGGGACACGCTGCCGTCGTCATTGCGCGTCAGCTCGACCTGAACGATCGCCGTATCCGGATCGCTCGGCATGGTGCTGCCGCCGAAGGTCCAGTTGCCCATGCTGTAGAGGATCAGGCCATCGCCGTATTCCTCAATGGGCTGGAGGCAGTGGGTGTGGCTGCCGTAGATGAGGTCGGCGCCTGCGTCGATGCAGGCGTGGGCGAGGTCGATCTGAGCCTGGTTCGGCTCGTAGTACAGCTCCTGACCCCAGTGGAAAGCGCAGATTATATACTCCGCGCCGTCGTCAATGAGCTGCTGGATAGCGTTGAGCGCCTTGGTCTTGTTCGGGGCGAGATCCTTGCCGGAGCAATAGATGCCGATGACGAGGCCGCTGTCGGTGGTATAGAGCTGCGCCTGCCCCTCCTTGCCGAAGGGGATGCCGTAGGCTTCGAGGGTGTCATAGGTGCTGGTCTCACCGGCTTCATAGCAGTCCATGATGTGGTTGTTCGCCGTGGTGACGAAGTCAACGCCGCCGTCGATTATGATGTTGGCATATTCAGTCGGCGCGATGAACGGGAAGTAGACCTGCGTATAGTCGTAGGCAAGGTTCTTGTCAGAGAGGATGCACTCAAAGTTCGCAATGGTGAAATCGTCATTCTCGAAATACTGGATGGTGTTCGAGAACGGATAGTAATAGTCGCCGTTTATGACCCCGGCATAGCCCGCGGGATGCTGGGCATAGTTCGCGTTCGACCAGAGCGTGCAGTCGCCGATGACGGAGAGCGTGTAGGTCTCGGGCGTCGGAGTCGGCGTGGGCGTCGGCACCGGAGTCGGCGAAGGGGTGGATGTAGGCGCGGGAGAAGCATCGAGCGGCGCGATGGCGGGCTCGGCGCTCTGCACCGGCATTTCGGGGGAATCGAGCCGGAGCTTTATGGTGATGGCAAGTATGCCGCACAGCAGCAGAAAGCAGATAAGTTTGAGTATCTTTTTCATTTCTAAACCTCGGAAAGAAGCGTATGTATATGGACGAGCGCGGGAGCATTAAGTTCCCAGCAGCAGATTTTTGATGACGGCTATTTTTTGAGATATAGCTTCACGGCGAAGCACAGAACGGTACACAGCGCCGCGGCGCCCTGCAGAGAGCCGACGGCGCGAGTCAGAGCGTCCGCCTGCCGTACTCGCGCTGTCCCAGGTACCAGTCTCATATAATATAAAGCAGATACGGCAAATAGTCAAAGCCAAAATTCAGCGTGAAGCGGCTGAGGATATATGCGGGGGCCGACATGGATAATGATAACCATTATGCAGGCCGTTATTCTGCACAGGTCGAGTTCATATCTTCTGGACATCGGGAGGAGTTTCCTTTCGCTCGATGAGGGATAGTTTTTCTTTGCGGGTGAGGCGCTTGATGTGCCATTCGCGGCTGCGCGCGTCGTGCTCGCTGCCGCATTCCTCGGCGTAGACAAGCTCCACCGGCAGATGCGAGCGCGTGTATTTGCAGCCCTTACCGGATGCGTGCAGCGCGACACGTGCGTCAAGGTCGTTTGTCCAGCCGGTGTAGAGCGAGCCGTCGCCGCAGCGGAGAATGTAGACCCAGTTCAACGCTGCACCTGCCGGATGTTCTTTTCAAATTTGCTGCGCGCGCCCATAAGCTCATGGCCGCAGCCGCAGCAGCGCAGCTTGAAATCCGCCCCCGTGCGCAGCACCTGCCATTGCTTACTGCCGCAGGGGTGGGCTTTTTTCATTGTGAGGATATCGCCGACCTGAATGTCCATTACTTCTTGATCTCCTCCCAGTAGCGCTTCGCGGCCTGCTCGGTCTTGTTGTCGCCGTAATCGTAGTAGTGTGCGCCGCGCAGCTCATAGGGCAGATACTGCTGACGCACCCAGTGACCGGGATAGCTGTGCGGGTACTTGTAGCCCTGCTCGCGCTCGAAGCCCGCACCGTCGGCGTGGACGTTCTGGAGCTCGCGCGGAATGCTGCCGGTGTGCCCGGCACGGACGTCGGCGATCGCAGCGTCAATGCCCATGCAGGCAGAATTTGACTTCGGCGCGGTTGCAAGCAGGATGCAGGCCTCGGCCAGCGGGAGCTTAGCCTCGGGCAGACCGAGCTGAAGCGCGGAGTCCACGCAGGCCTTGACGATAGGCACGGCCAGCGGGTAGGCAAGGCCGATGTCCTCGCTCGCCGAGCAGAGAATGCGCCGGCAGGTGCCGACAAGGTCGCCGACCTCGAGCAGACGCGCCAGATAATGCAGCGCCGCGTCCGGGTCGGAGCCGCGCAGCGATTTCATAAGCGCGGAGAGGATGTCATAATGGTCGTCCCCGTCGCGGTCGTAGCGCATGGCGCTGCGCTGGGTTATCGCGGCGGCGTCCTCGGCGGTGATGACGCTGCGTTCTCCCGCGGCGGAGAAGAGCAGCTCGACCGAGTTTATCGCCTTGCGCACATCCCCGCCGCAGGCGGAGGAGATACGTTCGGCAGCGCCGTCTTGGAGCGTGAGCGGGGTATCCCGCCGCGCGTTCATTATATCCACCGCGCGATAGACCGCCTGCTTCACATCCTCGGCGGAGACGGGCTTGAACTCAAACACCGTCGAGCGGCTGAGGATAGCGTTGAACACGCAGAAATAGGGGTTCTCGGTCGTGGAGGCGATGAGCGTGATGCGCCCGTCCTCGATGAATTCCAGCAGCGACTGCTGCTGCTTTTTGTTGAAATACTGTATCTCATCGAGATAGAGCAGCACGCCGCCGGGGGCGAGAAAAGTGTCAAGCTCGTCGATGATCTTTTTTATATCGGCAATGCCCGCAGTCGTCGCGTTGAGCTTGCGCAGCGAGCGATTGGTGCGCTGGGCGATGATGCGCGCGACGGTGGTCTTGCCTGTCCCCGAGGGGCCGTAGAATATCATGTTCGGTATCTGGCCGCTCTCAACGATGCGGCGGAGCATACCGTCTTTGCCTAAAATATGCTTCTGACCGACGACGTCGTCAAGCGACGCGGGGCGGATCTCGTCCGCTAAGGGTTTATACATTCTGGGCAGTCCGCCTTTCAGTAAAGTTTCGATACAGAATATCATTATACCACCGGCGTCATAAAATGTAAAACCGGATTTACTATTAAATTATTGTGTACATTGCGCGGAATTGTGGACAATTTTCGACGCATGGTTTATAATTATCTCCCTAAAGCATAGTACAAAGGAGTGATCCGAAATGTCAAAAGGAAAAATCAAAGCCGTTTTGTTTATTATAGTTTTTTTGCTGGCCATTGCAGTTGCGATCAATCTGCTTGTGGATATGCAGAGCGAGAGGAAGGCCGAGGCGACCCCGACCGGCGATCCCTATGCGAACACAGTCACGCCGAGCATAGAGACGCAGCCCGCTGTTGAAACTGCTCAGCCGACCCCAGCAGTAGCGCCGTCCACCGCGCCGACCGCAACGCCCGTTCCTGCGACCCCGGTGCCGACGCCGACTCCGACGCCCGTCCCCACCGCAACTCCGGAACCTGCCCAGCCCATTATCCCGCAGGGCGAGGTCATCGGCTCGGGCAGCTTCACCTCCGATACCGGCACGCCGCTGAACATCCGTGCCGACTGGACGGCGACGGTGCTTGACTCGGAGAACGTTGAGGTCACAGTGAACGTGTACCTTATATCTTATCAGATCGAGGTGCGCGAGCTTTATGACGCTGTCAATGTCAGCGTCGGCGATCAGTACGCCTCGGCGAATTCCCCGGCGATAAAGTGGGAGAACAACACGCGTCTTGAGTCTCTCCTTGCCTCGACGGTGCATACGCTGCGCCTGCCATCCGGCAGCAGCGCCAGCTTCCCCCTCGCGGCACAGTACCAGTTCGGCGGCACCTACAGCAAGGTGGAGCTGCCGGTCATCGAGTGCGGCGGCACGATAGAGCTCAGCAGATGAGAACGCAGGAGCAGGTAAATGAGATAGTGCGTCTGCTGATGGCGGAGTATCCACTGGCGGACTGCACGCTCGATTGGAACAAGGCCTATGAGCTGCTGTTCTCGGTGCGCCTTGCGGCGCAGTGTACCGATGAGCGCGTGAATAAAATAACCCCGGCGCTGTTTGAGCGCTTCCCGACGCTCGAGGCCTTTGCTGAGGCGGACGTCGCGGAGGTGGAGGAGTATGTGCGCTCCTGCGGTTTTTACCATTCCAAGGCGCGGGACATCGTCGCGTGTGCAAATGTGCTGCTGGAGAAATACGGCGGGGAGCTGCCGCGCACGATGGAGGAGCTGACGGCTCTGCCCGGCGTCGGGCGCAAGACTGCGAACCTCATCCTCGGCGACGTGTTCAAGGTCCCCGGCTCCACGGTCGTGGACACGCACTGCATCCGCATTTCGAATCTTCTCGGTCTTGTGGATGATCTCAAGGACCCGGTGAAGATCGAGATGGAGCTGAGGAAGATACTGCCGCCCGAGCACTCCTCGGACTTCTGCCACTGCATAGTCCTGCACGGCAGGGCGGTGTGCATTGCGAGAAGGCCGGAGTGCGAAAGGTGCTGCGTCAGGCACCTGTGCCGGCACTATTCGGGCTGAAAATCTATTTGATACGGAGAGAAGAAAATGAAAGCAATAGTCAGCGTGTTCGCGAAGGACAGCAAGGGCATCACCGCCTATGTCACCTCGCTGCTTGCCCAGAAAGAGATAAACATCCTCGATATCAGCCAGACCCTGATGCAGGAGTATTTCGCAATGATAATGCTCGTCGACCTTGCCGATTGCACCATGCCCTTTGATGAGCTGATCCGCTTCCTCAAGGAGAAGGGCGAGGAGCGCGCGCTCGATATCCATATCCAGCGGCAGGACATCTTTGAAGCCATGCACAGGATCTGAGGTGCCCCATGAGCTATCTCTTCAACAGCAGTGAAATTCTGCAAACCATAGACATGATAAACCAGCAGCACCTCGATGTGCGCACGATAACTATGGGCATAAGCCTGCTTGACTGCGCGAGCGAGAGCATGGACGAATGCTGCCGGAAGATATACGACAAGATATGCCGCTGCGCGGGTAAGCTTGTCGAGACCGGCTGCGCCATAGAGCGAGAGCTTGGCATACCCATCGTCAACAAGCGCATCTCGGTAAGCCCGATATCGCTCGTCGCCGCGGCGTGCCGGGAGGAGGACTATACCCCCGTCGCCCTGACGCTCGACCGCGCCGCGCACGAGACTGGCGTGAACTTCATCGGCGGCTTCTCGGCGCTTGCGCACAAGGGCTTTACAAAGAGCGACCTGCGGCTTATCAATTCCATCCCCGCCGCGCTCACGCAGACGAAGCTTGTCTGCTCGAGCGTGAACCTCGCCTCGACGAGAGCGGGCATAAACATGGACGCTGTCGCGCTCATGGGCAGGATAATAAAGCAGACCGCGGACATAGACCCGATGGGCTGCGCAAAGCTCGTCGTGTTCTCGAACGCCGTTGAGGATAACCCCTTTATGGCGGGGGCGTTCCACGGCGTCGGCGAACCGGAGACGGTCATCAACGTCGGCGTGTCAGGCCCCGGCGTCGTCGCCCACGCGCTCAAGCAGTGCAGGGGCGAGAGCTTTGACGTCGTGGCGGAGACGATAAAAAAGACCGCCTTCAAGATAACGCGCATGGGCGAGCTTGTCGCGCAGGAGGCCTCGCGCCGTCTCGGCGTGCCCTTCGGCGTGGTCGACCTCTCCCTCGCGCCCACTCCCGCGATCGGCGACAGCGTCGCTGAGATACTGGAGATAATGGGGCTTGAAAAATGCGGCACGCACGGCACGACCGCTGCCCTCGCGCTCCTCAACGACGCAGTCAAAAAAGGCGGCGTTATGGCGTCGAGCCATGTCGGCGGCCTGTCCGGTGCATTCATCCCTGTGTCTGAGGACGCGGGCATGATCTCCGCCGTGGAGGACGGTATGCTCTGCAGCGATAAGCTCGAAGCCATGACCTGCGTCTGCTCGGTCGGGCTCGATATGATCGCCGTCCCCGGCGACACGAGCGCCGATACCATCTCCGCCATCATTGCCGACGAGGCAGCTATCGGCATGGTCAACAACAAGACCACCGCCGTGCGCATCATCCCGGCAAAGGGCAAGACCGTCGGCGACACAGTAGATTTCGGCGGGCTCCTCGGCTCTGCGCCGATAATGCCGCTGCATGACGGCAGCGCCGCAGAGTTCATCGCCCGCGGCGGCCGCATCCCCGCCCCGCTCCACAGCCTGAAGAACTGAGCCAAGGTAAGAAAAACATGGAAAAGAAACTGATGCTCATAGTAAACCCCGCGGCGGGACGCGGCGGGTATAAGGTGAATTTCGCCGAAGCACTGCATACGCTCGACCTCGGCGGCTACAGGACGACGCTGTTCTTCACATCCGGACGCGGGGACGCGACGGAGTTTGCCGCGCGCCATGCTGCGAACTTTGATACGGTCGCCTGCATCGGTGGGGACGGTACGCTCAGCGAGGTGCTCGCCGGGCTCATGCAGCTCGATTCTCCGCCCCCTGTCGGGTACATGCCCATGGGCACGGCGAACGACGTCGCAACGACGCTCGGCCTGCCGAAGAACGACACGGTTGGCGCGGCGCGCAGGATAGTCCACGGCACGGCGCACCCCTTTGATGTCGGCGGCTTCGGGGAGGATAAATACTTTGCCTATATCGCGGCTTTCGGCGCGTTCACCGAGGTGAGCTACGCCACCCCGCAGGATCAGAAAAAGCGGCTGGGTCACCTGGCCTATGTGCTCCAGGGCGCGCAGCAGCTCGGGAAGATAGAGAGCTATAAGACCCGCGTCGAGTACGACGATGGATTCGTGGAGGCCGATCTTCTCTACGGTAGCATGTCAAACTCCACCTCGGTCGCGGGCATCGTCCGCCTGCCGAGCGAGATGGTCTGCCTCGGCGACGGGATGAGCGAGCTCGTGCTGGTGAAGAACCCCGGCAGCGTCGCGGGCTTCGGCGAGATCGTCGAGAGCGTGCTGTCCCAGCGCTTTGACAGCGAAAATCTCCTCATCCTCCACACAAAGCAGGCGCGGTTCATCTTCGATAAGCCGGTGTCATGGACGCGCGACGGCGAGGACGGCGGCGAGTATCAGGACATCGTGCTCAAAAACTATGAGTGCCCTGTTCAGATGATCTTCTGATTTTCCCGGAAAACGCAATTAAACCTTGCAATATCCGACCATAATATATATAATAATGCAGCACCGGTTTTTGCGGAAACCAGTGCTGCTTTTAAAAATATGCGTGCCCAAAGGCACAAAGAAAGGAAGAGCGCCAAATGAAACGTCAGAAAATTTCCGGCATCTTTGCCGACGCGGAAGCCCTCGACGGCCAGAGCATGACAGTCTGCGGCTGGGTCAGGACCGTCCGCGACATGAAGAACTTCGGGTTTATCGAGCTTAATGACGGCAGCTGCTTCAAGTCGCTGCAAGTCGTATTTGAGAGGAGCTCACTGAATAATTACGAAGAGATCGCAAAGCAGAACGTAGGCGCTGCCCTTATCGTCCACGGCACGCTTGTTCTCACCCCGGAGGCAAAGCAGCCCTTTGAGCTGAAAGCCGATGAGATCACCGTCGAGGGCGCGTCCACGCCGGACTATCCCCTCCAGAAGAAGCGCCACAGCGTGGAGTTCCTGCGCACTATCCAGCACCTCAGACCGCGCACCAATCTCTTCTCCGCTACTTTCCGCGTCCGCAGCGTCGCGGCGCAGGCAGTGCATGAGTTTTTCCAGCAGCGCGGCTTCGTGTATGTCAACACCCCCATTATCACCGGCTCCGACTGTGAGGGCGCGGGCGAGATGTTCCGCGTCACCACGCTCGATCTCAATAACCTCCCCCTCAAGGAGGACGGCACCGTTGATGACAGCAAGGACTTCTTCGGCAAGCCGACGAGCCTGACCGTCTCCGGTCAGCTCAATGCCGAGAACTTCGCCATGGCTTTCGGCGATGTCTACACCTTCGGCCCCACATTCCGCGCCGAGGTCTCCTATACCCAGCGCCACGCCGCAGAGTTCTGGATGATCGAACCGGAGATGGCCTTTGCCGACCTCAACGATTATATGGACACCGCCGAGGCGATGGTCAAGTATATCATCAACCGCACCATGGAGCGCTGCCCGCAGGAGATGGAGTTCTTCAACTCCTTTGTCGATAAGGGTCTGCTTGAGAGACTGCATAACGTCGTCAGCAACGACTTCGGCCGCGTGAGCTACACCGAGGCAGTCGAGATACTCAAGAACAGCGGCAGAAAGTTCGAGTACCCCGTCGAGTGGGGCATCGATCTTCAGACCGAGCATGAGCGCTACCTGACCGAGGAAGTGTTCAAAAAGCCCATCTTCGTCACCGATTACCCCAAGGACATCAAGGCCTTCTACATGCGCATGAACGATGACGGCAAGACCGTCGCAGCGGCGGACTGCCTCGTCCCCGGCATCGGCGAGATCATCGGCGGCAGCCAGCGCGAGGAGCGCCTCGATATGCTCGAAAAGCGCATGGACGAGCTGGGACTCAAGAAGGAGGACTATTGGTGGTACCTCGACCTGCGCCGCTACGGCAGCTGCCGTCACGCGGGCTACGGCCTCGGCTTTGAGCGCATGGTCATGTACCTCACCGGCGTGAGCAACATCCGCGATGTGGAGCTCCACCCCCGCACGACCGGCAACGCCGACTTCTGATAAAACAATCCGCCGTTTCCCGGATGCTTTTAGCATCCGGGAAATTTTTTGTAAGACAAAATACAAAATTGTTTGACAATCGTCCAACATTGAGTATAATAGTATATAGTGGAAATGTATGGAGGATGAGGTATGGAGCCAATAAAGAGGGTGCCGATCGTCAGTCAGGTCGAGGAAAGCATCCGTGAAATGATCGAGAAAAAGGAATATAAACCGGGGATGAAGCTGCCGACCGAGTTCGAGTTCTGCCAGACCCTACAGGTCGGGCGGGGCACAGTGCGTGAGGCGCTGCGTCTGCTTCAGGCCAAGGGGCTTGTGGAAATAAAGCCCGGCAGAGGCGCGTTCGTTGCGGAGAATGAGCCTGCGGACGCAAACCCCGTCGTGTGGCTCGTCCAGAACGAGAAGGAGCTGAGGGATTCTATCGAGATCCGCAACGCGCTCGAACCGCTCGCCGCACGGAAAATGGCCGAGAACGGCAGCGGGGACGCAATGCGCGATCTCCGGCGGATACATGATGATTTCCTCAGCGCGATAGAAAATGGGGACGCGGATCGGATCGCCGAACTGGATGAGAGCTTCCATGGCCTGATCGTCAAAGAGAGCGGCAACCCGCTGCTTCAGGAAATAAACCTGCATCTGCGCCAGGGAATGCACACTTTCCGCAGCAAGACCTTTACCGTGCCGCAGAACGTGCGCAACGCCGTTGTGCCGCACACGCGCATCCTTGATGCGATAGTCCGGCGGGACGGGGAGTCCGCGGAGAAGGAAATGCGCCGTCACCTGAAGCTGGTCGAGGAGGATCTGGCCAGCAATATAAAAGTTTATAACGAAAATTGAACGTAAAAAAGCAGCCTGTTTGGGGAATATTTCCAAAAACAGGCCGCTTTTTTTGTTTGAACTCCTAATTGAAAAAAATCAGACAAAGTATATACTTAGTGTCAGATGTTATACAATTTGACCCGACCAAAAAATTTTAAGGAGGAAAAGAAAATGAAAAAAATCATAGCCCTGATCCTTGCACTCTGCATGGCGTTTGCACTCTGCGCCTGCGGTCAGTCCGCAGCTCCGGCAGCTCCCGCAGATGCTGCGACGGCAGCTCCCGCAGAAGCGGCTGAACCTGCCGAAGCCGGTATCGAGCCGGTCAAGCTGGTCATCTATTCCCCCGGCAACGAGAACTCCGTTCCCACCAAGACCATAATCGAGTATGCACGTCTTGTCAACGAAGCGTCCAACGGCGCTATTACTCTTGACGTTCATCATTCCAACGAGCTCGGCAATGACGCTGAGGCCATCGAGTCCACCCGTATGGGCACCATCGACATAATCTTCGCGGGTACTTCCGGCTTCACCTCTTTCTATGAGCCGGCAAAGATCCTCGATTTGCCTTTCCTGTTCGACAGCGCAGAGGAAGCCTATGAAGTCACCAACGGCGAGATCGGCGAGAAGATATTCGAGAACTTCCCGCAGTTCGGCCTTGTCTACCTCGCAGAGGGCGACAACGGCATGCGCCATATCTCCACGACCAACCGCCCCGTTCACACCGCTGCCGATGTCAAGGGCCTGAAGCTGCGTGTTCCGACCAGCCAGCTCTACCTTGATGTTTGGGAAGCTCTCGGCGCAACTCCTGTTGCTCTTGCTCTGCCTGAGCTGGCACTCGCTCTCTCCAACGGCACTGCCGAAGGTCAGGACAACGCGACCTACCACCTCGTCGCGAACGCCACCTACGACGATATCAAGTACTTCTCCAACATCAACTATATGTGGATGGGCTGCACCATGGCTGTCAACAGCGTTACCTGGAGCAAGCTTGATCCCGCTGTCCAGCAGATACTGAGCGAGCAGGCAAAGGTCGCTGCAAAGTACAGCTTCGATACCATCGCACAGGACAACGAGACAGCGACCAAGGTCCTTCAGGATGCGGGCGTAGAGTTCGACTTTGACCCCGATATCCAGTCTTTCAAGGATGCTCTCGGCGGCACCGAGTACTACCAGCGCTACGCAAACGAGAGCTGGTTCAATCAGGAACTGCTCGACGCGATCCTCGCGCACTGAACGAACATAATCCTTTGCCAGCCATCGGCAGAGGGTATATAGGTTATAACAATTGCATAGGCGCAGCCTATGCAATTGTTATAATTAAGAGGGGGTTTGTATGAAAACGATAAAGAAAATATCGGCATTTATCTCCAAAGCGGCCGAGATGATCTGCATTCTGATGATCGCGGGGCTTGTGGTCGTCATCATCATGGAGCTCATCAACCGCAATATTCTGGACAGCTCCAACAGAGCCACCATTGAAATATGTGGCATTGAATTTCTCTGGATGGCTTTTATCGGCCTGATCCCGCTGTACCATGACAGCGGCCTTATGCGACTGGACTTCCTTGTCAACAGAGCCAAGGGCGTCCCCGGCGAGATCCTTTATTTTGCAAACAAACTGTTCAGCCTGCTTCTGGGCGTCGTGATGGTCATCGCGTTCATTGCCCAGTACCCGTATGTCAGCACCCGCTTCTATTCCACGTTCACTTTCCCGCTGGCATATACGATCCAGTATGTCCCGATGTGCATAGCCGGGGCGTATATCGCGTTTGAAACTCTGGTGCAGCTGGCAGATCATATAATCACTCTTGCCTCGGGCAAGAGCGTGAACGCAGACGGGAGGGAGAAAGCATGATACTGTTTTTTGTTGCCTTTGCGATACTGCTCATCATAGGCGTGCCTATAAGCATTTCCATCGGCGCCTCTGCGATCCTCGGCTGCCTTTCCCTCGGCTATCCTCTTGTAGTCATCGGCCAGAAAATGGTCAGCGGCATCGATTCCTTCCTGCTGATCGCCGTCCCACTCTTCATCCTTGCCGGCAACCTTATGAACGCCGGTAAGATCACTGAGAAGATATTCGACACCGCAAAAGAGCTTGTCGGCTGGATACCGGGCGGCCTCGGCCATGCAAACGTCGTGGCGAGCGTTATCTTTGCCGGTATGTCCGGCTCCGCTGTCGCCGACGCAGGCGGCCTCGGCGCTATCGAAATGGAAGCAATGCGCAAGAACGGCTATGATGATGAGTTCTCTGCGGCGATAACCGCCGCGTCCTCCGTCATCGGACCTATCTTCCCGCCGTCGATCCCGCTCATCATTTACGGCAGCGTCGCGAGCGTGAGCGTCGATAAGCTGTTCATGGGCGGCGTGTTTCCGGGGCTGCTCATGGGCGTGCTGCTCATGGTCATGGTGTATTACTTCGCAATAAAGCGCAAGTATGAGCGCCACCCGTTCAGCTTCAAGGCTCTGATGCACCAGTTCGCGGGCTCCATCCTCGCGCTCATCACTCCGCTTATCATCCTCTCTGGCTTCGTGCTCGGCTGGTTCACTCCCACCGAAGCGTCCAGCATCGCCGTTGCGTATTCTCTGGTGATCGCGCTGTTCGTGTATAAGACACTCACCTGGAAGAGCTTCCTCAAGTGCCTCAAGGAGTCCGCAATATCCTCCGCGAACACGCTCTTCATCATCGGCACCTCCACGCTCTTTACATATGTCATGGCCATGGAAGGCGTGTCCCGCCAGATGTCCGACATTATCCTCGGTATCAGCAGCAACCCGGCGATCGTACTGCTGGTCATCAACATCCTGCTGCTCATCCTCGGCATGATAATGGAGCCGGGCGCCATCCTCACTCTGATGCTCCCCGTGCTGCTGCCGATCGCAAACGGCCTCGGCCTCGACCTTGTCCACTTCGGCGTTATGGTCGTGCTCAACCTTATGATCGGTCAGGTGACCCCGCCTTTCGGCGTGTGCCTGTTCGTCATATCCGACGTCAACAAGATCAGGCTGGAGACGCTGTACAAGTCCATCCTCCCGTTCCTGATCCCGCTTATCGCGACACTGTTCCTCGTGACCTATATCCCCGGCATAGTCACTTGGCTGCCGTATTCACTTCTGGCATAATTATTAAGGAGACTGCTGTATGACTAACAAAGAACTTGAAACCAAATGCAGGCAGATCCGCAGGGACATTATAAACATGACGGCTGACGCCGCATCCGGTCATCCGGGCGGCTCGCTGTCCGTCGTTGAGATCCTTGCATGCCTGTACTATAACAAAATGCGCGTCGACCCGAAGAACCCGCACTGGGAAGACAGGGACAGATTCGTCCTCTCCAAGGGTCACTCGGCGCCCGCGCTGTATGCGGTGCTTGCGGACAAGGGCTACTTCCCCCGTGAGGAGCTGAAGAACTTCCGCCAGCTGCACAGCATCCTTCAGGGACATCCCGACGCCAAGAAGTGCCCCGGCATAGATGCGTCGACCGGCTCTCTCGGTCAGGGCATCTCCATCGCCGTCGGCATGGCCATCGGCGCAAAGCTCTCCGGCAAGGATATAAAGGTCTATACCGTCTGCGGCGACGGCGAGCTTCAGGAGGGTCTCGTCTGGGAGGCATCCATGGCCGCCGCAAACTACAAGCTTGATAATCTCACGGTCTTTGTCGATAACAACGGCCTGCAGATAGACGGTCCCAACGACAAGGTCATGGCGCTCGGCGACCTCGCGGCGAAGTTCGCGGCCTTCGGCTATAAGGTGATAGAAGTTGCCGACGGCAACGATATCGCTCAGGTCATGGCGGCGCTCGACGCAGACAGCGAAGGAAAGCCCAAGCTCATCCTCTGCCATACGGTCAAGGGCAAGGGCGTGTCCTTTATGGAAAATCAGGTCGGCTGGCACGGCAAGGCTCCGAACGCCGAGGAACGCGCAAGAGCGCTTGCGGAATTGGAGGATTAATATGGGCGAAAAGAAAGCAATACGAGTGGCATACGGCGAAGCGCTCGCCGCGCTGGGCGCGGAAAATGACAAGGTAGTAGCGCTGGACGCAGACCTTGCACACGCCACGATGTCCGCGACCTTTGCGGATAAGTTCCCCGAGCGTTTTTTCAACGCCGGCATTGCCGAGGCAAACATGATTGACATGGCGGCAGGCCTGTCCACCATGGGCTATATCCCCTTTGCCAGCACCTTTGCGGTGTTCTCCGGCCGCTGCTTTGAGCAGATCAGAAACGGCGTTGCCTATCCGCACTTCAACGTCAAGTTCGGTATGACCCATGCCGGCATAACCCTCGGCGAGGACGGCGGCAGCCATCAGGCGATCGAGGACGTCGCGCTTATGCGCGCAGTCCCCGGCATGACGATAATCGTCCCCTGCGACGCTAAGGAGACTTACAGCGCGGTCAAGGCCGCGGCCCAGATCGACGGCCCCGTGTACCTGCGCCTTGCGCGTCTGCCGTCCCCGGTGTTTGATGAGCAGATCCCCTTTGAGGTCGGCAAGGCCAACACGTTCAGAGAGGGCACCGATGTTGCGGTGTTCACCTGCGGCATCATGGTAGACGAGTGCCTGCAGGCAGCGGAAAAGCTTGCTGCCGAGGGCATAAGCGCCGCCGTTATCAATATGCACACCATAAAGCCTCTTGACGAACAGGCTGTTATGAAGTATGCTTCCCAGTGCGGGGCGATAGCCACCGTCGAGGAGCACTCCGTCATCGGCGGTCTGGGCGACGCTATAGGCGATGTCCTGCTGAGGAACCGCGTAGCTATCCCGTTCGAGAAGATCGGCGTGCAGGATCGCTTTGGCCAGTCCGGCAAGCCCGACGATGTGCTCAAGGAATACGGCCTCGATGTGGATTCTATCACTGAGAGCCTCAAAAAGTTTGTGGAAAGCAAGTAACAGCGGAAAGGCAATAACATGAAAATAGCTCTTATTAACGAGAACAGTCAGGCCGCAAAGAACGCGGCTATCGAAGCGGCGCTCAAAAAAGTCGTCGAGCCCATGGGTCATACCGTTTTCAACTACGGTATGTACAGCGCGAGCGACGATGTCTCCCTGACCTATGTCCAGTGCGGCATCCTCGCAGCTATCCTGCTCAACAGCGGCGCTGCCGACTATGTCATCACCGGCTGCGGCACCGGCGAGGGCGCAATGCTCGCCTGCAACAGCTTCCCCGGCGTGATCTGCGGCCATGTTGAGGACCCCGTTGACGCTTACACCTTTGCGCAGGTCAACGACGGCAACTGCGTTGCAATGCCGTTTGCCAAGGGCTGCGGCTGGGGCATGGAGCTCAACTGGGAATACACCTTTGAAA
>CAVFGM010000011.1:0-17776 GCA_963621955.1 Bacteroidaceae bacterium
CATAGCTGAGGTTGCAGTTATCCGGCATGTACTGAGGCGGATGTGCCCAGTACCATGCGTCATAGGTGCCGTTATCGCAGTTGAACATATCGTAGCCTGCGTCCTCAAGGTACTTGACGGCTTTCTCGGATTCCTCCATGTCACGGCCGAACTCCTTGAAGTCCTCCTCGTAAGGCATTGCGCCCTTGCCCCAGTCCTTGGTCTTGGAGACGACGGAGTAGCGCAGGGAGACGGGGAAGTCGCTGCCGCACTCGCGCTTGATGGCCTGAACGATCTCGACCGGGAAGCGGTAGCGGTTCTCGAAAGATCCGCCGTACTCGTCGGTGCGATAGTTCATGTTGGAGATGGTGAACTGGTCGAGCAGGTAGCCCTCATGGACAGCATGAATTTCAACACCGTCGACCCCTGCTTCCTTGAGGAGCTTGGAGGTCTTCGCAAAGGCTTCGACCTGATCGTGTATCTCCTTGATGGTCATGGGGCGGGACTTGACCTCTTCGTACCAGCGGTTCGGCGTGGCCGAGGCGGAAGCGGTGATATAGTCAAGGTCTGCAACGGGGCTGGCTATCTTGCCGAGCACCGGGTGCTGGAGCAGCATGACCATTGGCTTTGTGATAGCCATGGAGCGTCCCATGCCTGCGGCGAGCTGGATGAACAGCTTTGCGCCGGTCTTATGGAACTCCTCCATATACTTCTTGAGATCCTTGAACATCTTCTCGTTCTGGTACAGCCAGCGGCCTCCGATGGCGTCCTTGATGCACTGCATGCCGGGCAGGATCAGGCCGACGCCGTCCTGCGCGCGGTTAAGCAGGAAGTATGCTGCTTCCTTATCGAGATGGCTCGGCTCCATCCAGCCGAACAAGGATGTGCCGCCCATGGAGCACTGGACGATGCGGTTCTTGACCTCAACGTTGCCGACTTTCCAAGGCGTAAACAGGGCTTCATACTTGGGATTCATTGATTCTCTCCTTTTTGTTTCGTATGTATACGTACATAAATACTGCCGGTGGGGAGCCAGCACGGCTCCTCCCGGCAGATTTTTCAATGGTGGTGATCCGCGCCCTTTTCACCAACGCCGAAGTGAAGCTCTTTCATGCCTTCGACTTCGTCGCAGATATCCTTGAGTGCGCAGACGGAGCAGTCCGTCGGCAGGCCTTCGAGGATATGGGTAAGCGTACCCGTGACGTCAGCGGATTTCTTTGCCAGAGCCTTGAGCTTGGCATAGTCAATAGAGGGATCGGTCATGAAGATGACGGTCGCGCTGATGACATTGGCATCTTTCTTGTACTCGGTGATGTAGTTCATACCGATGGACTTGAAGCTTATGCCATGGCGCAGCGCATCCTTGCTGACACGGATCTGCTCGCGGTAGTTCTCCGGGGACATACGGACCATGTAGCCCTCGGGGTACACATGGTACTTGGAGAACTCAATGTCCTTGAGAGTGCGGTAGACCGCCTCATCGTCCTCATCCAGCACGCCGACGCGCAGCAGGACAACGCGGGCAAAATCGCAGTCGCCCTTCAGCTCGCCGAGATCCTTGCCGCAGAGAATGACCTGATCCTTGTTGACAAGCTCGGCATTGGAGGTGAACAGCACGTAGTTTGCCGAGCCCTTGCCGGACGCGCCCAGTTCAAAGGCGGCATCCTTCTGCAGGACGAGCTCGCTCATGCCGGTATCCTTCCAGAGACCGTGCGCGTCATAGTCCCAGACCCTCGCGCTCTTTGACTCAAGCAGGGCTTTGGTTTCGTTGATAAGAGAGTTATACAGCTCCATGATCAGAACTTGATATCAACTGGCTTGCGGTCAAAGATGGTGTTGACCTGCTTGTATACCCAGCCCAGAAGCTTCTGGTCGAGGTTCCAGAAATAGACGACAAACAGGGCAGCGACAGTGATGACGAGCACCTTTATAAGCTTCTTAAAAAATTTGCACATGTAAGAATATGCCCCTTTCCTAAATCGGTTTGGTCGAGGAAATTACTTCTTGGCCATGCCCTTCTGACGGGCGTATTCTGCGGCACCGAGAGCGCCCATGAGCTGCGGGTCGGTCTTGAGGTTGACGACCTTGAGCTTCAGAACGTGCTCGATAGCTTCCTTCAGACCGTCGTTCTTTGCGCAGCCGCCGGTCAGGGTGATGCTGTCGGTAGCGCCGGCCTTCTTGGCCATAACGAAGCAGCGCTTTGCAACTGCCATCTCGATGCCTGCCGCGATCTCGTCCATGGGCTTGCCTTCGCCGACGAGGGTGATGACCTCGGACTCTGCGAAAACGGTGCACTGTGCGGTGATGGGGATGACGTTCTTGGCAGTCAGAGAGAGCTTCGAGAACTCGGGCAGGCTCAGCTCGAAGGAACGTGCCATTGCCTCGAAGAAGCGGCCGGTACCGGCTGCGCACTTGTCGTTCATGGCGAAGTTCTTGACGGTGCCGTCGGTATCGATGCTGATACCCTTGACGTCCTGGCCGCCGATATCGATGATTGCCTTGACGGAAGGATCGGTCACATGCACGCCCATTGCGTGGCAGGAGATCTCGGAGATGTTCTCATCTGCAAAGGGGACCTTGTTGCGGCCGTAGCCGGTACCGATGAGGTAGCTGAGCTCCTTGGAGTCCTTCAGGCCTGCCTTCTCGCAGACTTCCGCCATTGCGGCAACAGCACTCTGCTCCGAGTTGATCTTGCTGCGGATGGTGGTATCGGCAACGATCTTGCCGGTCTCGTCAAGTATTACTGCCTTTGTGTAGGTGGAACCTACGTCGCAGCCGCCGAAATATTTCATTTTTCTTTCCTCCAGTTTATTTCTTTTCGCGTAGCGAATTAATTAGGTACTGTGTTTTCTGCCTCCCACTTAGGATGCGTTCATGCGCATCCTAAGTGGAAAAGATGTTAAGGTGATGCTTTTGCGGTAATCGCACGTCTCCCCTTTACCGAATGAAAACGAAGATTTTCATTCGGAGAGGAGGAGCAAAGCGTCAGGATAAGAAGCCTCGCGCAAGCGGGGATTCGTTCCGAAAGCTTTTGCTCCGACGACTTACATGCACACTTCGTCCTCGAACTCGACGAGGGACGGATCGACAGGCTCTGCCTTCATGACAGTGCGCATGTACTCGTTGACCTTGTCGCGCATGGTGCGGCGGGAAACGGTACGCGGGTCCATAAGATCGTGCTCGACCCAGATCAGGTCGTAGCCGCGCTCACGGCCCTGATCGTCCAGGATGCCCTGAACAGTGGCCATGTTCTTGCAGGCGACGTTCTGATACATGATGATGAGCTTCGCGTTCCAATCCTCACACTGACGCCACAGCTCGTCGACGACGTTCTGGTAACCGCCGTTGGTGTGACGGCGCATGACCATACGCTCATACAGGCGGGCGAGGTCGCGCATTGCTTCTTCCTTATCCTCGGTCTCAAGAGGCTTGGTGAAGTTGAGGGATTCCATCTCGACCAGGACGTTGATGCCCCAGCAGTTGGCAGCCCAGTTGGAGAAGTTGGCGTAGTAGTGAGCGGGGCAGGACCAGACGATGGCACGGTACTTCATCTTGCCGGGCCAAGGCTCTTCCTTGTTTGCATAGGCCTTCATGAGCAGGTCGTTGACCTTCTCGAAGGTCTTGATGGTGCGGGGATCAGCGCCGCCGTCCATCTCGTAGTTCCACTTGCGGAACAGCTCGTAGCACGGGCCGAGCAGCTGCGGGTAAGCGCTCTTGTTGACTTCCCACTTCTGCAGCTCGTACTCGGTCTCCTTATTGAAGCGCTTGATCTGAGTGAAGTAAGCATCCCAATTCCACTTCGCGCCGGTCTTCTGCTCAATGAACTTGATGCAGGCCTTGATGTCCTCAGCGCCCATCTGGACAGTCGCTTCATCCATATAACGGACGGGGAAGCAGAGATGGAACACGGGAACGTTCGGGAAGCGGCGGGAGTAGTAAGAAGATGCCATGGTGGAGCCGTCGCAGGGCATGGAGGAGGAGAGGAAGCAGGCGCCCATGTGAGGCAGAGAGTCGGTAACGAGTGCGCCGCACTCAGAGGAAGGAACGGGGCAGCAGTCAGCGGGCAGACCGAAGGACTCAACAGCGTCAATGTAAGGAACGCAGGTGAGCTGGTCTATCTCGGAGACGAGGAACACCGCCAGCAGCTGGTGGGGGAAGCCGTACAGATCGGGGAAACCGGCCATGATCTGACCCATGGTCATCTCATCGAACAGGACGGTCCTCTGGTTGAGGGCCTCGCAGTTGCCGTTCTTCTTGTCGCACTTTGCGGAGAGCACGAGGTTCTCAGCAACGTAACGGAACACATCGTAAATAAGCAGATGGCTCATGCGGAGGTTGGAGCCGCGCAGACCCATGATGTTCTTGTCCATGAAGCCGTGGCAGCAGAAGTAGGAAACCATCCAGCGGTAGTACAGAGTGGCGTTGAGGGCGGGGACGAGGTCCTTGGAGAAGGTCATCAGCAGCATGCCCCACATGCGTGCCCACTCATAGAAGTCATAAGCGGTGTCCTTGATACCGCGCCACTCACGGCGGACGGTAGCCATGGCGCCCTTGCGGTACAGGCGGCCGAGACGGCGCTCACCGTTGAGGATGACGTCCTTCTTGTTCTCGGCGTCGAGAGCCATGAAAGCGTCGAACTCTTCCTTGACGCGCTTGCCGTCGGCCTTCGCGTCCTCTACGCGGTCAAGCCCGAACTGCTTCCAGTCGGTAGCCTTGAGCATGTCCCATGCTATGGCGCCGACTTCCTTGAGGTTCTCCCACTGCGCTTTCCAGTTTATCTCGTCCTTGCAGCGGAAAAACTCGGGATTCGGGTACTGTATCTTTTCCTTCTTAGCCATTATGCTTTGCCCTCCTCTTTGTGGATGCGTTTGATCTCAAGGGATTCAACAAAGGCCTGAACACGGGTGCGCAGCTGACCGGAGTTACCGTTGTTGTACAGTCTGTCGATGGACAGAACAGGCCAGCCGTACTCATCGTGCATGATGTGGGACGCAAGAGCGCGCTCAAAGCCCCAGTAGTCACAGTACTTCATCTGCTCATAGATGATGCCCTCAGCGTTATACTCCTTGGCGAGGCGGTCAGCCGTCTCACGGCGCTGGAGGACTTTCTCGTCGGCTATGTAGCGTGCGCACTCGGAGTGCTCCATAACGTGCAGGCAGATCTGACGCAGAGCATCCTCATCGTCCTTGAGCTCGATGACCTCGCGGCCGGGAGTGGAGCCGAAGCAGAAGCGGTCGGAAACGACCAGAGCGCCGCAGCCCTCGATGAGCTTGGTCAGGTCGGGATCGTCAATCTCGGAGCCGACGATAGCGACTCTTGCGCGGAACGGGCTGACCTTATCGGGCTTGCGCTTCTTCAGCTCAGCCAGAGTCTCACGCAGGTAAGGCAGGATCAGGCGCTTCGGGCAGGTGTAGGAAACGAGGTTGATGACATGGAACTCGTAACCGGTGATGACGGGGTTCTCAGCCTTGCGCATCTCGCCAATTTCGGAGATGATGGAGCAGACCTCGTTGTGCTCGGCGACGGCGGCGCGGATAGCCGCGTCGGAGGTGTCGACGCCGAAGACCTCGGTGATCTTGTCGAGCACATGGATACGCATCTGATCGACATAGGAATCGAGGGTGTAGTCGGTGATCTTGTAGGGAATGTCGCAGTGGGTAACGAAGAAGCTGGGCTTCTCGTTTACCTTGAGGATTTCGAAGTGCTCCATTGCACGGTTCATCATGGAGCAGGCATCGACGCCGATCATCGCATCGAGGAACTGATAGCCGCCCTCTATGCCGCGCTCGACCAGTGCTCTGGCGTATTCGCAGGTATAGTTGGACATGTAGTAGGTCGCGATGTCGATGGAGCCGGTGTGCGGTGCGCGGAGTCTTACCGAGAAGCAGTTGCCGACATTGAGCAGTGCCTCGGGGACATGGTAGCAGGTATAGCCGAGGCAGATATCGCCTTCGGACTGAGCCTTCTGTACCAGCTCATTGTCAGCGTTCTCAAGCAGTTTTTCAAAGTAGATAAGATGCTTAAGATCTTTCAAATGTTACACCTCTTCTTCAAAGTATTTCTATTTTTCGGAGTGCGTCCTTCACTCCTGTGAGCACAGCGGAATCCGCAGGCAGCTCAAGTACGCTCTTGCCCTTGATGTCGTTTGCGGCAAAAGCACTGTCCGCGGGGATGAATGAAAGGATCTCAACGCCCGGCACCGTGATGAGATCGGCAAGCTCGGGGTTCGTGACCCTGTTGACGATGACGCCTATCCTGTCATAAGCGATAAGCTCATCCGCCACATTCTTGATGGTGGAGACGACCTGTGCGCCCTTCTTGCTCTGGTCGGTCACAAGCAGCAGGTGCGTGACCTTCTCCATAACACGGCGCTGGATCTGTTCGATCCCGGCCTCTCCGTCGATAACAACGTAGTCAAAGCTGTTGGCAAGCAGGCCGATGACTTCCTTGAGATAGGAGTTGACCTTGCAGTAGCAGCCGGAGCTCTCCGGCCGGCCTATTGCCAGAAATGCGAAGCCCGGCATTTCAACCAGCGCGTCGAAGATTCTGAATCTCGCCTCGCTGAGAAGCTCGAGCGCTTCCTTGGTCTCGCCGTTTTCAACGCTGTCGACAATGCCCATGCGGATATCGTCCAGCGTCAGCTTTACATCCACGCCAAGAGCAACGGACAGACCGACAGCCGGGTCCGCGTCGATGGCCAGTATCTTCTTGTCAGGATATCTCTCGACAAGCAGCCTGACTATTGAAGCGGAAATAGAAGTTTTGCCGACGCCGCCTTTACCTGCAACCGTGATAATCTTGGCTTTTTTATCCATGTACTTACCCCCAATCTGCGCATAATAGCAGTAACACATCTTCGTCAGTATTCTAACACAAGGGGCATGAACATGCAAGATAAACAGTTAGAATTTCTTAATTTTCCATACTTTTGGGTATTTTGTCGCGTACATGGAGCGTCATTGTTTAGACAATCACAAGCCGTTGTAAAAGTCTGTTAAAATTTTTTAACGAACGGCGCAAATATCCCCTCGATACCGCTTAAAATGAGCGCGCCGCAGCTGCGGCGCGCCCGGTTCCGGTGATCTTTTACACGTACTGCTTGCGGGGGATCTTGTCATAGTGCCTGAGAAGGATCGGCTCGACAAAGCGGGAGAGAAATTTCATATCGAGGTTGAAGAAATATATAGTAAAGGTAACGGCGAAGAACCCGGCGGCTCCGCCGAGGATCGCAAGAGGTATTCTTTTCGCGTTCATGCTGAAGCTCCTTTCCTTTTCCTTACCATGCGTTCTCGTCCGGCAGCACCTCAATCGACGGGTCGAGCGGCTCCTCGCGCATCACAGTGCGCATATAGACATTGAACTGGTCGCGTATGGCCTGGCGCGTGTACACACGCGGATCACAGAGGTCATGGCAGACCCAGACGAGGTGCAGCCCGCGTTCTCTGGCCTGCTCCTCAAACTGGCCGTGCATGCCGGTGAGCGCCTTGCAGGACATATGCTCCCACATCATCACCATGTCCGCGTTCATCTTTTCGCACAGCTCCCAGAGCTCGTCGACGAGCACCTTGTATCCGCCGTGGGTGCGGTTGCGCATTATCATGTTCTCGGTGAGATAGGCCATGTCGTAATACGCCTGCTCGCGGTTCTCGGGGGTGTCCTCCTCGGCGATCTCGCGGCTTATGACCATGGAGAGCATATCCGTCAGCGGGACGACGCCCCAGCAGTGCACCATCCAGTTGAGCATATCGATGACGTACTGCGGCTGGACGCCCCAGACGATGCAGCGGTGGCGGTACTCGGGAGCCATCATCGTCTTTCTCTCATAGCCCTGACGGACGAGCTTCATTATCTTCTTGTCTATCGGTGGGAACTCTGCGGAGCGGCCGCAGTTGCCCATGTAGTTTGTGTCGTTATACAGCGAGAACACCGCGCCGACAAACTGCGGATACGGCGTGCTGTTGACCTCTAACCACTCCCAGCGGCTGCGCGTCGTCTCGTTCACGCGCTTGGCGCACTCGAAGTAGGCTTTCCAGTCCCACTTCACGCCCATCTTTTCCTCGACGAAAGCGATGGCGTTCTTCATGTCCTGCGCGGCGTACTCCTGCACATCCTCCTCCCTGTGGCGCATCGGCGCGACGAGCTGGAAGGTCGGGATGCCGTACTCCCGCTCAAGGCGCTTGGCGATGATGCCGTTGCCCATGAGCGAGCCGTCGCAGGTGGTGTTGACCTGAACGGCGCATTTGCCGAGGACGGGGAAGTCATCGTCAATGGAGATACCGGCCTCCGCCTCAGGCATGGGGCACACGTCGCCGGGGATGCCGAACTGCTGTGCAACATCGAGATAGTGGGTAGTGGAATACTGATTCAGGAGGTTTGCAGAGAACATAGTTGGTATTTCGCGCAGAATTGCCTTCAAAGTGGGGAATCCCATCATAAACGCCGTCATGGCGTTCTCGTCGCTCAGGACGCATCTGTCGGAAAACTCAACGTCGTTTCCGGTGCGGCGGTCGCCGCGGATACTGTTGTCGATAGTCATGGCGACGTCCTTGACAACGAAGTCCATCGCGGTATGAACGATGCGCAGCGGCTCATCGCGCAGACCCATGGTGAACTTATCGAGCATATGCGGCACGGCAAGGTAGTTTGCAAACCACCTGTAGCGGAACATGGCCTTCACATTGCGCGGCTTTGCGATGACCTTGGCAAGGATAGAGAGGATATACAGCCATCTGCCGTAATCATAAAGCGTATCCTTGAGCCCGCGCCACTCGCGGCGGCGGCGCACCTTGCCGCCGTCAAACAGCACGCCGAGTTTTTCTTCGCCGATGCGCTCTCTGTCGTTTACAACAATAGCCATTATTTCGCACCTCCCTGAAGCTTCTTGATCTCAATGCTTTCCACAAAGGCCTGCACGCGCGTGCGCATCTGACCGAGAGACGAGGCGATATTATACGGTCTGTCGACCGAGAGGACAGGATAGCCGTAATCCTCGCGCAGCATCGTCGAGCCCATGAGCCGCTCATATGCCCACGGGTCGCAGAACTTGATCTGCTCGTACACGATACCATCCGCGCCGTACTCCTTGGCAATGTCATTCACATACTGCTTGCGGCCGTAGACCTTTGCCATGTTCATCGTGCGCGGGCACTGGCCGCGGTACACGTACTGCCGGCACAGCTGCGTGAGCGCGTCCTCCCCGTCGTTCAGCTCTATCACGTTGCGTCCGGGGAGCGAGCCGAAGCAGAAGCGGTCTGCGCAGACATATGCGCCGGTATCCTCGATAAGCTTAATGAAGCCGCTGTCGTCGACCTCGGAACCGACTACCGCAAGACGTGCGCGGTAGGGCTTGGTCTCCGCCTCGCGCGTTTTCAGCTCCTCAAGTGTCTCCTCAAGCTTATCGAGGAGCAGGTATTTGGGTGCAAGATATGTAGCGAGCGTCAGCACATGGAACTCATAGCCCGTGATGCGCGGGCGCTCCTCCTTGCGGAAATCGCCGATCTCGCGGATGAGACGGCAGACGCGGTTATGCTGCTCCACGGCCTTTCTGATGGCGGCGTCGGAAATATCGATGCAGTAATTTTCGTGCAGGGGCTTTAAGATGTGGTTCTCGCACTGGAGCTTCAGCAGCGCCGCGCCGTTTTCATCGGCCTTGAGGGGGATCTCCATATACTGCCAGAAGAACTTGTCGTTCCCCTCCCCCATGGTCTTCAGCAGCTCCATGTTCTCGACGCAGCGGTTCATCATCGTGCAGCCGTCCGGCGCGATGACGCAGTCGGCAAAGTTGAATCCGCCCTCTATCGCGCGCTCGAGCAGGGCGCGGCTCGTCTCGCACAGGAAGCTTGTCATATAATAGGTCGCAATGTCCATCGAGCCGGTGTGCGGCGCGGACAGGCGGACGGAAAACACGCCGTCAAGATTCATAAGCGGCTCGGGCGTGTTCTCGCACACGAAGGCGGCGCAGACTTTGCCTTCGTTTTTTGCTTGGGTGATCAAGGCGTTGTTTGCCTCCTGGAGGAGGCTTTCAAAGAAGCTAAGGTACTTCAGGTCTCTCATCGCGTTCCCCCCAAATTATTATTTCTTCCCATCCCTCCGTTCAGGATTGTTAACATTATATCACTGTATACGTCTATAATCAATTTGAATATTCAATTTATACAGATATGTCTAAATTCATATCGCGTGTTTGTAAACATTCCACAATCAAATATATGTTTTATACAAATCGATGAAACATCGATTGCTTTTATTCGCAACTACAAAATTCAGTCAGGATTTTCTGAGAACAAACGTCTTTATTTTTCCGGCGCGATAGGGTATAATCACTATATATCCTATGAGGAGGTTTTTGATATGAAGCAGTATTTTGAAATAGTAGACGTCATGGGGCGCGAGATCCTTGACTCCCGCGGCAATCCGACAGTCGAGGTAGAGGTCACGCTGGACGACGGTACTGTCGGCCGCGCAGCTGTCCCCTCCGGTGCGTCCACCGGTATGTACGAAGCCTGCGAACTGCGCGACGGCGACAAGAGCCGCTACGGCGGCAAGGGCGTGCAGCTTGCGGTCGAGAACGTCAACGGCGAGATCGCCGAGGCAATGGTCGGCCTCAATGCGCTTGACCAGACCTCTATTGATAAGATGCTTATCGAGATAGACGGCACCCCGAACAAGACCCGTCTCGGTGCGAACGCCATCCTCGGCGCGTCCCTCGCAACGGCGAAGGCCGCAGCCGAAGCCACCGGCATGAGCCTTTATAACTACATCGGCGGCGTGAACGCAAAGACCCTGCCCGTGCCGATGATGAACGTGCTCAACGGCGGCGCGCACGCCACCGGCTCGAACGTCGATATTCAGGAGTTTATGATAATGCCTGTCGGCGCTGATAGCTTCAAGGAAGCGCTCAGAATGTGCGCCGAGGTATTCCATACGCTCAAGAAAGTCGTCCCCGCCTCCGGTGTCGGCGATGAGGGTGGCTATGCTCCGAACCTTGACAGCGACGAGGACGCGCTCAAGGCACTCGTCACCGCTATCGAAAAGGCCGGCTACAAGCCCGGCGAGGACTTCAAGATCGCTATCGACGGCGCAGTCAGCGACTGGTACAGCGAGGAGGACAAGTGCTATCACCTGCCCAAGCGCGGCGTCACCATGACGAGCGAGCAGATGATAGACATGTGGGAGGACTTCGTCAACAAGTACCCCATCGTCTCCATTGAGGACGGCCTCGGCGAGAACGACTGGGAGGGCTGGCAGCTTATGACCAAGCGCCTCGGCCACCGCATCCAGATAGTCGGCGACGACCTGTTCGTCACGAACACCGCCCGCATCAAGAAGGGCATCGAGCTCGGCGCGGCAAACGCTGTTCTTATAAAGCTCAACCAGATCGGCACCCTGACCGAGACGCTCGACGCTATCCAGATGGCGCACCGCGCGGGCTGGACGGCTGTCGTCTCCCACCGCTCCGGCGAGACTGAGGACACCACCATTGCCGATATCTCCGTCGCCGTGAACGCCGGGCAGATCAAGACCGGCGCCCCGTCGAGGACTGACCGCGTCGCAAAGTACAACCAGCTGCTGCGCATCGAGGAGGAGCTTTTCGACGTGCCGCAGTACCCTGGCAAGGACGCATTCTTCTCTATCAAGTAAAAGCAAAAATCCAAATATAAATAATCCGCCGCGTAGCTCTTTACGCGGCGGCAATTATAAAGGAGTTTGGTACATAATGATATACCATCAGTTCAAGGAGCTGAAGCTCTCGTCTCTCGGTTTCGGCACCATGCGCCTTCCTCTTATCCCCGGCGGCGGTGAGCAGGATATCGACCAGCAGGAGCTCGACCGCATGGTCGACTGTGCTGTTGCCGGCGGGGTCAACTATTTTGACACAGCCTATCCCTATCACGGCGGCTGCTCCGAGCTTGCCATAGGCAAATCCCTCGCGCGCTACCCGCGGGAGAGCTTCTATCTTGCCGATAAGTTCCCCGGCCACCAGATCGTCAAGGGTGTGAAGAAGCTCGACCCCGAAACGATCTTTGAGGAGCAGCTCAAAAAGTGCGGCGTGGAGTACTTCGACTTCTACCTGCTGCATAACATCAATGAGCACTCCATGAGCTATTACGGCAATCCCGAGAACAAGTACCTCGATTACTTCCTTGAGCAGAAAGCGAACGGCCGCATAAAGCACCTCGGCTTCTCCTGCCACAGCGCCGCCGAGGGGCTTGAGCAGTTCCTGCAGATGTGCGGGGACAAGATGGAGTTCTGCCAGATACAGCTCAATTACCTTGACTGGACTCTTCAGGACGCAAAGAAAAAGTGCGAGATCCTCAAGGCGCACGGGCTGCCCGTCTGGGTCATGGAGCCTGTCAGGGGCGGCAGGCTCGCGAAGCTCGATGATGATACCGAGGCCGCCATGCGCGCCGCGCGTCCGGATGAGAACACCCCGGCATGGGCATTCCGCTGGCTCCAGACCGTGCCGCAGCCGATGATGGTCCTCAGCGGCATGACGAACCTTGCCCAGATGCAGGATAACATCAAGACCTTTTCCGAGGAAAAGCCGCTCAGCGATGATGAGCTGAGCATCGTTTACGGTGCCGCGGAGAAGCTTGCGAGCTTTGTCCCCTGCACCGGCTGCCGCTACTGCTGCGCCGGCTGCCCGAAGAAGCTGGAGATCCCGAACCTCATCAACCTCTATAACGACCTCATCGCGTCCACCAACATCAACCCCATCGTCCGCTACGGCGCTCTTCCCGAGGATAAACGCGCCGACGCCTGCATCGGCTGCGGCCAGTGCACCCGCGCCTGCCCGCAGAAGATCGACGCGCCCGAGGTAATGAGGAAGCTTGCTGCCGAGATCGCGTCAAGGCCTACATGGGAGCAGATGTGCAAGGAACGCGAAGCCGCCGCAGAGGCCGCGAAGAAGAGATAAGGCTTCCATTTATGACAAGCTAAAAGGCGTATCAAAAAGTCTCAGGACTTTTTGATACGCCTTTTGTATAAAACCTTCGCTTAGAGGTAAAAATAGGGTCGTAACCCAAAATTAAACGGAGGTTTGTAACTATGAGCAGCAACAGCTCCGGCAAAAAGCTGGAGGGATTTTTCACAGGCAAGGGCTTCTACATAGTCCTTTTCCTGTGCGCCGCTGTCATCGGTGTTTCCGCATGGATGATGGCCGCCGGAAATGAGGCTATGGATGACCTTAACAAGACCAACAACGCAAGCTTTGACAACAAGCGCGTGGAGACTATCATAATCCCGCCCGAGAAAACCGCCGCGGCGGAGCCCGTGAGCACTCCCCTGCCCGTCATCGCCGAGGATGCAAAAACTCCCGCCGATGCCGCCGAGCAGGGTGAGACCGAGCAGGTATGGCGCGAGGGCGATGTCAAACCCGTCGAGGTGCCGATGTACGTCTGGCCGGTGCAGGGCGAGCTTGAGCGCACCCACAGCTCCGATAAGCTTGTCTATGACGTGACCATGCGCGACTGGCGCACCCACGAGGGCATCGATATCGAGGCGGCGATCGGCAGCACGGTCTCCGCGTCGCACGCGGGCTCTGTCGAAAGCATCGTGGATGATGACTTCTACGGCACCGTCGTCACCGTGAACCACGGGGACGGCTCCTGCACGGTATACGCGAACCTTGCCGAGCTTCCCGCTGTGAGCGTCGGCGATTGGGTAGAGCCGGGCGATGTCATCGGCGCTGTCGGCGCGACTGCGCTGTGCGAATCCGGTCAGGGCACGCACCTGCACTTTGCGATCTATGTCGACGGCACCTGCGTCGATCCGCTGATCTATCTCCCCGTATAATAACGGATCAAAAAAATTACTGGCACGCTTTGCAGCGTGCCAGTAATTTTTACCGTTTCTTTGTCGTTGTGTCTTCCTCGACGTCGACGAGCACCCACGTCGTGTTATCCGGCGTGTAGTTATCGACCACAGGGACGAGCCTGTCATAGACATTGCCTATCTCCGTGCTTCCGGCCATGTCCTCAATGTTATACGTGTAGATGAACTTGTCCGTTTTCAGATACACCCTGTCGTATACTTTCATAAACAGGCGCGCGTTCTGCCCGGTGCTCTCATCGGTCTTTGCAAGCGCCGTGCGCGAATCAACGTATATCGACAGCAGCTTCTCCCTGTCGCTGAGCTTATCGGCAACGTTCAGCGCAAAGCCGCAGACCGCCGTCTCCGGGCTGCGCGGCGTGGAAATTTCGGTCGTGTAGGTCAGCGTCACAGTCTGATCCTCGGGGAAGGTCGGGAACGCAACGTCCGCCAGCACGACCTCGTCAAAGCCGAGATCGTACAGCTCCTGCACCATCTCCGCGACCCATGTCCTGACCTGTGTATTGTAAGGGTCGAGCCAGCTGCCTGTATCGTCCCGGTAGTTCGTGCCGATCTCCGTGTGCAGGCTGTAAAGCGATGAGGACGACGCGAGCCGCTCATCGACGCAGCAGCTTATCTGCGCTACGAGGTATATATCGCGGTCCTTGAGGGCGCTGATGTAGTCCGGCATAGCGATAGTCCTGTCTGTCTGCGGGCTGAGGCCGTATGCCTCTGCAAGGCTGCTGTGCGACTCCCACAGATACTCTCCCGTGCGCGGCTTCATCTCAAGCACAAGGGCGTTGCCGCGCACCAGACGCGCGGCATACTCGTTGAGCTTTTCCTGCGTGATGTTCTCCGCCGGGACGAATATCGCCCTCAGCTCCGGTACATCCTCACCCACGGATGCCTGGACTGTCGAATAATCCGGCGCGTCGAAAATGATGTTCGCGTCGACCTTTTCAAAGTTCACGACCTCGTTGCCCTGGCTGTCCACAGTGACCTGCTTGCTCCCGTCGTCAAGGATCGGCAGCTCGACCGAAACGCCGTCCTTCGTGATGACGGCATACTTCTGCATCCCGTAGAAAGTGACAAGCGTCACCGACACGAGCGCCAGCAGCACTATAAAGGGTATGATCGCGAGATTTTTCTTTTTGCGTCTGCCCTTGTAAAATTCCTGTACTCTTGCCAAATTTTAGTCCTCGATCATGGAAATGCGGCGGATGTGCCGCTCGTCATTGGAAAAGGGCGTGTCAAGGAACGTGTCGGCTATCTTGAGCGCCAGCCCCTCGCCGACGACTCTCGCGCCCATGCAGAGAACGTTCGCGTCGTTATGCTGACGCGTCGCCTCGGCGGAGAAGCAGTCCCCGCACAGGGCCGCTCTGATGCCGCGGACCTTGTTCGCGGTTATGGACACGCCGATGCCGGTGCCGCAGATGATGATGCCCCTGTCGCACTCACCGGATGCAACGGCGTTTGCTACCGCCTTTGCGTATACGGGATAATCGCAGGATGCGCTGCTGTAGGTTCCGAAGTCCTTATATTCAAGCCCTCTTTCACTGAGGTGCTCCATGAGTTTTTTCTTAAGCTCGAAGCCGCCGTGATCGCTGCCTATCGCTATCATATCCATACCTCCTGAGGTAGAATTATTTGTTTAACTATTATATTGTACCACCTGAGCGCAAAAGGTTCAAGTCTTACTGTTCTTACTGTCTATCCCCAAATACGAAAACAGGTATTCAATGAACCGTCCGACTGCCGGGCTCATGTGCGCGCGGCTCTTCATGGCTATGCCTATGGAGCGGTAGTATGGCTCTTTCAGTGAGCGTACCTCGATCTTATACGGGATGCGCCGCAGTATCATATCCGGCAGTATTCCGACGCCGAGCCCCTTTTCGGCCATCGCCATTATCGCGAAATCCTCCCATGTGGTAAAGCGGATATCCGGGTGTACGTTCCAGCGCTCCAGGAGCTCCGTGACCTCCGTCCTGCCGCCGTGCTCCAGCAGCAGGAACGGCAGTCCCTCAAGCTCCTCTATCGCGACCGTTTCCGTTTCCGCGAGCGGGTGCCCGACGGGCATGACGAGCTTGTATTCATCCTGCCTGAGCGGCACGGTGTCAAAGCCCGGCAGCGTCGGCAGGCGCAGAAAGCCACAGTCGACCCGCCCCTCGCCTATCCAGCGCTCGACCTCGGCGTAGTCGCCGAGCAGCATTTCATATTCGATGCCGGGATAGTCTTCCCGGAGCCGCGCGAAGATATCCGGCAGCCAGTTTATGGCAACGCTGGAAAACGTCCCGATGCGGACAAGGCCGGTCTCTATCCCGTTCATGCGGCAGAGCTGCCCCTCGAGCTCGCGCTGGTCGTTCAGCAGCTTCCGGAAAAACGGCATGAGCTGTTCGCCCGCCGATGTCAGGCGGACGCCGCTTTTGCCGCGCTCCAGCAGCGTCATGCCGCACTCGCTCTCTAAATCGGCGACCATCTTGCTGACGGAGGACTGGGCGTAATTGAGCTCCTGCGCGGCGCGGGTGAAGCTGCCTTTCTCGACTGTCTTGACGAAGGCAAAATATTTCAGCAAAGGATTTTCCATTTCGTATTCATTCCGTTTTTCGATTTTATATATCTGTCATATTCGCTTTTGCTATTCTAAATCATCTGCTAAACTTTTGCAATGATCAATTCTGGAAGTGAGCGAATATGGATATGAAAACTACGGACATGGATATGCTGCACGGCGCTTTGACCGGCAAGCTCCTGCGCTTCACGCTGCCGGTCGCGCTCAGCAGCATCGTCCAGCAGCTTTTCAACGCGGCGGACACTGCCGTCGTCGGGTACTTCGGTGACGCGGACGCGCTCGCCGCTGTGGGCACGAGCACGGAGATCATCGCGCTTATCGTCACAGTCTCCTGCGGCCTGTCCATCGGCGCAAACGTTCTGGCCGCAAGGCTGATAGGACACAGTGAAAATGATGCGCTCCCCGCTGCCGCGCGGACGGCACTGCTTTTGTCCGCCGTCATCGGCGTTATCGGGCTGCTTTTAGGGCAGGCCGGCGCCGCGCCGCTGCTGCATCTGATACGGACGCCTGAGCATATCTTCCGCGCGGCATCGCTTTATCTGAGGATATATCTGCTGGGCTATCCCGGCCTGCTGCTGTATGACTTCGGCTCCGCCCTGCTCCGCGCGCGGGGCGACAGCCGCTATCCTTTCCTCGCGCTGGTGATATCCGGCGCGGTGAACGTCGGGCTGAATGTGTTCTTTGTGGTCGTGTTCCGGCTGGGCGTGGCCGGTGTCGCCATCGCGACCGATATCTCTACCCTGTTCTCGGCATATCTTGTGCTGCGCCGGCTGACACTGGATGAGCTGTTCCGTCTGAACCTGCGCGGCGCGCGGCTCTCTCCGTCGCGAGCGTGGGAAGTCCTTAAAACCGGTATTCCCTCCGCCGTTCAGGGCGCGGTTTTCTGCTTTGCGAATATTTTTGTGCAGGCCTCGGTCAACAGCTTCGGCGAGACGGCGATCGCGGGCAGCACCGTCGCCATGAATTTTGAGTACCTCACCTATTATATCATCACCGCATTCGGCCAGACGGCGACGACCTTTACGAGCCAGAACCACGCCGCGGGTCAGCTCCGCCGCTGCCGTCAGATCCTGTGGCACTGCCTCGTCCTGTCCGTCGTGTGCAGCTCAGCGGCGATTTTCACCATCGTTCTGTTCCGCGGCTTTTTCTCCGGGCTGTTTACACAGGACGCCGCCGTGATCGCAAGCGCATCGGTGCGCATAATGTGCATTCTGCTCTTTGAGCCGATATGCAGCCTATACGAGATACCGGCGGGCGTACTGCGCGGCAGCGGCCACGCGGCGGCTCCCGCCGTCAGCGCCATGGCCGGGACCTGTGCCCTCCGCATCGTCTGGATATTTACCGCGTTCCGCGCTTCTCCGACGCTTCCCATGCTCTATCATGCCTTTCCCCTCTCATGGGCCGCGACTATCCTGCTGG
>CAVFGM010000012.1:0-12186 GCA_963621955.1 Bacteroidaceae bacterium
CTACATAATAACTCCGTTTTATGTAATTTTCAATATAAATTCTCGCATTTTTTTGTGAACTTTTTTCGTCCAATGTTCTTAACAGTCAAAAACGGCTTGATTTTCAAGGCTTTTATTAAACTAATTGTCCAGAACAAAACTGCCCAACACCTTGGCTAAGTCCTCGCCTCCAAGCTCCTTTACTTCGCCCGGAGCAAGCGCGGGGTCGAGCTCCAGCGCGCCGACGGCAAGCCGGCGCAGCTTCACAACAGGCTTGCCTCTCGATGCGAGCATACGCTTCACCTGATGGTACTTCCCCTCCATGACGATAACATGGCAGCGGTTCCCGCCCAGCGGCACGAGCTTTGCCGGCAGGCACTTTGTCCCGTCCCCGAGGACTATCCCGTCCTCAAACGCCTTTACGTCGGCCTCGTCCGGTACTCCGTCCACCTCGGCGTAATAGAGCTTCTCTATGCCTGACTTCGGTGAGATCACCCGGTGGGCAAAATCGCCGTCGTTTGTGAGCAGCAGCAGGCCGCTCGTGTCCTTGTCGAGCCGGCCGACCGGGAACAGACCGATACGGCGGATATCCGGCGGCAGAATGTCCAGCACTGTTTCCTGCCGCTTATCCTCTGTGGCGCTCAGCACGCCCTCGGGCTTATCCATCATAAAATACCGCAGCCTGTCCGTACGCAGCTCGACGCCGTCCACACATATGCTGTGCCCCTGCTCCTCTATCTTCATGTCAGGCTGAACCGCTGCCGCTCCGTCGACCGTGATGCGTCCGCTTTTTATCATCTGCCGCAGCTCGCTTCTGGTCGCAACGCCCAGCTCAGACAGCAGCCTGTCAAGTCTTTTCACCGCCATAGGCCGTTCCTCCGCAGTGTCGAAGATTTTGCCCGTTTATTATAGCATACCTGAGCGCAAATTTGAATAGCTTATCTTAGGGTAGGCGCGTTCTTATGCGTCTGCCGCCGCAGCACACTCTGTTGTCTCCATCTGCCGCTTATGGAGATCCGTTCCCTCCGGTGCTGACTTTGCAAGCGGCAGAATGGAGATACGCTATGACGCAAAAGTGCTCAGGCTTTACTAAGAAGAAAGCCCTCATTCTGGTCTTGGGCTTGGGTGTTCTCATACTGCTGCTGATAGTCCTGCGCGCGGTGTTTGCCCCCGGTACGGAATTTGACCTTTCCACGCTCGATGGGCGTGAGGCCTTCCTCAATTCTCTCGGCTGGGAGATCGACAGAAGCACCGAGGAGTTCAGGACTGTTGTCGTCCCGGATAAGCTCGAGGGGATAATGGCACAGTATAACCGGATGCAGCAGGCGCAGGGCTATGACCTCTCCAAGCACCTCGGCGAGCGGTGCAGTCAATACAGCTACCAGCTCACGAATTACGCCGACTCTGACGGCACAGTTATCATCACCATCTACGTCCAGGAAAACGAAGTCATCGCCGGGGACATACATACCACCGCCGTCAACGGCTTTATGCACGGGCTCAAGCGCAACGCACAGACCCAGAAATAAGTAATGCCGCCCTTTGGGCGGCATTACTTGATCGATCTGTTTTTTACTTTTCGGCTCTGCCGATGCCGAACTCAGCCGCGGCGATTGCCGTGCTGCCGTCCATGCCGGAGAGATTCATGACGATGCGGTATCTGCCGTCGCCGAGCTTATCATAGTGATTTACAAAGTTGAACGTTACCTCATCGGTTCCATTGCCCGGCAGCGTGAATATCTGCATGGTAACAAAATCCTGCTTGTCCGGGATCACGCACCAGTGCCCGTCCTGCCATATTTCGAGCCTCTGACCCGCACCGTAGGTATAATCCTTGTCAGTGAGGTTTTCAAGCGTCATCGCCACCTCTTCGGTCTCGTCGGTCACTGTGCGCTGCTTTATGAACAGCTGCACCAAATCGTTCGTCGCCGCCGTGTCGTAGTCGCTGACCTCATACTTCGTGCCGCCGCAGCCTGCGAAAGAAAGCATAACGGCAAGCACCGCAATAACAGCAAACAGTTTTTTCATTTCTTCCTCCGTATATTTCAAAAAGATAGATGCAGGTCTATTTCCGCCTGCATCTATTTGACGTCCTTATTCTGTCTATGTTCCGCTCGGTTTATTAAAAAACTATAAACAAACCGCGCAGCCGCACTTCCGTCACAGCAGGACGACGCCCGCTTTCTCGCATTTCTCAACGGTCTCCGCGTCCCATATCGAAGCCTGTACCTCGCCTATGTGCGCCTTGCCGAGCAGGAGCATCGAAAGCCGCGACTGGCCAATGCCGCCGCCGATAGTCAGCGGAAGCTCCCCTGCGAGCAGCGCCTTGTGGTACGGCAGCTCGCGCCGGTTATCGCAGCCGGAGGCCGTAAGCTGTCTGTCAAGCGCGGCGGGGTCAACGCGGATGCCCATAGAGGAGACCTCCATCGCGCAGCCGAGCACATCGTCCCAGAACATGATGTCACCGTTGAGCGACCAGTCATCATAGTCCGGAGCACGCCCGTCGTGCGGCTTGCCGGATCTGAGCTTTCCGCCGATTCCCATGATGAAGGCAGTCTTGTGCTCTTTCACATAAGCGTTCTCGCGCTGCTTCGGCGTAAGGCCGGGGTACATGTCCTCAAGCTCCTGCGCGTCTATAAAGCTGACGCGGCGCTCGAGCTTCGGCATGACAGTCAGCTGCGGATATATTGCCCGCATCGTGTCCTGCGTGTCGCATATCGCGGCGACGATATCCATGACCGTGAGCTTGAGATAGTCTCTTGTGCGGTTTTCCGGGAGGATGACCTTCTCCCAGTCCCACTGGTCAACATAGACCGAGTGCAGGTTATCAAGCTCGTCCTCATCGCGGCGGACGGCGTTCATGTCCGTATACAGCCCCTTGCCGGGGAAGAAGCCGTAGCGCTTGAGCGCAAGGCGCTTCCACTTTGCCAGCGACTGCACGACCTGCGCTCTCGTCTCCGTACGCAGGATATCGAACGACACCGGGCGCTCATAACCGTTGAGGTCGTCGTTCAGGCCGGACTTTTCATCGACGAACAGCGGCGCGGAAACACGGTACAGGTTGAGCTTCGCGCCGAGGTTCTCCTCAAAAAGACGCTTGAGCAGGCTTATCGCTTTCTGCGTATCATATATCGTAAGCAGGCTTTTATAATTTTCTGGTATGTACGTTGACATATCGGCTCCAATTCCCCGCATTCTGCGGATGATTTATTTCTTGCTGAGCATTTCAGCGATTTCCTGATACAGGTTCTCCGCGTTGAGACGGAAGTTCTTCTCCATGAGCTTTGCCTGCTCTTCGTCGCCGCACAGCAGGTGCAGATGAATTATCTCGCCCTTGCCGTCGGACATTGCAAGCTCTACCATGCAGCCGTTCTCGCCGACCTCATGCCGCGCCGTGATCATCGCCGCGCGGCGCAGCCGCTCCTCAACGGGAGTCAGCAGCTTGAGTGCCTTCATGCGTACAGAGTACGGCAGACTGCTCTCGACAGCCTCCGCGTTCTTCGCGCCCTTGTCAGTGATCGTGTACCCCGTCGGAGTTTCCTTTATATGCCCCGTCTCGATAAGGTCGGAAAGGCAGTCCGAATAGTCGAAGTAGTCTATCCCGCCGTCACACTGGCACAGCTCGCACAGTGTTTCCGGCTCGACCTCTCCGGGCAGGCGGCGCAGGATAAAGAGGATCAGGATCTTGATATCCAGCTTTTCATGTATGAATCCAAGACGTGCCATAACCGTCTCCTTCCATGATTGCTTTATAGGTTATTATATACTTTCCGTCCATGCTTTTTCAAGAGTTTTTTACACATATGCGGAACTTGCGCATAGACTGTACTGAAGTGTTCTTCAATCCAGACAACAGGAGGTATATCTATGGCCGACAGAGTAGTGCCGGGGCCCGTTGAGAACTCGGCAAGCATTCGAGAAGCCGTATGCGTCAATACCAGAAAGATATTCGACAGCTGCCGAGACAAGGACTGTGTGGATGATCTGCGTGTCTACCCCACCGTTAGCTCCCAGTCCTACATAGAAAACGCGCTCAGTATCCGCCCCAAGCGTGCGGAGCTGCTCTATGTAGATGTAAGCGTTGAACCGGTCGGCTTTAACCGCGGCTATTTCACCGTCGACTGCACGTATTTCTACCGTGTCACCGGTGAGACCTTCCCCGGCGGCCAGACCTGCACGGGTCTGTGTGTGTTCGATAAGCGGGTCATGCTTTTCGGGAGCATCGCAAGCGTGAAGTCCTATTCCTCGGACAGTGCGCTGCCGCTCTCAACGGTCGACGAGCTGCCCATCGCCGTGGTCAATTCCGTCGACCCCATCTGCCTGCACTGCAAGATCTGCGATTCCGAGTGCCTGCTGCCGACTGAGCTTGAGCAGCGCAGCATCCCCGCGGAGATCACCGCGGCCTTCAATGAAAGCCTTGTCCTTACCGACACCGCCCGCCGCTGGTTTGCAACGATCGGCCAGTTCAGCATCATCAGGCTCGAGCGCGACACTCAGCTGCTCATTCCCGCCTATGACTACTGCCTGCCCGACAAGGAGTGCCCCGGCACGATCACCGAGGATGATCCCTGCACGCTCTTCAGCCGCATCCGCTTCCCGGTCGAGGAGTTCTTCCCGCCCGACAGCATCTGCGACTGTGAGGACTACCGCAGCATGAAATAGCGCTGCGCGCATAAGGCATGATAAGGTATTGAAAGGGCTGCGGCATTGCGCCGCAGCCCTTGGTTATTCCTGCTTATTTTGCGGTTTTCGCGCTGCTGATTATGTCTCCGCTCACCGCGTCAACCGTGTAGTCATAATCGTATTTATTCGCTGTGAACTGGATCTCATAGACAAGCTTGAGCCCGTCAAGCTTAAGCGCTGTTTTGACGCTCTGTGCGTCCTTTTCCGCTATTCCCGCATGGCTGTATGCGGCAAGCTTTGCAGCCTGCACGTCTATAAGCTCCGGCAGATTCGAGCCTGCTGTGGTGTTCGTACCGCTGTTCTCCGATTCAGAAGCGGCTTCCGCTGAGGCCTCGGCAACACCGCTGCGCAGACGCTCCCAGCCCTCGATCTTGCCGGTCAAGGCATTGATCTCATACTCATAATCCGCGTCTCCCGCAGTAAAACCTATGATGTAAACGCTCGTTCCTCTGAGCTCTTCAATGCGCGCCTTATATACATCCGCATCCTTTTCGCTGACCTTCGCGTGCTTGAGCGCAGCACTGACAGCAGTCTCAGGATCTATGTATTCAGGCTCTGCGGGCGCGGACGGCTCCGGCGTTGCTTCTGCCGATGCGACACTCGTCTCGGGCTTCGCGGATTCCTCCGGTTTTGTGCTTGCTTCCGGTTTCGCACTTTCCGCGGGTGCCGTGCTCTCCTCAGGCTTGGCACTCGCCGTCGGCTTTGCGCTCTCTGCGGGCTCTGCCGAGGGCTTCGCAGCCGCCTCAGGCTTTGCGGATTCACTCGGTTTCGGCGTCGACGTCGGCATTGCGGTCATAGTCGGCTCTACAGCCTCGGGAAACATCCGCGCCCAAAGTCCGGTAGGTTCACTGATCGTCGAAAGCTTCAGCCCGGCAAGCACGCCTCCAGCAAAAAGAACAAGGATCAGCAGAATGATCAGCCATGTCGGCATACGCTTTTTATTCTTTACAGTCGAAGTCGTACCGTAATCGTTATCCGTACTCACTTTTAACTTTACCCCTTTCCGTTTTCGGCTCACGCCAAGTATTTGTATCTATCTATGCCTGTAAACGTATTTGCGTGAACGCCGGTTCACTTCTTGTCTGTGCTTTCAAAATATTCTTTTGCACTCTCCGCATCGCAGCGTATCTGTGCTGACAGTTCCTCAAATCCGGAAAACTTCTTCTCCGGGCGCAGGAACTTATAAAACTCAACTCTTGCCTGCCGTCCATACAGATTACCGCTGTAGTCCAGCAGATGGCTCTCGACCGTGACGCTGTTCCCGTTTGCGACTGTCGGCCTGATGCCGACATTGGTCACCGCGACGTAGCTCTCGCCGCCCTCAAGATAGACCTTCGCGGCATATACGCCGTGGCGCGGTATGATGACGCCCTCGGGAAAATGCATATTTATCGTCGGCGTGCCGAGCTTTGTCCCGATGTGATAACCGGAGTGTACGGTGTCCGACAGCGTATGCGGATGGCCAAGATAGCGCGCCGCCGCCTCCATGTCCCCGTCCGCAATAAGCTTGCGGATATAAGTGGAGCTGACGATGCGTCCGTCAAGCATGACCGGCGGCATGATGTCACAGCCGATCCCGCGCTCCTCGCAATAGACCTTGAGCTTTTCGGCCTTGCCCTCGCCCTTGTAGCCAAAGCAGAAGTCGTGCCCGACGACGACCCAGCCGATGTTCAGCTCGTCTATGATCGAATCGATAAACTCCTGCCACGGCATGCACATCACGTGTTTGTTGAAATGGATGAACACAACGTTATCTATCCCATAGCAGCGCCGGATGATCTCCTCCCTGCCGATTGGGCTGTTTATAAGCGGGACCTCGGTATTGAACACAAGGTTGTCCGGGTGCACGTCAAAGCTCAGCACCGACGGCATCGCTCTGATCTCAGATGCGCGCTGCTTTGTTCTTTCCAGCAGTGAGCCGTGGCCGATATGCACCCCGTCGAAAAAGCCCAGTGCTATCGCGCGTTTTGTTTCTGCCATAAATTATTTATACCTCGAAAAAGCTTTTTACTGTTTTCATTATGCCGCGCTGCACACGGCCGAGCATCAGGAATTCCCCGCTTGCGGAGTATACTCTGTACTCTCCGTCCGGCAGCGAGGTCTTGACTGGGTTGCCGCAGCGTATCTTCTTCTCTGTTTCAGACGAAGCAGTGCACCTTTTTGTTCCCTTGAACAGCCTGTCCACCGGGATGAGCAGTTCTTCCGCTCTTCCCTCGTCCGCAAGACGCTGCACCTCGCCTATCTTCACCGCGCCGTCGAGCGTGAACGCACCCGCGCCTGTGCGCCTGAGCGCACTCATACAGCCGCCGCAGCCGAGCGCATCGCCGATGTCATTGCACAGCGTGCGCACATATGTGCCCTTGGAGCAGCTGATGTCAAGCAGCCAGTCATCCCCGTCGCGGCCTGTTATTTCAATGCTTTTTACGCATATCGGTCTTGGCGCACGCTCGACCTCGCCGCCGCTGCGGGCAATGTCGTAAAGTCTCCGCCCATTCACCTTTATCGCCGAGTACATCGGCGGTGTCTGGAGCTGTTCTCCGGTGAAGCGGTCGAGCACTGCTCTCAACGCCGCCTCGTCAACGCCTGATGCGTCCCCGGTTTTCAGCACGTTCCCGGTAGTGTCCTGCGTGTCCGTTGTGACACCGAGGCGCAGCGAGGCAAGATAGCGCTTGTCATGCCCCTCGGCAAACTCAACGGCGCGGGTCGCCCGGCCAACAAAGACCACAAGCAGCCCGGTAGCCATCGGGTCGAGCGTCCCGGAGTGACCGATGCGCCGCTCATGCAGGATGCCCTTGAGCTTTGCGACAACATCGTTGCTTGTCCAGTCCTGCTCCTTATCGATGAGGAGTATGCCGTTCATTTCCAGACCTCGTCTATAACGCTCAGCAGCATATCGCGCGCTTTATCTGGCTTGCCGTATATCGTGCAGCCGGCCGCCATTGCATGGCCGCCGCCGCCGAACACTGCACAGATATCGCTGCTGCTTATCTCCGGCGTCGAGCGGACGGATATCTTGCTTGAACCGTCCTCCTGCTCACGGATGGTGATGTTAAGGATGCTGCCCTCTACTCGTCCTGCAAGCCCGGCAAGATCATCGCAGTCATCCTCAGTCGCGCCGGCCTTTTCCATCATTTCCAGGGTGATAGCCGCAACGGTAATCTTGCCGCCGCGGAAATATTGTAATCCCGAGTATATCATGCTCTCAAGCTTGAGCCGCGCACGTGACACCTTGCGGAAAAACACCGTGCTGACCATTGAGTTGTCCGCGCCGAGCCGCAGCAGCTCCGCCGCCGCGCGGAAGCTTGCGGCGCTTGTGTTGGAATACTGGAAGCAGCCGGTATCGGTGGTAAGTCCTATATACAGAAGCGTCGCCTCATCGGGCGTAAGGTCGGTGTTCATGCAGAGGATGACTTCCATCACGGCTTCCGCGCAGGAGGACTTGTCCGCGCGGACAAGCGTTTCCTTGGCGTAACCGGAGTTTGTGGGGTGGTGGTCGATGCAGAGGTCGACTGTGCCCTCGAAGCCTTTCGGCAGCATCCCCTCCGTCGCCACATCCACCGCAACGGTGTACTTTGCCGTAAAATCCTCAGGTGCAAAATACTGCTCCGCAAACGGGCGCAGATGGCGGTTCACCTGCGGGTTGGGATAAAGGTATGCATTTCTCCCGCCGCGGCGCAGAGCGCTGCACAGCGCCGCCGCACTTGCGACAGTGTCCCCGTCCGGGTTCCTGTGGGTGACGATCAGTATATTCTCATGCGTCAGCAGGAGCTTTGCGCACTGTTTATAGTTCATTGTCCTCATCCTCGTCGTGCTTGATGTCAAGCTCGCTTATCATCTGGCTGATGTGCGCGCCGTACTCGATGCTGTGGTCTATCTCGAACACAAGCTCCGGAGTATAGCGCAGGTTCATGGAACCGGCAAGCTCATGGCGCAGCCAGCCCGAAGCAGATTTGAGCCCCTTGCGGAAGTCCTTTTCGTTCTGCATCCCCATTACCGACAGCCACACCTTGCAGTAGCGCAGGTCGCCCGTGGTCTCGACGCGCGTGACGCTTATCATCCCCTGCTGCACGCGCGGATCCTTGACCTCGGTCAGCAGCTTTGAAAGCACGCGCTGTATATCGTCGTTGATTCTTCCGATTTTATTAGATGACATAGTAACTCTCCTGATATGCCTTACGGGCGCGGCAAATGCAGCGCCCGTATCATTCTTTTCTTATGCGTTTATCTGCTCCATCACGAAGCACTCGATAACGTCGCCGACCTTGATGTCATTGAACTTCTCGACCTGCATGCCGCATTCATAGCCGCTGGCGACTTCCTTGACGTCGTCCTTGAAGCGGCGCAGCGAAGCGAGCTCGCCCTCATGGATAACGATATTGTCGCGCAGGACGCGTACTTCGCAGCCGCGCTGTATCTTGCCGTCAGTGCAGTAGCAGCCGCAGACGGTGCCGACCTTGGAGACCTTGTAGGTCTCGCGGACCTCGGCATGGCCGATGACGACTTCCTTGAACTTCGGCGCGAGCATGCCCTTCATGGCAGCTTCGATCTCATTGATGCAGTCATAAATGACGCGGTACATGCGCATATCGACCTTGCTGCGCGCCGCGCTGTCTCTGGCGGCATTATCGGGACGGACATTGAAGCCGACAATGATAGCACCGGAGGTCGCCGCCAGCATAACATCGGACTCGTTGATCGCGCCGACAGCACTGTGGATGACCTTGACTCTGACTTCCTCGTTGGATATCTTTTCGAGGGAAGCCTTGACCGCCTCGGCAGAGCCCTGAACGTCGGCCTTGACGATGACGTTGAGCGTCTTCATTTCGCCGGCCTGGATCTGGCTGAACAGATCCTCAAGGCTGACCTTCTTCGTGCCGGGCATTGCGTTGCTGCTCATCTGGATGCGGCGCTCCTCGGCAAGCTCTCTCGCCATGCGCTCATCTGCGACAGCATTGAAAGTATCGCCCGCGCTCGGGACCTCGGACATACCGGATATCTCGACCGGCGTGGAAGGACCGGCTTCGGTGACGCGCTGCCCCTTGTCGTTTATCATCGTGCGGACACGGCCGACAGCGGTGCCGGCAATGATGATATCGCCGAGCTTGAGGGTACCGTTCTGGACAAGGACGGTCATGATCGGGCCGCGGCCCTTGTCAAGACGCGCCTCGATGACTGCGCCCTTTGCGGCACGGTTGGGATTGGCCTTGAGTTCAAGGACTTCGGACAGGACTGCCAGATTTTCAAGCAGGTTATCGATGCCCTGACCGGTCTTTGCGGAGATCGGGCAGATTATCGTATCGCCGCCCCACTCCTCACTGACAAGGTCATATTCGGTTAACTGCTGCTTGATGCGCTCGGGATTTGCGCCGACAGCGTCCATCTTGTTTATCGCGACGACGACCGGAATATTCGCGGCCTTCGCGTGGTTTATAGATTCAACGGTCTGCGGCATGATGCCGTCGTCCGCCGCGACAACGAGGATCGCGATATCCGTGACCATCGCGCCTCTTGCGCGCATGGAGGTGAAAGCCTCGTGGCCCGGGGTGTCAAGGAAAGTGATGGGGCTGCCGTTCACATCAACGGTGTAAGCACCGATATGCTGGGTAATGCCGCCGGCCTCGCCGGAAACAACGTTCGCATGACGGATATAGTCAAGCAGCGAGGTCTTGCCATGGTCGACGTGACCCATGACAACAACGACGGGAGCGCGCGGAACGAGATCCTCGGGCTTATCCTCATGGTCATCGATAAGGCGCTCCTCAACTGTGACAATAACTTCTTTCTCGACCTTGCAGCCGAGCTCCATCGCGACGAGAGCCGCGGTATCGTAATCTATCACATCGGAGACAGACGCGAACACGCCCATCTTGAACAGCTGCTTTATGACCTCGGACGCGGTCTTCTTCATGCGCGAAGCGAGCTCACCCACGGCGATCTCGTCCGGGATCTCGACCTTGAGCTGCTGCTTCTTGGCGATCTCGAGCTGGAGCTTATTCATCTTGTCGCGCTCTTCCTGACGGCGCTTCGCGGAGGCGAGCTGTGCCTGCGGGCGCTGCTTGGATTTGCTGGTGATCTTTTCCTTGTTGCCGCGGCGCAGATTATTGTTGTTTGCTTTCGCGCCGGCCATATCCTCGAACTTCTCGTTGTACTTCTCGATGTTGACAGCTGCGCCGCCGCGGGTGTCGACAACGCGCTTCTCTGCGACCTGACGCGGGGTGTGCGGCTTATCCTTCTTGACAGGCGTGCTCTGCTCCGGAGCCGCCGCGCTCTGCTGGGCGGCAGGCTTATCCTGCGGCTTTGCAGCGGGCTTGTCGCCGGGCTTTGCGGCGGGAGTGGTCTTTGCAGGCTCCGCAGCCTTGGGCTTTGTCTCCTTCGCCTCGGCCTTCTGCGGGACATTGAAGATGTCCTGAAGGCTTGCGACCTGATTATGCTGGGTCATGTAATCAAAGATAACATCCAACTCGTTATTCTCAAGGACCTGCATGTGATTCTTCGGCGCAGCGATATAGTCCGTGAGTATCTGCGATATCACCTTGGACGGGACGTTAAAATCCTTCGCCACCTCATGTATTCTGTACTTTATCATGCTCATGCACCAGTCCTCCTTTTGTCATTCCTCCTGCTGCCCTTGAGGGCCGCAGTCTCCTTTTTGCGGCGCGCCGCCTTTGCCTGTCTCTGTCCTATCGTCTCGGCGGCCTGCGCATACATATCCGGCTCCTGCTCGCGTAGCGCTTTCATCAGGGCGTTTGCAAAGCCGATATCCGTAACAGCCGCCATAGCGCATCCGCCTATTCCAAGCGCCTTTCCAAGTTCATCACGCGTGTAGTGCAGCGGGACTGTTACCACCCGCCGCCCCTGCGTGAAGCGTTCGGCATGGCGGAGCGCATTTTCGGAAGCATCCGCCGCTGTGAGCAGCAGCTTCGCTTTCCCAGCGCTGACAGCGCTGCCGGAGTTATCCTCTCCTATCTCGATCGCGCCCGCCCTTCGCATCAGGCCTATCAGCCCTATCGCTCTGTCATCCATCGCCGGCCTCCATTTCCTGCTCAAGCCGCGCGTAGATCTCCTGCGGTATCTGCGCCGAGAAAGCTCTTTCAAGTGCCCTTGTCTTTATCGCCTTTTTCAGGCACTCCTGCTTCGGGCACACATATGCGCCGCGCCCCGAGGCCTTGCCCTTGAAGTCAAGGCTTATCTCGCCCTCAGGTGAGCGCACCACGCGTATAAGCTCGCGCTTTGGTTTCATCTCGCGGCAGCCAAGGCACTGCCTCATCGGTATTTTCTTTTCCACAACTGCCGCCTCCTTCTGGTTCGATTGTGTATATGCGCCTATCAGCTCTCGCTTTCGGGCTTGATGTCTATCTTATATCCGGTGAGCTTTGCTGCAAGGCGCGCGTTCTGGCCTTCCTTGCCGATGGCAAGGGACAGCTGAGAATCGGGAACTATGACGCGGCAGCTCTTGCCGTCCTCGAGCATGGTGACGCTGACGACCTCTGACGGGGAGAGAGCAGCGGCGATATACTCTTCGGG
>CAVFGM010000012.1:12196-12646 GCA_963621955.1 Bacteroidaceae bacterium
ACAATATCGATCTTCTCTCCGCCGAGCTCGTTCACGATGCTCGCGACGCGGCCGCCCTTGGGGCCGACGCAGGAGCCTATCGGGTCAACGTCCGGGTCAGCCGACCACACAGCCATCTTGGTGCGGCTGCCGGCTTCGCGGGCGATGGACTTTATCTCAACAGTGCCGTCGTATATCTCGGGCACCTCAAGCTCGAACAGGCGCTTGACAAGGCCTGGGTGCGTGCGGGAGATGAGCACCTGCGGGCCGCGGGTAGAGTTCCTGACCTCGACGACATAGACCTTGATACGGTCGCCCTCTTTGAGTTCCTCGGTCTTGATGCGCTCGTTCGCGGCGAGCATGGCTTCCGTAAACTCGCTGTTGGAGGCGATGCGGATGGAGACGCTTCCGTTGCGCGGCTCGATATGGGAGACGACGCCGGTCAGAATTTCATGCTCTTTAGAGGTAAAC
>CAVFGM010000013.1:0-12705 GCA_963621955.1 Bacteroidaceae bacterium
TGGCTCATCCATGTGATGCTCTCTTCGGGGATGCCCTTGAAGAGCGGGCAGGAGGTGTCAAAATATGTGACGGTCTTGCCGTATTCTCGGGCGGAATCGTCCTGCGCGGCGGTGACAAGCCCGCCGAGCTCATGGGAAAGCAGCTGGCAGCCGTAGCAGATACCGAGAATGGGAACGCCTAAAGTGTACACGCCGAGGTCGGCATGGGGTGAGCCCTCGGCATAGACGCTCTGCGGCCCGCCGGTGAAGATGATGCCGATGGGGTCGTAGGCGCGGATGGCGTCAAGGCTCATGTCATAGGGGTGGACTTCGCAGTAGACGTTATTTTCGCGGACGCGGCGGGCAATAAGCTGATTATACTGGCCGCCGAAGTCAAGGATAAGAACTTTCTGGTTTTGCATACGGCTTTCCTCTCGCTTTTTCTCAGAACATTTTGATGTAGGCTTCGCGCTCTGCGCCGACGGAGACGTACTTTATCGGGCAGTTGACGGCCTTCTCGATATAACGGATGTAGTCGAGCGCTTCCTTCGGCAGCTCCTCGACGCTGCGGCAATTGCTGATGTCGCAGTTGAAGCCGGGCAGGTACTCGTACACGGGCTTTGCGGCTTCGAGCTCGTCAATGTCGGAGGGGAAGTAATCGATGCGCTTGCCGTCGATCTCATAAGCGACGCAGACCGGGATCTGCTTGAGGTAGGAGAGGACATCGAGCTTCGTCAGGGCGATGTAGGTGCAGCCCTGAACAAGTGCGCCGTAGCGGGAGGCGACGACGTCAAAGCCGCCGACACGTCTGGGACGGCCGGTCGCAGCGCCGTACTCGCCGCCGGCTTCGCGCAGGCTGTCGCCCTCGGCACCGAACAGCTCGCAGGTGAAGGGGCCTTCGCCGACGCAGCTGGAATAGGCTTTCATAATGCCGATGCTCTCATCGAGCTTTGCAAACGGGATGCCAGCGCCGATGGGTGCGTAGGCCGCGAGAGTGGTTGAAGCGGAGGTATAGGGGTAGATACCGAAGTCGATATCGCGCAGTGCGCCGAGCTGGGCTTCAAAGATCACGGACTTGCCGGACTTTATCGCGCCGCTGAGATATTCGGTGGTGTTGCAGATATAGGGAGTGAAGAACTTGCCGTACTCCTCGAGCCACATCATCATGTCCTCGACCTTGATCGCTTCATGGCCGTAGCCCCTTTCGACGGTCAGGTTCTTCCACTCGACTATGCCCTCGAGCCTGTCGCGCAGGGTGTCCCAATGCAGCAGGTCGCCCATGCGTATGGTCTTCTTCATGTACTTGTCGGCATAGACGGGGGAGATGCCGCGGCGGGTGGAGCCGAACTTCTTGTCGCCGAGCCTGTCCTCCTCAAGGCCGTCGAGCAGCTTGTGATAGGGCATGCAGATGGTGGCGCGGTCGCTGATCTTGAGGTGGTCGGGGCTTATCTCAATGCCCGCCTCGCGCAGCTTCATCGCCTCGCCGAAGAGATGCTCAAGGTCGATGACGATGCCGGGGCCGAGAACGTTGACGGTCTCATCGCGCAGGATGCCGGAGGGCATGAGGTTCATAATGAACTTGCCCTTTTCGTTGATGACGGTGTGGCCGGCGTTGTTGCCGCCCTGATAGCGGACGACGATGTCATAGTTCTTGCTGAGCAGGTCGACCATGCGGCCCTTGCCCTCGTCGCCCCAGTTAGTACCAACAATAGAAGTCAACATAGCGCTTTTTCCTCTTTCTTCTTTTCTTTATACATTTATTTCGGCCTTGACGCCGAGGCTGGAATCATACTTTTTGAGTACCGGCTTTACGGTATCGCGCAGGAACGTATCGCACTGGCGCTCAGCCATGCCGGTGAAGGTCGCGGGATCGGTCAGCTGCGCCATCTCTTCGTCGGTGAGGGAGAAAGCGGGATCGGCCTTGATGCGCTCGAGCAGATCGTTATCGCGCCCGTAGAGCTTGACCTGTTCGGCAGCGGCGACGGAGTGCCGGCGTATGGCCTCGTGCAGCGCCTGACGATCGCCGCCCTTGTTCTTGACGCAGTACATAAGGATGTTCTCCGTGGACATGAAAGGCAGCTCCTCATTGAGGTGCTTTGCGATGACCGCGGGGTAGACCTTCATGCCGCGGACAATGTTGATGCAGAGATTCAGTATCGCATCGGTCGCGAGGAAGGCCTCGGGGATGGAGATGCGGCGGTTCGCTGAATCGTCCAGTGTGCGCTCGAACCACTGCGCGGATGCGGTGACGGCGGCGTTCTGCAGGCCGCAGATCACATAGCGGCTGAGGGAGGCGACGCGCTCGGAGCGCATGGGGTTGCGCTTATAGGCCATCGCCGAGGAGCCGATCTGCTTGCTCTCAAACGGCTCGTCCACCTCTTTCAGATGGCTGAGCAGGCGTATATCGCTCGAAAACTTCGACGCACTCTGCGCAATGCCGGAGAGCACCTGCAGAACCGCAAAGTCGACCTTGCGGGTGTAGGTCTGGCCGCTGACGGCCTGACAGGCCTCGAAGCCCATCTTCGCGGCGATGCGCCGCTCAAGCTCCTCGACCTTTTCGGCGTCCCCGTCGAACAGCTCAAGGAAGCTTGCGCTGGTGCCGGTCGTGCCCTTGCAGCCCAAGAGCTTCAGCTGCGAGAGCTGGAAATCGAGCTGCTCGATGTCAAACAGCAGGTCATTTATCCACAGGCAGGCGCGCTTGCCGACGGTCGTCGGCTGGGCGGCCTGAAAATGCGTATAGGCAAGCGTCGGCAGGGACTTGTACTTTTCTGCAAACTCAGTGAGCGCCGCGACGGCGTTCACAAGGAGCTTGCGGATGATGAGCAGCCCGCCGCGCATACGGATGATGTCCGTATTGTCGCCGACGTAGCAGCTCGTCGCGCCGAGGTGGATGATGGGCTTTGCCTTGGGGCAGCACTCGCCGAAGGTCAGCACATGCGCCATAACGTCGTGCCGTACCTCGTGCTCATGCGCGGCCGCGGCGGCATAGTCGATGTCGTCTATATGCGCGCGCATCTCGTCGAGCTGTTCATCGCTGATGCCAAGCCCCAGCTCCTGCTCACTCTCTGCGAGCGCGAGCCACAGCCTGCGCCAGGTGGAGAACTTGTTGTCGTCCGAAAACTGGCGCTTCATCTCCTCATCGGCATAGCGGCCGCAGAGGGGGTTTTCGTAAAATTCGTGCATGGTAAAGTCCTTTATTTGTATGTCACAAGCGGCTTGCGCTTATGCTCGCTTCGGTTATGGTAGCGGTCAATGACGGCCTTGTCCTGCGCGTTTACGGTGCCGTAAAGCAGAAAATCGTCGATGGCCTTGTAGGTCACACCCATCTCCTGCTCGTCGGTCTGACCGTCGAAAAGTCCTGCGGAGGGCGCCTTATCGATGATGCAGCGCGGCGCATTGAGGTACTCGAGAAACTCGAAGACCTCGGTCGCAGTGAGGTCGGCGATAACGTCAAAATCGCTTGCGCCGTCGCCCCACTTGGTGAAGTAGCCCATGTGTATTTCACTCCGGTTGCCGGTGCCGGCGACGAGGCGGTTCTCCGCCGCGCCGATGGCGTAGAGCGTCGTCATGCGCAGGCGGGGGGCGATGTTGTTTATCGCGGCGGAGTTGAGCACGCAGACCTTCTGCAGCTCATCCATCTCGCGCTCACGCACGGCGGTGAGGTCGACGGTGCGCGTCTCAATGCCGAACTGCTCTGCGACGGCTATGCCGTCGTCCGTGTCCTGCCCGTAGTTGCGCTTGGAGGCGCAGGGCATGATGATGCCGACGGTGTTGTCACACGCGGCCTTGCAGAGGATGCCGACAAGGGCGCTGTCCTTGCCGCCGGAGTTGCCGTAGACGATGCCGGATGCCCCGGCGTTCTTGACAAGCTCGCGGATAAAGGCAACGCGGCCTTCGTACTCCGCCTTATAATCTCTCATTTCTTTTCACCTTTCAGCGACGCCTCGACAAGCCCGAGAAACAGGGGATGCGGCTTGTTCGGACGGCTCTTGAATTCGGGGTGGAACTGCACACCGACGAAGAACGGCTTATCGCTCAGCTCTACGGCCTCGATTATGCTGCCGTCCGGGGAGCTGCCGCACAGGCACAGCCCGTTCTCGCTGAGAACCTCGCGGTAGTCGTTATTGAACTCGTAGCGGTGACGGTGGCGCTCGGAGATATCCTGCTTGCCGTAGCAGCGCTCCATGGTGCTGCCCTTGACGATATGGCAGGGATACGCGCCGAGGCGCAGGCTCCCGCCCTTGTCTATATTATCATGCTGATCGGGCAGAAAATCAATGACTTTATGTGAAGAATTTGCATTAAATTCGCGGGAGTCGGCGTCCTTGAGCCCGCAGACGTTTCTCGCGAACTCTATAACGGCGATCTGCATGCCGAGGCAGATGCCGAGATAGGGCATACCGGTCTCACGGGCGTAGCGCGCAGCGCTTATCATGCCGCCTATGCCGCGGTCGCCGAAGCCGCCGGGGACTATCATGCCGTCGCAGCCGGAGAAGATCTCGGCGGCGTTTTCATCGGTGACGGTCTCGCTGTCGATCCATTTTATATCGACGGTCGCGCCGCAGGCGTAGCCTGCGTGGCGCAGCGCCTCGGCGACGGAGAGATATGCGTCATGAAGCTGGACATATTTGCCGACAAGGCCTATGGTCACATGGCGGTCGGCGGACTTTATGCGCTCGACCAGCGCTTTCCACTGGCTCAGCTCCGGTGCTCTCGTCCAGAGGCCGAGCTCACGGCATACGATGAGGGAGAAGTCGCTCTTTTCGAGCATCAGGGGCGCTTCGTAGAGGTTCGGGAGGGTCATGTTCTCAATGACGCAGTCAGGCTTGACGTTGCAGAACATGGCGATCTTCTTGAATATCTCGGGCTCCAGCGGCTCATCGCAGCGCAGGACGATGATGTTCGGGGAGATGCCCATCGCCTGAAGCTCACGCACGGAGTGCTGGGTGGGCTTGGTCTTGTGCTCGTCGCTGCCCTTGATAAAGGGGACGAGGGTCACGTGGATGAACAGGCAGTTGCCCGGACCCTGCTCAAGGCTGACCTGGCGCGCAGCCTCAAGGAAAGGCTGGCTCTCGAGATCGCCGGTCGTGCCGCCGATCTCGGTGATGACGACGTCCGCACCGGTGTTCTTGCCGACCTTATAGATGAAGTCCTTTATCTCGCCGGTGATGTGAGGGATGACCTGAATGGTCTGGCCGAGGTACTCGCCGCGGCGCTCGCGGTTAAGGACATTCCAGTAGACCTTGCCGGTGGTGAGGTTCGAATAGCGGTTGAGATCCTCATCGATGAAGCGCTCATAGTGGCCGAGGTCGAGGTCGGCCTCCGCGCCGTCTTCGGTGACATAGACCTCGCCGTGCTGATAGGGGCTCATCGTGCCGGGGTCGACGTTTATATACGGGTCGAGCTTCTGCGCTGCGACCTTGAGGCCGCGCGCCTTGAGCAGACGGCCGAGTGAAGCCGCGGTTATACCCTTGCCAAGACCTGACACAACGCCGCCGGTAACGAAAACATACTTAGTCATAACGATCATCCTCCGCAAAAATATTTTGAACTGCTTACCGTGACCGACAGGCATACAGAAACATGCGTCCTTGTCAATCGAGGGTAAAGAAGAAAAAAAATAAAACGTTCTCCGATGCCTAAAGGGGGCACGAGGCCCCTTACACCGGCGAACGCCTGCGAAGAAAATCAAAAACCAAATTACTGAAATAGTATACATTCATTGCACCCGATTGTCAAGATACCGCAATGAAAAAATACGTTCAAAAATGTCATGGACAGACGGCACTGTCCATGACATTTTCAACAATTCATATTTATTCGTTTCAGTAGAGCGGATCGTTCCAGTAGAAAGAGAAGTCCGCATCGGTGTAGCCGAACTGCTCGCGGAGCTTTTCATAGCGCGGGTGCAGGATGAAGACATAGGCCTCATCGTTGTAGTCGACATAGCGCCAGCGTCCGCCGGTCGGATCGACATAGACCGTGTCGTTCACCTCGCAGTTGGGCGCCGCGGCGCGCATCTGCTCTATCTGCTCATGGGGTACTTTGTTGTAGCTGCCGACCCACAGGCGCTCAAGATCGGTCAAGGAATAGAGCGGGGAGATATCCTCGAGGTCGGCAATATAGGCAACGTTCAGGTGCCGCAGGTTTTTAAGCCCGGAGAGCGGGGAAAGGTCGGTGCAGAGCGTGGTCTGCATTTCGAGATACTCAAGCTCGGTGCAGCTGGCGAGAGGTGTCGCGTCGCTCCAGCAGCCCATCGCGAGGATCGCGACCTCGAGCTTCGGCATATAGGAGACGAAAGAAATATCGTCCAGCGTTTCGTTATGCCCGACGTCGATGTATTTGACCTCCGTGCAGTATTTGAGCGCTTCGGAATTGGAGCTGTCGAGCATGCCGCCGCGGGAGGGCTGGGAAGCAAGGATGCGCTCCACGTCTGTGCGCACGCTGTAATTCTCGCCGAACCAGACGCGCCAGACGACCTTGACATCGGGATACGCATCGCGGATCGCGGCCATGTCCTCATTGGAAACGCCGCAGCTGTCCATATCGACGCTGACAAGATCCGGCATGCAGGCCATGACCTGCTTCACCTGCGCGCCGTTGTCATCGACCGGGACATGGCTGAGGTTGATGGTGGTGTCAGCGGTGCTGAATTCCTTGCCGTAGAGCTGGAATGTGTAGCTGACCGAAGCGTTCGGGCAGGCCTCCTCGACGGCGCGGACAGAGTCCCAGCTGAGGTCTGAGCGCTCGGAGCCGAGCTGGATATCGCTCAGCTTCGGCAGATAGGCGAGAGCCTGAAGCGTATCGGAAACAGCAGAATCCGTCAGTGCGGAAAGGTCGAGGCTCTCTGTGCTGTTGGAGAGCACCTGCCCGTCGGGAAGAGTGATGATGTATTTCACCTCAACGTCCGGGTGAGCCTGTGCCCACTGGTAAATTTCATCGACGCAGGCGCTGCCGCTGAAATCGGCCTTCTGCAGCTCCGGCAGCTGGTCGAGCAGGGCGGTCTCGCCGCTCTCGAGCGTTATCGTCAGCTCGGTCGTGCCCTCGATCTCCACCTCGCCGGCCTGAAATTTCACGGTCTTTGCGGGGAGGAGAGATGAAGCGGAGTCGCCGCAGGCGGCAAGAAGCAGGAAAGATGCGGCGAGGCAGATGATGCATAGGATTTTTTTGAGTTTAGACATTGTGTGATATCCTCCGGAAAATAGGTGCGCGGTGCGTCAGTACGGGCGGATGCAGAGGGGGTCGTTCCAGTAATAGGAAAAGTCTTCCTCCTGATAGCCGAACTGCTGGCGCAGCAGTGTATAGCGGGGAGCTTCCTCGACAGCGCCGAACTCATCCGGACCGCTCAACGCGCGCCAGCCGCAGTCTGTCGGATCTGCGACGGTAGAATTGACGACGCAGTTTGGAATAAGTTCCTTTATCTTCTCGATCTGCTCAGGCGGGATGGGGTCGTATCTGCCTATCCAGAGCCGCTCAAGATGAGTCAGCCCGTAGAGCGGGGTAATGTCGGTGATGGCGAAGTTGTAGCATATGTTGAGGTGCTTGAGGTTCTTGAGGTTTGCAAAGGGACGGAGGTCGTGGAGCCTTGAGGTCATGGCCTCCAGATACTCAAGCTTCGGGCAGTTTTCCAGCGGATAGAAGTCTTCAACAAAGGACATGCCGATGATGAACACCTCGAGGTCGGGCATATAGGAGACGAAGTCTATTGTGTCAAGGTAGTTGTTGTGCCCGAGGTCCAGGTATTTTACCTTGGTGCAGTACTTGAGAGAGCGCGTCGTCTCGGTCGTCAGCTCCCCGGCCTTGCCGGGCATTGATGCAAGGATGCGCTCAACATTGGTGCGCACGCTGTAATAGTTGCCAAACCAGACGCGCCAGACGACTTCCGTGTTCGGCAGGGAATCGCGCAGCTCGGCCATCTTCTCGTCGGAGACACCGGTGGTGTCCATGTCGAGGAAGGTGAGGTTCGTCATGCAGGCGGTGATGAGCTTAAGGAGCCTGCCCTCGTCCTCGATGCTGACGTACTTGAGATCCATTTCCTCATCGCTGAGGTTGAAGGTCTTGCCGTAGATGGAAAACTCATAGTCTATGGATGCCTGCGGGCAGGCGGCGTGCAGCTCGTTCATCTTTCCCCATGTGACGGGGCTTTCCTCCCAACTGCCGAGAGTGATCGTCTTGAGTTCAGTCAGCCTCTTGAGCTGCGCGGCAGTCTCGTCGACAAGCGTATCATCCAGACCGCGCAGGTCGATGCTCTCGGTGTCGAGCGGATAGGTCACGCCCATGATGACGCAGGGCTCCGGAGTCGGTTCGGCGGTGGGAGCGGGAGTCTCCGCCGCCGGAGCTCCATTTGCGCCTTCTCCTTTCGAGGAGCAGCCGGCAGCGAGCAGGCAGAAAACCAGCACCACAGCAAGAATAAGTGTTATCTGTTTTTTCAATTACCGTAGACCTCTTTTCCAAACATGCCCCTGTACTTGAGGGGGGCTTCCTTATCGCAGAGCGGATCGAGCCAGTAGAAGCTGTATTCCTGATAGTTGTAGCCGAGCTGGCTCCTCAGCATCTCATATCTGGGTACCCAGTAATATTTCGGGATCTCCGGGTCATACCCGGAGTAGCGCCACGCGCCGCCGTGAGGATCGTCGACCGTGGTGTTGATATTGCAGCCGGGGGCAGCGGCCTGCATCGCGCTGACCTGCTCTGCCGGGACGGGTGTGTCAATGCCTATCCACAGGCGCTCAAGCTCTGTCAGCCCGTAGAGCGGGGATATATCCGTGATATTCGGGCACCCGGCGATGTTCAGGTGGTGCAGCCCGGTGCTGTTTTTGAGCGGAGAGAGGTCGGCGACGTTGGTGGAGTTGAGCTCCAGATATTCGAGCTTCGGGCAGCTTTCGAGCGGGGAGATATCCGTTACGGCGGTCATGGCGATTATGAGCACCTCAAGGTCGGGCATGCTCCTGACAAAGTCGATGCTGGGCAGATCGTCATTATGGCCGAGGTCAAGGTACTTGACCTTGGTGCAGTACTGCAGAACGCTCGCGTCGTATATCATCCCGCCGACACTCGGCTTGGAGGCGAGGATGCGCTCCACGTCTGTGCGCACGCTGTAATTCTCGCCGAACCAGATGCGCCATACAACGTCTATATTCGGGAACTGCCCGCGTATTTCCGCGAGCGCTCCGTTGGAAACGCCGGTATTGTCCATGTCAAGATATGTGCAGCGCGTCATAAGCGGGAGCACCTCGGCAAGCGCTGCTGCCTCGTCGCTTATCTGTGTGCCGCGGAAGTCGAGAGAGGAAGCGTTGAGATTTATTTCGTGCCCGTAAAGCGTGAGGCTGTAATCCAGCTCAGCGTTCGGGCAGGCCTCGTGAATGGTGCCGATGTCGGCGAGGGTGAGCGCGTTGTCCCCTGTGCTCTGCGTGCCGAGCTTTATGTAAGTGACCGCGGGCAGATACGTGAGCGCATCGGCCGTCTCTGCGGCGGCAGCATGGCCAAGGGATGAGAGGTCAAGCTCCGCGGCGCTGTTGTCGAGCACCGTGCCGTCCGGCAGGGTGACGGTATATTTCAGCGCCAGCAGCGGATGCTCCTGACCCCATTCGGCGATCTCTTTCCAACAGCTGCTTCCGCTGAAGTCGGCACGCGTCAGCTGCGGGAGCTTGTCGAGCTTGGAAATGTCCTCGCTCTGGATAACGGCGGTGAGCTCCTCCGTCTCCGCCGGATACGTGCCGCAGGACAAAGTGACCTCGGCAGCCGGAGCGGCGGCCGCCGCCGGGGCGATAATGGGCTTGACGTCGGACGGCGCCTCATGGAACGGACCCGAGGCGCACACGAGAACGAGCAGTGCCGTATATATAATTGCGGGAATGGCCCTCAGCCGGTATCTTGAACGCATCTTTGCCCTCCGCTGCTTATGTTTTTATCAGCTTATCGTGAATCAAGAGTAAGTATATCATTGGATGGAAGTTATTTCAAGACGATTAGAGGAAAATACTTCCGCCGCGCGCCGGTGCCGGAGCTGTACTTGACAACAGCCGTGGCACATAGTATAATCCGAGAAAAGCCTACGAAAACAATAGGAATTAAAGGGCGGTGAAACAAATGCTGTGCTGTCAGTGTCGATGTCAGACCATCAGCAATAGGATGAACGGTAAGGGTAATACGGACGGGTAATGCGGCCTTGTGCCGCCTTTGTGCCCGCCCGGGGCCTGTCATTGGCCGGCGCGGACACAAGGCGGAAAGGACGCATAGAATGTTCAAAGACCTCAGAGAAACCATCGAAGCATATAAAGCAAGGGATCCGGCGGCGCGCAGCTCATTGGAGGTGCTGCTGCTTTATCCGGGGATAAAGGCGGTGCTCAGCCACCGGCGTGCGCACTGGTGCTACATGCACGGGCTCAAATTCCTTGCCCGGCTCATATCGCAGCGCAGCCGGCACCGCACCGGCATAGAGATACACCCCGGCGCGAAGATCGGCAAGCGCCTTGTCATCGACCACGGCATGGGCATCGTCATCGGCGAAACTGCCGAGATCGGGGACGACTGCCTTATATATCACGGCGTCACGCTCGGCGGCACGGGCAAGGACGTCGGCAAGCGGCACCCGACCATCGGCAATAACGTCCTCATCGGCACGGGCGCAAAGGTGCTCGGCCCGCTGAAGATCGGGGACAACAGCCGTGTCGCGGCAAACTCGGTCGTGCTGCGCGATATCCCGCCCGACAGCACTGCCGTCGGCGTTCCGGCTAAGGTGGTGCGCGTGGAGGGCAGGCGCGTGAACTTCGCGGGGGAGGTAGACCAGATACACGTCACCGACCCTGTATGGCAGGAGCTCGCGGAGCTGAAAAAGCAGCTCGCCCAGCTGCAGACCGTCAAATAATAGAGATATAAAGGCTACTCTTGCAAAGAGGAGCCTTTTTTCTTAAGAAAATTTTACCTGCCGGCGCCTTGACAAACAGATATCTCGGTGATATCATTTTGATACCAAATAAACGGAGGCGGGAAAAATGACAGAGAAAATCATTAATGATCATAAAAACGGTATGCCGGTCATGCTGGCGCTCATCGCGGCCTACTGCGCGGCGATCGCGTGCATGATAGTCGGCGGGATAAATATGGATGCGGGCGGCGGCATCGCGCTGTTCGTCGTGGGCACGGTCTGGGTCTGCGTCGGCTGGCTCCCTATGCTCGGCCTGAAGGTGCTCAAGCCGCAGGAGGCGCTTGTGCTCACGCTTTTCGGAAAGTACGTAGGCACGCTCAAGGGCGAGGGCTTCTATTTTGTCAATCCTTTCTGCACCGGCGTGAACCCCGCGGCCAACACCAAGCTCAGCCAGAGCGCAGACGTTGACAGCGGCAGCGGAAAGGCCATCCTAAACGCGGCGCTCAGCGGCGCAAGCTCCGTGAGCGTATCGACCGAGGCCACGGGCAAGAAGATGTCTCTCAAGGTAATGACGCTCTCGAATGCGCGCCAGAAGATCAACGACTGCCTCGGCAACCCCGTTGAGATCGGCATCGCGGTAATGTGGCGCGTCGTGGATACGGCGAAGGCCGCGTTCAATGTGGATAACTATAAGGAGTACCTCTCTCTGCAGTGCGACAGTGCGCTGAGAAATATCGTCCGCATCTATCCCTACGACGTCGCCCCCGGCATTGACACGACCGGCGACGGCCAGGCCGATGAGGGCAGCCTGCGCGGCTCGAGCGAGACTGTTGCCCAGCGCATACGCGATGAAATACAGTCCAAGGTCGCCGACGCGGGGCTTGAGGTCATCGAAGCGCGCATCACCTATCTTGCCTACGCGCCCGAAATCGCAGCGGTCATGCTCCAGCGCCAGCAGGCATCGGCCATAATCGACGCGCGCAAGATGATCGTCGACGGCGCGGTCGGCATGGTAGAGATGGCGCTTGAGCGGCTCAATCAGAGCGGCATGGTCGAACTCGACGAGGAGCGCAAGGCTGCGATGGTCTCGAACCTGCTGGTCGTGCTCTGCGGCAACCGAGATGCGCAGCCGGTCGTCAACTCCGGCAGCCTGTACTGATGGCAGAGGGCGCAAAGAAGCAGGTGCCGCTGCGCCTGTCGCCGAAGCTGTATGACGCGATCGCCGCATGGGCGGAGGACGACTTCCGCTCTATAAACGGGCAGATAGAGTATCTTCTGACCGAGTGCGTCAAGCAGCGTAAGAAGAACGGCAAGTACGTCTCAGATACGATAGACGAGCCGATCGAGCTTGATATCAAATGAAATGCGGGCGACATGCTCAGATTTCCCTCAGCCGATTTACCGTCGGCTGAGGGGGATCGAAAAAGCCCGTAAGCCGAGCCGTAAAAAAAGAAAAATTTTTTGACGAAACCTATTGACAAAACCGCTGTCGTTTGTTATTATAACCAAGCCGTGGCCGAGTAGTTCAGTCGGTTAGAACGCCGGCCTGTCACGCCGGAGGTCGAGGGTTCAAGTCCCTTCTCGGTCGCCACGCTATATGCCCCTTATAAAGGGGCATATAATTTGCTGCTATAGCTCAGCAGGTAGAGCGCATCCTTGGTAAGGATGAGGTCCCCAGTTCGAATCTGGGTAGCAGCTCCAGAAGCCCTGAAAACCTTGTTTTTCGGGGCTTTTTGCTATCCTTATACAAAAACGTCAGACCTCATCCCTTTTTCGTAAATCTGCGATAGGGATGAGGTCTGTTTTTTATTGGATCTGAACCAGAAATAAAAAAGCACCGGAGCCATAAGGCTTCGGTG
>CAVFGM010000014.1:0-8264 GCA_963621955.1 Bacteroidaceae bacterium
ATATGAACGTCTTTGAAAAGCAGCTTGCCGATTCTATGGTCGTCGAATACGAGAAGGATCCGAACGGCAACTATCTGCTCGATGAAAACGGCGAGCGCATCCCCGTCTCCAAGGGCATGATCTCCGACGGCGTCAATACCTATACGATATACGCCACCACCCAGGAGCAGGCCGACCAGCTTCGTCAGGCAATAGCCGACACCACCAAGCTCATGAACTATGACATGAGCATCGCTGATATTGTCACCGAGCAGGCCGCAGCGTACTTCTCCGGTCAGAAGAGCGCCGAGGAAGTCGCGAAGCTCATCCAGAGCAAGGCAAACATCTATATAAACGAACAGCGATAAACAGTAATTATCCCCCGGACGAAAGTCCGGGGGATTCATCATTTAAAAGTCGGAAAAGTGCTCATATGGAAGCGCACCGTATTTATCCGAAAGATGCCTGAGCAGACAGTCCACCTCAGTTTGAGAGCTGATGTTTTCATAGCTCTCTATGGGCCGGTCAAGAATAACGCTGACTCGCTGCATATTCCCCAAAGCCTGCTCTACCCTGAGACATATCCCGTTTCTGTACCGATCTTCATGAATAGTCTTGTAAAATCTGTTGTTCATCACTTTCACCTTTCTTTATCTGAATGTTGTATGCAGTTCTGCTTTTTGCCGTTGTCTGCTGCCGACAAGCCCCTTTGAATAAGCTCAACGAGGAAATCGTTGTACTCCATGTATGCGGGGCGTTTACGCTCAATAGCCGGCGCCAGTTCGTCAATATACGGAGAAATCATAATAGAAAGCTTTTCATGGCAAACATCCATTGTTAATCTTCCTTTAATCGCGCATTGGTTCAGTGGTTCACTGAACCGCAATATAAGTATACTATTGTTTGTCGTATATTGTCAATAGCTTTTTGAGCATGCTCATTCTGGGACATACGCATTCCGCTTTACATATTTCTTTTTGAGCGTTATAATATAAGTGAAACACATATGAAATTAAGAGTTCAGGGTGGTTTTATGGCGACTGAAAGACCAAGATATACTGTCTCGGTTGATAAGGATCTGTTTGAAAAAATTGAGAACTTCAGGTTCGAGAATAGATTTCAGAGCCGATCCGAGGCAACTGTCGAGCTTATCCGATTGGGGATAGAATCTCTTGAAAAGGAAAAAGGCAGCACTTCCGATAAACAGGAAAAATAACTTTAGGCAAAATTAAGAGACAGGCCGAAAGCCTGTCTCTTAATTTTCATTTTGCTTTCACTTTATCTCCGAAACATACTTCACAACATAGTCGACAAAGCGGCGCGTCGCGGGGCCGGCCTTGTCACCGGCGGCAATAGCGATGCCTATTGTGCGCTTGGCCTCGGGTATGAGCGGCATGACCTGCAATTCATCGTGCCTGCCCTTGAGCAGCAGCTCCGGCATTATGCTTATGCCCAGCCCCTGCTCGACCATGGCGATAACGGCATAGTCGTCCTTGGTGTAGAAACGCACGTTCGGCTTGACGCCTGCGGCGTCGAGCGCGCGGCGCGCGTCGTGCGCGGAGCTTTCCAGCAGGCTTATGAACGGCTCGTGCTCGCACTCGACGAGCGGGAACTTCGGGTAGCTCTCATAACGGCTGTGCTTGGGAAGTATCGCAAGCAGCCTGTCCTCCATCAGCGCGATGCACTCGCAGCCGACGGCGGAGGGCAGCGCGACAAAGCCGACATCAACGCTCCCGTCCGACAGCCACTGCTCAACATCGTGATAGTCTCCGTTGAGGAGCTTGAAGTCGACCTTCGGATAGTCATGCTGGAACTCCTTCAGCACCGTCGGCAGCCAGTGGACGGCGACGGAAGTGAACGCACCTATGCGCACCGTGCCCGATTCCAGACCGCGTATGGCCGAGGCAGTCTGATTGAGCTGCTCTGCGCTGCTGAGGAGGTTGCGCACTGCGGGCATGAGCCGCTCGCCCTCCTCGGTGAGCCGCACCCCCGCGCGGCTGCGGATGAGCACGGCGAAGCCCAGCTCCTTTTCAAGCGCGTCTATACTGTGGCTCACGGCGGACTGCGTGCAGCCAAGCTCCGCCGCGGCGCGGGTCAGGCTCTTTGTCTCAACAACGGCGGTCAGTGTCCGGTACTTGTCTATACTCATGGTCAGGCTCCTGCATGAATTTTTCTCATCTTGATATGAACATCATTATGGTGAGTTATATTATAGGAAAAAAACAGCTTGTTTGCAAGCTGTTTTTTTCCTGCGCCGCTTGCGAAAATGCTTTGTAAGAGTAAAATACCACTTGTATTTGAAAGAGGAGTGAAAAGCCATGTTCAACACATCAACGATCTGCATTCTTATTTCCGTCGTTGTCTACCTGCTGGGTATGCTGGCGATAGGCATAATGTATTCTAAGAATTCCACGACCGAGGACTTCTACCTCGGCGGCAGAAAGCTCGGCCCTATCGTCACCGCGATGAGCACCGAGGCCTCTGATATGAGCGCGTACCTGCTGATGGGCGTTCCCGGTCTTGCCTTTTTCTGCGGCGTTGCCGAAGCGGGCTGGACGGCCATAGGTCTGGCGCTGGGTACATATCTCAACTGGCTCATCGTCGCCAAGAGAATGAGACAGTATTCCGCAAAGACCCATTCCATCACCGTGCCTGATTTCCTCGCCGTGCGTTTCCGCGATAACACCAAGGTCATTGAGACCATCGGCGCGATCGTTGTCATCGTATTCTTCGTGCCCTACACAGCCTCCGGCTTTGCCGCCTGCGGCAAGCTCTTTAACAGCCTCTTCGGCTTTGATTACATGATGGCAATGATAATCTCCGCCGCTGTCATCGTTGCCTACTGCGCGACCGGCGGTTTCATGGCGGCCTCCGTCACGAGCCTTATCCAGAGCATCGTTATGACGGCCGCGCTTGTCATCATCTTCATTTTCGGCATCAACACCGCCGGCGGCTGGGACGCCGTTGTCGCAAACGCCAAGGATATCCCCGGCTATCTGAGTTTCACCGCAAGCACCGATATTTACGCAAGCTCCGCCGGAAGCTATTCCGCCCTCAAGATCGCTTCTACTCTGGCGTGGGGCCTCGGCTACTTTGGCATGCCCCATATCCTTATCCACTTCATGGCTGCTGAGGACGAGAATAAGCTCAAGATCAGCCGCCGCGTCGGCACCGTCTGGGTCGTTATCTCCCTGAGCGTCGCCGTCGTTATCGGCATCATCGGCTACAGCATGGCCAAGGCCGGTGCGCTCGCAATGCCCGGCACCGAGGCCGAGGCGGAGAACATGATCGTCAACTCCGCGGCGCTCCTGTCCACCCACGGTGCGTTCCCCGCGATTGTCGCAGGCATCATCATTGCCGGTATCCTCGCCGCCACCATGTCCACTGCCGATGCGCAGCTGCTCGCAGCGGCCTCCGGTGTGACGCACAATATCCTCACTGATGTTTTCGGCATCAAGCTTTCCGATAAGAAGACCATGACCATCGCCCGCATCACTGTTATCGGTGTCGCGATCCTCGGTGTCATCTTCGCAAGCGACCCCAACAGCTCCATCTTCCGCGTTGTCTCCTTCGCATGGGCGGGCTTCGGCGCGACCTTCGGGCCCGTAGTCCTGTTCAGCCTGTTCTGGAAGCGCTGCAACAAGTGGGGCGCTATGAGCGGCATGATCGTCGGCGGCGTGATGGTGTTCGTCTGGAAGTACCTCGTTGCTCCTCTCGGCGGCATCTTCGCGATATATGAGCTGCTGCCCGCGTTCGTCATCTCCGCAATTGTCATCGTCGTCGTGAGCCTTCTTACTCCCGCTCCCGAAAAGGAGATCGTCGAGGAGTTCGAGTCCGTCGGCAAGTAATACAGTTTCGGTTTCCACCCCCCCGGAGCATCTGCTCCGGGGGTTCGTTTTGGAGTCGATATCGTCTTGCAAAAGAACAGCACCGGTGCTACAATACACGTGAAAATGATTTATACTTTTTCTGCTGCCAAAACGGCGGCTGTTTTATGGCACATCAGTTAGACGCTGTTAACTGATGCACAGTAAAAAACACGGAGGATCTTACTATGAGAATTTTGGTATTCGGCGCCGGCGTTATCGGCTGCAATCTTGCGCGCAACCTGTTCCGCGCGGGAAAGGACGTTACCCTGCTCGCGCGCGGCGCTTGGGCGGAGGAGATTCAGAAGAACGGCCTGCGGATAAAGGACAAGTTTTCGCCGCGCATGTCGGTCACCCGCATCCCGGTGGTGACGGAGCTCAAGCCGGAAGATCAGTATGATGTCATTTTCGTCGTCATGCGCTATACGCAGGTCGGCTCTGTCATGGATGCTCTGCGCGCAAACCCGGCGAAGAACATCGTCTTTGTCGGCAACGACGTGTGCGCCGAAGAGATCGCCGCCATGCTGCCGGAGAAGAACGTTCTCTTTGCCTTTGCGCTCTCCGCAGGGCACCGCGAGCGTGACTATGTTGCGTCCATCGACCTCAGGAAGATCACCATCGGTCAGCTTTCAAGTGCGCCCTCTAACGAAAAGCTAATCGCTCATATATTTGACGGAATGAAATTCAAGGTAGTCTATCAGCCGAACATGGGCGATTACCTCCTGTGCCACGCGGCGTTTGTAGTCCCTGTGGCCTTCGCCTGCTACAAGACCGGCGGCGACCTGAAAAAGATTAGGCACGACACGGCATATCTGAACCGGCTTATCGACGCCAATATCGAGGGCTACCGCGCCATAAGAGACGCCGGGCATGAGATACTCCCGGATGACGATAAGGAATTTGAGGGTGCGGCATACCGCAAGACCTGCCTGCGCTTCTTCAAGCTCATGTGTGCGACGAGCCTCGGCAAGCTCTGCGCCGCTGACCACGCCATGAACGCGGTCGGCGAGATGAGCGCTCTGAACCGCGATCTGAAAAAGTTCTTTGACAAGCAGGGCACTGCCTACCCGGTGTGGCTGGAGCTTGAAAAGGACACCGGAAACTATCTGGAGCAGGTATAACAGCATCAAAAAAAGCAAACACCGTTCCTCTTTCGCCGCAAGGCGGAAACGGAACGGTGTTTGCTTATTCTGAGATAAAACCCAAATCGACGCCCAACGAAGTGGGGTCGATTTGGAGAGGAGGAGGAAGGGAGCGCAGACGAAGGATCCGGGACATCCTGCATGGGACGTCCCGGATTTTATCTCTTCCTATTTAATTGGCTCGTTCCGGTGAGTTGGCGCAGCAGGACTCCAACGGTTCTTTCGGTGCATCTGCAGCACCGGCTTCTCCCGCTTTCAGCGTTTTCACGCCAAAGAGGAAGTACACCAGATGGCACAACCACACCACGGCAAGAATGATGCAAGGGACGGTCAGCCCCTTCCGGGACATCAGGAAAAAGCCTATGGCCATGAGCAGCGTCACCGACGAGAGAATACCCACCTTGGTAGACGCGGTCATGCCTTTTTTCTTGACAAAAGAGTCGAGGTGCTTTTTGTAGAGCTCCGTGCCCAGAAACCAGTCGTGGAGCTTTTCCGATGAGTTTGCGAAGCAGAACACGGTGGCGAGGAAAAAGGGCACCGTGGGCAGGATGGGCAGCACGATGCCCACGCAGCCCAGCCCGAGGCACAGGCAGCCGAGGATCAGGAAAACCAGGCGTTTCAGGGTCATGTATCATTCTCCAGTCGTTTTTTCTCCCGCTTTGTCTGGACGTTTTTCATCAGCTCATTCTCCCGTGCTCCACAGAGTAGACCGTGTCGGTGATGCGCATGGTGGATGCCCGGTGGGACACCAGCACCACCGTCTTCCCCGCCCGCTGCTCGTGGAGGGACTTGAGGATAACGGCTTCGTTCAAGCTGTCGAGGTTGCTCGTCGGCTCATCCAGGAGCATCAGCGGCGCGTTGTGGAGGAACGCCCGGGCAAGCCCCAGCCGCTGGCGCTCACCGCCGGAGAGAGTGTCGCCCAGCTCGCCGACCGGCGTGTCGTAGCCCTGCGGCAGCGTCATGATGAAGTCGTGTACGGCAGCCTTTTTGCAGGCGGCAATGATCTCGTCGTCCGTGGCGTCCAGCTTGGCGATGCGGAGGTTATTTTTGATGCTGTCATGGAACAAATGGGTCTCCTGCGTGACAAAGCTCTCCATGTACCGAAGATTTGCCGTGTTAATATGCGAAACATCGGTGTCCGACAGACGGACATGGCCCTTCTGCACATCCCAGAAGCGCATCAGGAGCTTCAGCAGCGTGGATTTTCCGCTGCCGCTGCGCCCCACGATGCCCACAACGCTTCCCTCCGGGAAGGTGACGGACACGTCGGACAGAATATCCTCCCCGCCGTAAGAGAAGGTGACGTGCTCCGCCGATGCACCGGTGAACTCAATATCCGGCTGGCCGGCAACTTTGTTCACCACCGGCTCCTCATCCAGAATATCCAGCACCCGGTTGCCCGCAGCAAAGGTGTTTTGCAGGGTGGCACCCAAATTGGCCAGCGCCACCGCAGGGCCGAAGGATGAGAACATCGCCAGCGCGGAGATGACCACGCCGTCAAAGCCCAGTGCGCCCCGGGCCATGAGTGCGGCGGCGGCAAAGAGCATGGCAAGATCAAAGAGCAGGATGGCAGTGTTGGTGATGCCCATGTTCTGACCGGTCAGTCGCTTGAGCTTTGCTTCTTCTTTGGAAAGTGCGTCGGTGCGGCCGTCCATCTCCGCCCGGCGCTCCGCGCCCCGGCCGTACTGTATGGTCTCGTTCAGTCCCCGCAGGCTGTCCAATACAAAGGCGGACAGCGCACCGGAGGACTGCCGGAACCGCAGGCCCGTGTCCCCGGACCGGCGGGAGGTGACGAGGGGGATAAGCACGCCCACGCAGACGTAGGCCGCAAGCGCCAGAAGGCCCAGCAGCACGTGATAACGCCCGATGAACAGGCACATGATGACGGTGAACAGCGCCGCGATAGCAACGGGGGAGATGGTGTGGGCGTAGAACACCTCCAGCAGCTCGATGTCCGAGGTGATTACAGAGATGAGGTCTCCCCGGTCACGACCCTCCAGCTTGGCTGGGCAAAGACGGCGCAGCGCCCGGAACACTTTGTCCCGGATGAGAGCCAGCAGCTTGAAGGCGATGAAGTGGTTGCAGGACTGCTCGGCGTAGCGGAACACCCCCCGCACCAGCGCGAACAGCAGCACGCAGATGAATACCGCCGTCAGGGAGACGGGTGTCTCGAAGCCCAGCAGGGCGAGGACGGCAAAGCCGCCGAAAATGGTGATGAACGCCGCGCATAGGTGGCCGATCAGCCCCATTAGGATGGCGAGGACCATGTAGCCGCTCAAGGGCTTCACCAGTCCGATGAGCCGCGCCATGACGGCAAATCCGCTTCGCTTTTTCATTCCGCCGCCTCCTCTCCGTAGTGCTCCAGCGCCTGCTGAGCCGACCACAGGGCCGCGTACGTGCCGCCCTGCTTCAAAAGCGCATCGTGGGTGCCGTGCTGGACTATATTGCCTCGGTCAAGCACGTAAATTTCATCCGACGCCGTGACGTTGGCAAGGCGGTGGGAGATCAGGATCACTGTCTTGCGCCCGGCGAGGGCGTGGATCTGGGTCATGATGTCGTTCTCGCTCTCCACGTCGATGTTGGACGTGGCCTCATCAAAGATGTATACCGGACTGTTGTGGAGCAGCGCCCGGGCGAGGGACAGGCGCTGGCGCTGGCCGCCGGAGAGGTTCTCCCCGCGCTCGGCAAGCCGGGTGTCCAGCCCCGCCTCGCCTCTGAGAAAGTCTGCCAGGTTGACCTGCTCAAGGGCCTGCCAGAGCTCGTCGTCCCCGGCATCGGGCCTGCCCATCCGCAGATTGTCCCGCACAGTGCCCTTGAACAGATAGCTCTGGTGGCTGACATAGGTGATGTTCTCCATCAGGCTGTGCTCCGAAATGTCCCGCAGTTCCGCACCGCCGACGGTCACCGAGCCGGTGTAGCCGCGGTTCCGACCCATGAGGATGGCAGAAACGGTGGACTTTCCGCAGCCGGATTCGCCCACCAGCGAGATGAATTTCCCCTGCGGGATGGTCAGATCGACGCCGTGCAGGATCTCCCGCCCCGGCTCGTAGGAGAAGTGCAGGTCACTGCAGACTATGCCGCCCTCCGGGCAGGAGACTCCGCCCTGCTCCGGCTCCGGCAGATCCAGCAGGCGGAAAATTTTGTCGCTGGCCGCCATGCCGTTCATAGCGATGTGGAAAAATGAACCGAGCTGACGCATGGGGATGAAAAAATCCGCCGCCAGCAGGATAATAAGCAGCGCGCCCGCAAGGTCGATTTTCCCTGCGTGAAGCTGCGC
>CAVFGM010000015.1:0-2614 GCA_963621955.1 Bacteroidaceae bacterium
TTCTGTTCGTACAGAAAGTTACCCCACGGAGTGACCTGCAGTTGGATACTGCGAAAAGCCATATCCAAAACGCTGCATGCCTCGTCCACTGCCCACGCAGCGCCCAGTGACGATACATTGTAAATATATCAAAAGCTCAGCCCTCAGCTCGTTTCTCCGAACTGAGGGCTGTTCACATATTCTTTTACGCTGCCTGAACCGCCGCGGCGACTTCAGCAAAATAATTGAGCCACATATCGATATGGTACTGGTCGTCAAGCACGGAGTAGATGCGCGTAAATTCCGCGCCCGTCAGCATACCGACACCGATGCCGACTATGCCGATAACGACGACTATTAGAAATATCGTCATGACGATCTTCCATCCCTTTTTCACTGAACCGCCACCTCCTTATAGCACCACTTTCCGCCGAGCACGCACAGCCCGTGGATTAGGCCGACTATGGCTCCGCCGATAAACCAGACGAACAGCCACAAAAACAGCAGCGCCAGTGCAAGCAGGATAAGCGACACGCCCGCGACGACGAGGATATCCGCAAGCACCGCAAAGCCGGTGAACGTCGCGGCAAAGCCGTATATCCCCAAGAAGCCCGCAGTTATCGCCAGCGACAGGGAAACGAGCGCCGGGATGAGCAGCAGCAGAATGCCTATAAGTCCAAGCGGTATCGCAAATATGATATAGAGTATCAGCAGGGGAACGATCGGCTTGCGGACAGTCTCCACATCCTCAGCGTCCTCTTCTGTCTCCGCTATTTCCACAGCTGCGGCTTCGGTCTCTTCCGGCTCCGCCTGAACAAGCTCGTGTACCTCTGTCTCCTCGGGCTGCTCAGTGACAGTTTCCACAGCAGGCACTTCGACGGGCTCTTCCTCTGCAGCCGGTTCCTCTTTCTCAGGCTCAGCCGCTTTCTCTTCCTCTTGAGCGGCGGGCTTGGCTTTTGCGATAAGCTCGTCATTGCTGATGGTGAAATCTGCAAGGAACGCATCCACCGCGTCGGCAAGGCGCGTGACGGAGCTGTTCGTTTCATCGGGCTCCGCCTCCTCCGCAGGCTCGTCTGCGAACATCGGCGGAACCTCTTTCTGCTCCGGAGCTTCTTCGGTTTCATCCTGAGTCTCCGCTTCTTCCTCATCTGCGGCAGGCTCGGTATTCTCCTGTGCTGCCGGTGCGGTCTCGGTCACGGCGTCACTGTCGTCAAAGAGCGATATCTGATCCTCAGATACCTGCGGTGCTGTGATTTTGAGTGCCGACGCCTCGTCCTGAAGCTTGTTTATTGCCAGCACAAAGTCCGGCATCTCATCCGTGCTCTGTTCATATTCTTCTCTGCTCTGCGTGTGGACCTGGAGTTTTCTCTCCTTGGCGTTATATGCACGCGCGAGTATGACTGCCTGACGGGTGGGGGAGACAAGGTACTGCAGCAGCGCCTGCTCACTCTCGGTCTCGTCAAACATCCTGTTATACATTGCAAGAGCCGTCTGCCTGTCCTCTTCATACATGAAGGTCAGCAGTCTCCCAAGCTCTGCAAGAAACTTCTGTCTGTTAATACGCTTCACCTCCGCTGATCTTGGAGCATACCATCAGTTGGCAAGAACACATAGCTGATGGTAATCGTAGATATTATAACTGCATCAGCCCTCAAGGTCAAGCAAAAACTCCCGTATTATGGCATTTCTATTGACAAGCGGCGGCTGTGGCTATAAAATATAAAATTGCGATCATTCATTATTATAATGAAAAAGAAGTTCGTAAATACGGCGGGGCAAGGGTCCTGGCGAAATGTGAGGTTTATTTATGGCAAAGGACAAAAGAGTAGAACAGATAACCGATATGGAGGTCGACTTTGCGCAGTGGTTCACTGACGTGTGCACCAAGGCGGAGCTCGTCGATTACTCCGGCGTAAAGGGCTGCTTCATTCTGCGCCCCTATGGTTACGCGATCTGGGAAAACATTCAGAAGGTTCTTGACGGTATGTTCAAGCGCGACGGGCATGAGAACGTCTCCATGCCTATGCTTATTCCCGAAAGCCTTCTTCAGAAAGAAAAGGATCATGTTGAGGGCTTTGCCCCTGAGTGCGCATGGGTCACGGTCGGCGGCAGCGAGGAGCTTCCGGAGCGCCTGTGCATCCGTCCGACGTCGGAGACGCTGTTCTGCGATCATTGGAGCCATGTCGTGCATTCATGGCGCGATCTGCCCATGCTTTATAACCAGTGGTGCTCCGTGCTCCGCTGGGAGAAGACGACCCGTCCGTTCCTGCGCGGCCGTGAGTTTCTCTGGCAGGAGGGTCACACTCTCCACGCCACCGAGGCCGAGGCCCGTGAGGAGACTCTGCACCAGCTCGAGGTCTATGCCGACCTCTGCGAGAATTATCTGGCCATGCCCGTTATCCGCGGCAACAAGACCGATAAGGAAAAGTTCGCCGGCGCTGTCAACACCTACACCATTGAGTGCATGATGCACGACAAGAAGGCTCTCCAGTCCGGTACGAGTCACTTCTTCGGCGACGGTTTTGCAAAGCAGTTCGGCATCACCTTTACCGATAAGGACAATATGCAGAAGTACCCGATGCAGACCTCCTGGGGTCTCTCCACGCGCATCATCGGCGGCATCATCATGACCCAC
>CAVFGM010000016.1:0-9059 GCA_963621955.1 Bacteroidaceae bacterium
GCCGCGTCCACATCCCTCAGCTGCGGCACGTTAGTCAGCTCCGAGCGCGCCGGAGCTGCGATAGAAGCAGCGATTATCGGGAGGGAGGCATTTTTCGAGCCTTGGACAAAACAGGTGCCCTCAAGCTTATTCCCGCCCCGTATATGCCAAATATCCATAATTAACCCCCCGCATATTAGATCAGTCCATCTTATGCCGGGGGGTTACAGTATGCTATTGTCGGAGCCTTTTCACTCTTTATGGATCGTGTCAAGGATGATGCCGCAGATGCGCTCTGTCGCGTCCTCAGCGGCAAGCGAGGTCATTGCCGCGCTCATTGCTTTGAGCTTCTCATCGTCCGCGAGCAGCTCCTTCACATCCGTGAGCAGGGACTGTGCGTCAAACTCGCCCTCGAGCAGCACCTTCGCGCCGCCCGCTGCCTCAAGCACGCGTGCGTTCTTCTCCTGATGGTTGTTCGTGACGTTCGGGGACGGAACGATTATGACCGGCTTTCCCATGTAGCACAGCTCAGAGATCGTCGACGCGCCCGCGCGGCACATCACAAGGTCTGCCGCCGTCATAACGCGCGGCATGTCGTAGATGTATTCTCGCAGCTCGACTCCGTGCTCCGCCATATCGGGTGCGGTCTCGCCGAGCTTTTCGGCCATACCTGCATAGTACCTGCTCCCGGCGGCGTGCATCAGGCGGAAGCCCTGCCTGCCGTCGAGCATGGGTATCATCTCTGTCAGGACCTCGTTCATGTGCCCTGCGCCGAGGGATCCCCATACGGAGACCACGAGCTTTTCCCCCGCCGGGATCCCAAGCTCCGCCTTGGCCTGCTCCTTCGTCTCGCAGCCGAACTCGCCGCGCACCGGCGTTCCGGTGACCTCGACTCTGTCCGGATGCTTATAGTACCGGCAGCTGTCCTCAAAGCCGACAAGCACGCGGTCAACGTGCTCCGCCAGCATCTTTGTCGTAAGTCCCGGCACAGCGTTGCTCTCATGCACAAAGGTCGGGATATGCAGCTCGTGCGCCGCCGTCAGCACCGGGTAGCAGACATAGCCGCCCGTACCGATGACCGCGTCAGGCGCAAACTCGCGTATCAGCTTCTTCGCTTCATGCAGAGACACTGCGACGTTCTTGAGCGTGTCAAGATTATGCACGATACCGCTCAGGCTGTGCTCGCGGCTGATGTTTGTGATCTTCAGCCCCTCTATGCGGTAGCCCTCGCGCGGCACAAGCTCCATTTCCATCTTGCCCTCCGCGCCGATAAACAGCATCTCCGAGTCGGGAAGCAGTTCGCGCAGCCGTCCCGCGACCGCGAGCGCGGGGTTAATGTGTCCGGCGGTGCCGCCGCAGGTAAAGACAAATTTCATATCCGCAGTTCCTTTCAGTTATCTATGTTTCCAATATGTCTCTCGATGCGCTCAGCACTATCCCGAGCTCACCGAGCTGTATGAGCAGCGCTGTCCCGCCGTAGCTGAACAGCGGCAGCGATATTCCCGTGCACGGCACAAGGTTCGTCACCACCGCGACGTTCAGGAAGACCTGTATCGCCAGCAGCGTCGTTATCCCGGCGCAGACGAGGAAGCTGAACCTGTCGCGGCAGTGCAGCGCTATCCAGTAGCCGCGCAGAATGAGCATCGCAAAAATAATGAGTATGACCGCCGCGCCTATGAAGCCCAGCTCCTCGCAGGTGACGGAAAAGATAAAGTCGTTGTGCTCCTCCGGCAGATACAGAAACTTCTGCCGGCTCCCGCCGAGGCCAAGTCCGCTCAGGCCGCCCGAGCCTATTGTGTAAAGTGACTGGACTATCTGGTACCCCTCGTCCGAGGAGCTTGAAAACGGGTCGCGCCAGGTGCTTATGCGCGTCGAAGCATAAGGGAAAAAAGTCAGCAGCACGGCAAGTCCCGCGCCCGCCGCGGCGAAAGCTCCCGCGAACCACGCAAAGCTCACTCCACCGAGAAACAGCATGACCGCGCCGACGGCAAGGATTATGACCGACGCCGAAAAGTGCGGCTCCAAAACGAGCAGCCCCACTATTACCGCAAGTATCCCCGCAAACGGAAGCAGCCCATAGCGCACCGTGCGCATCCTCCCGCGGAAGCGGCAGATGAGCCATGCGAAGGACAGTATCACCGCAAGCTTTGCAAGCTCCGAGGGCTGGAGCGTGAGCCCGCCTATGCCGAGCCACCTGCGCGAGCCGTTGGCCTTGACGCCGATCACCGGCACAAGCATCAGCAGCACCAGCGTCAGCAGCAGGAAATGCAGCGCATAGCGCCGGTAAAATCCCATCGGCAGCTTCGACGCCAGCAGCATGCAGCCGATCCCGAGCAGCGCGAAGATAAGCTGCCGCACAAAATAATACGCGGCGTTCCCTCCGGTCACATTTCCCGGATCGTAATAGGCTCTCGCGTAGCTCGACGAGAGCACCATTATCACTCCGATAAGGAGCAGCAGCATAGAGAGCGTGAAAAACGCTCCGTCAAAGCTCTGCCGCCGTTTGGTATCTCCCGATACCGAAAAGTCGGCGAGGCGGGCACCGTCATAACGCATCTTCCCACCTCCCCGACTTGTTCATTCAATCATTTTTCAGGCGAAACGCTGGTACACCCCTATAAATGATATGATAGCCATAGCCAGAGATATTCCGGTAAAGAGAACGAAAAGCTCTTTTTCGCTCCACTTTTTTCCCGTCCAGCCGCCCATCTCAAGATGATGGTGGAACGGTGCCATTTTGAACACGCGCTTGCCGTGGGTCAGCTTGAAATACGTGACCTGGATAATGTCGGAAAGCGTCTCGATGATAAAGACAAAGCCGAGCGTGATAAGGATCATCGGCATGTCGTAGGCAAAGGCCATCGCCGCGATGGCTCCGCCGAGGAAGAGCGAACCGGTGTCGCCCATGAAGCATTTTGCGGGGTTGAAGTTATACATGAGAAAGCCCATGAGCCCGCCGACAAGACCGGACGCGAATATGCCGAGCTCAAGATAATTCTGTCCCCAACGCATCGTGACCGCCACAAAGAACAGACACACGGGGATCGACGTCCCGGACGCGAGCCCGTCAATGCCGTCGGTGATGTTCACGGCATTCACCGTGCCGACGATGACAAAGGACGCAAACACAAAGTACAGCCACTCGGGCATCGGTATTACCTTATTGGAAAACGGGATATAGAGGTTCGGCCTGACATAGCCTATTTCGCGCATCAGCAGCACGAACACGAGCGCCGCGACGAGCTGGAGCAGGAACTTCATCTTCGCCGTGAGGCCGAGGTTCTGCTTCTTCTTGAGCTTCTCCCAGTCGTCCAGAAAACCGATCAGTCCGAACACCCATGCGAACAGCAGCACGAATATGTGCACGAAATTGCCCTGGAGCATCCCCTCAAAGCCGACTGTCAGGCACACGAACGTGACCGCCAGAATGAACATCACGCCGCCCATCGTGGGGGTGCCGCTCTTGCTCTTATGCCATTCGACCTGTCCTTTTATCTCCTGCCCGGCCTTCTGGGCGCGCAGCCACGGAATATAGTACTTTCCGAATGCCGTCGCAAACAGGAACGCCAGCACGAAAGAAGTGATCAGCTTTATCGTCATAATATTCTCCAGACTACTCGGGGCGCTCCGCGTCCCGTTTTTCTATCTTCAAGACTTTTTTCTCTCTTCAAGGAACCGCGCGACTATCTCGCGCTCATCCATATGGTGCTTTTCATGGCCGATGACCTGATAGTCCTCGTGACCTTTCCCAGCAAGCAATATTACATCACCGGGACGGGAGTTGTCAATAGCCCAGCCTATTGCCTCTATCCTGTCGCATATCACCGTGTACGGAGTCTGCTTGTCTTTGAGTCCCGCGACTATCTCGTCGATGATCGCCATCGGCTCCTCAGTTCGCGGGTTATCGCTCGTGACGATGACAAAATCGGCATTGTCCGCCGCGATCGCGCCCATGATAGGCCGCTTGCCGCGGTCCCTGTCGCCGCCGCAGCCGAAGAGCGCGATGAGCCGCCCGCGCGTTATCGGGCGCAGCGTCTTGAGCACCTTCTCAAGCGCGTCGGGCTTGTGGGAATAGTCGATGATTATTGAGTAATCCCCGTCGGTCGGCACGCGCTCCATGCGCCCCTTGACGCCCTTGGCGCTTGAGAGCGCATCCGCGCACTTTTCAAGGCTCATGCCGAGGCTCAGCCCCGCCGCAATGATGCCGAGGGCGTTGTATACCGAGAACATCCCCGGTACCGCAAGCTCCGTCTGCACGCGCTCTGTGCCGTATACCGCCTCGAAATGCACTCCCTCGCCCGTCAGACGCACGTTCTCCGCTTTGAGCTCGGCATCTTTGCCCGCCGCTGAATAGGTCAGCATCGGGCACTTCGCGCCCTCAAGCATGAACGGCGCGCGCTCATCGTCCGCGTTCACGCAGCCCATGCGGCACTGGGAGAAAATTTTCTTTTTCGCCGCGGCGTATTCGTCCATCGTCCCATGCAGGTCAAGGTGATCCTGCGAAAGATTCGTGAACACCGCCACGTCAAACATGATCCCCGCCACGCGCTCAAGCGTCAGTGAATGGGACGACACCTCCATTACCACGTGCGTGCAGCCCGCGTCCGCCATCTCGCGGAAGAGCTTGTGCAGCTCGTAGCTCTCCGGTGTTGTGTGCTCGGAGTGCAGGAACTCGTCGCCTATCATGTTGCCGTTAGTCCCTATGAGGCCGACCTTTGCGTCAAGCTCCGCTTCGAGCAGGTGCTTCATTATGTAGGTCGAGCTGGTCTTCCCGCTCGTGCCCGTGAAGCCTATCATCTTCATCTCGGACGCGGGGTTTCCGAAGAACTCGCGGCTCGCCATCGCAAGCCCGAAGCGGCAGTCAGCTGTCTGCACATAGGGCGTACCGTCCGCCGGGATATCCTCGCACAGCACCACGGCCGCGCCTTTCTCCATCGCCTTGGGAATATAGCGGTGGCCGTCTGTCTCAAAGCCCTTTATCGCAACAAACAGGTCGCCCGGGCGCGTAAGGCGCGAGTCGTAGCTGATCCCGCTTATCTCCGTGTCCGGCGCCGCGTTTGTGCTCAGCACCTCTATATCCTTTATCAGCTCTTTTAGCTTCATTATCCGTCCTCCCGACTGCGTACCTTATATTTTTATCCTGAGCAGTGATCTTAATATTTTCCGAGTATCGAATCATCCTGATCGATGAGCGACACCTCTATTATACATCCGTGGTCAACCCCTGTCCCGGCTGCTATGCTCTGCCCGCTCACGGTCTGCGCAGCGCTGTCCGTCACGGTGCTCCTCGTCGAAATATACAGTCCGTAGTATGACAGCGTGTCGCGTGCTTCGTCATAGCTCATCCCGGTGAGGTCGGGCACCGTCTCCGTGTCGGGGGATATCTCTGCGTCGAGATACAGGATTATTTCGCTGCCCTCTGCGACGGCCGAGCCCGCCGCCGGCAGCTGCCGCGTCACGGTATCGCCATAGCCTATCGTGCGATACCTGAGTCCCGCGTCCTTTATCAGCTCTGCCGCGCCGTGCAGGCTCCGACCCACGGCCATCGGCATCACGGCCTCGCCGCGCTCCGCGTCTGTCTCGGCTTCAACGCCCATGTACGGCAGTATATCCGCCATCATGCTCCCGACGACCGGCGCCGCCATCTGGCCGCCGCTTATGTATATCCCGGATTTATTCGACGGGGTATCCAGAAACACCAGCAGCGCTATGCGCGGCTTATCCGCCGGCGCGAAGCCTATGAAGGAGACGATGTATTCCTTCTGCCCGGTCTGCGCCTCAAGGCTGACCTTTTCGCTCGTGCCGGTCTTGCCGCCGATGCGGTAGCCCTTGACGGCGGCATTGCGCCCCGTGCCCTCTTTGGAGTCGCCGACTACCTGCTCAAGTATCGTGCGCACCTTTTCGCTCGTGCTCTCGCTTATGACCTGCCGCACTCTGTGCGGCTCGCGCTCATATGCAACGCTCCCGTCGGGGTTCAGCATCCGCTGCACGACGTAGGGCTCCATCAGGTACCCGCCGTTTACGCACGCGCTCACGGCGCACACGAGCTGCAGCGGAGTTATAGTAAAGGTCTGGCCGAAGGACGCTGCCGCAAGCTGCGACAGGTTTTTCGGCGAACAGAATGTATTCTTGCTCCACCAGATGCTCCCGCTCTCACCCGACAGGTCTATGCCGGTCTTGGCTGTGAGGTTCGCGTCCGGATCGTCCGACAGGCGCAGAAAGCCGAAAGCCTCGCAGTAATCGTAAAACCTCTCCGCGCCGACGCGCAGCCCGATGTTCACAAACGCGGCGTTGCAGGAGTGCTGCGCCGCCTGCGTCAGCGTCTGCGAACCGTGCCCGGTCGTCTTCCAGCAGCGTATCGGGCTCGTGCGTCCGATGACGCTGACGTTGCCGCCGCAATAGAAAGTATCGTCCAGGCTCACCGCGCCCTCTTCGAGCGCCATTGCGAGCGTGATGATCTTGAATGTCGAGCCGGGTTCATAGGTGTCGGACAGCGCCTTATTCCGCCACTGCTTTGCCTGTGCCGCAGCAAGCCTCTCCGCCGCCTCTTCTTTTGTTTCGGCCTCGTTTATATATTCCTGGTCTTTCTCACTTACCGTGAGGAAATCGTTAAGGTCGTAATTTCCGAGCGATGCCATCGCGAGTATCTTGCCCGTGTTCACGTCCATAGCGATCGCTCCCGCGCCGTTCTGGATGTCGTAATCCTCCACCGCCTGACGCAGGTGCTTCTCCACGTAATACTGTATCGTGGAGTCTATGGTCGTCACTATATCGTAGCCGTCCTCACCGGGGCGGTATTCCTCAAACTGATTGAACAGCAGCTCCGTGCCGTAGGCGTTCGTCGCGCGCACGGTCTTCCCCGCCGTACCCGAAAGCGCCGAGTCGTACCTTGCCTCTATGCCCTCAAGCCCGTAGTTATCCGTCCCGACGAAGCCTACAAGGTGGCAGGCAAGGGATGAGTTCGGGTAATAGCGCTTTGTGTCCGGCTCAAGCCGCACACCGCGCAGGCCGTGCTCTGTCTTGAAAGCGCGCACCGCGTCGGCCTTGTCGCTCTCTATCTTCCTCGCGACGGTCACGTACCAGCTCCCTGTCCTCCCGGATTTCTCATACACCTCGTCGTAGTCCACGCCGAGTATCTCCGAAAGTCCCTGGGCGATGAGCGCGCGGTCCTCGCCGTAGGCCTCGATCTCCGCCGGGCTGAGGTAGACGTTATCCACCGTAGCGCTGACGGCCAGCGCGTTCATGTTCGCGTCGTATATCGCGCCGCGCGATGCGGAGCCCGGAGTAGAGCGCAGCTGCTGCTCTATCGCAAGCTCCTCATAGAATTCATGTTCCTTTATCTGCAATTGGTACAGCCGCGCCAGGAGCACCGCGAACACGCCTATGCCGAACACTGCCGCCAGAACGACGCAGCGCCGCAGCATCTGCCTGCCCGGTCCGCTTCTTACCGCGCTGCCGCTTTTTATTCTTTCCATGATACACTCCCGCCTGATGTTTTTATACATCATATTCGGCGGCAGATATCCTTATCCCGGCCAGTCCAGATAAACGATCTGTCCCGGCTCCGGCGGCTGCATTCCCAGCACGCCCCGCGCGTAGCCGTCAAGCTCCTCAAGGCTGATGCTGCTGTCATATTTTGCTGTCAGCACGCGCGCCTCGGTCTCCGCTTCTTTGAGCGCGTCCTCGAGCGCTGCTATGTTCTCCTCGGCCTGCGCAAGGCGCACCCGCCACAGCAGGCACAGCACGAGCGTACACACCGAGAACACCACGCACACGGCCTTGAAGAGCGCAGCGCTTCTTTTTCTCATAATCTATACTCGCTCCGCCACGCGCAGCTTCGCGCTGCGTGAGCGCGGATTGACTTCAAGCTCCTCCTCACTCGGGAGTATCGGCTTTCTCGTGACGCTCCTGAGCGTCTTCACAAAGCCGCAGGTGCAGACCGGCGCTTCTCTCGGGCAGGTACAGCCGTTCTCCCTCGCCGCGATCCCAGACTTGACTATCCTATCCTCCAGCGAGTGGAAGCTTATGACGCACAGCCGCCCTCCGGCATTGAGCTTGTCCGGTGCCGTTTCCATCATTCTTGCTATCGCGCCGAGCTCGTCATTAACCGCGATGCGTATCGCCTGGAACGTACGCTTTGCCGGGTGCTGCTTCTCTCGCAGCGCGGCGGCAGGCATCGCACCCTTGATGATGTCAACCAGCTCCAGAGTCGTCTCCACGGGCTTCTGCACACGCCTTTCCATTATCGCACCGACTATGCGTCGGGCGTAGCGCTCCTCGCCGTAGTCCCACAGGATGCGCAGCAGGCGCTGTTCGTCCCATGTGTTCACAACATCGTAGGCCGTGAGGCTCTCACCCTTGTCCATGCGCATGTCGAGCGGCGCGTCGTTCATGTATGAAAAACCGCGCTCCGACTCGTCCAGCTGCGGCGAGGACACGCCGAGGTCAAACAGCATCCCGTCCGCGCCCTCTATGCCGAGCGAATCGAGTATCGCCGCGGCGTCTGAAAAATTGCCGTGGACGAGCGTCACCTTATCCTTAAAGGGCGCAAGACGCCTTCCGGCGCGCTCTATGGCCGTCTTATCCCTGTCGATGCAGATGAGGCGTCCCGAGCCGAGCCGGGAGGCGATCTGATATGAGTGCCCGCCCATGCCGAGCGTACCGTCAAGGTACACCCCGTCGGGCTTTATGTTCAGGTTCTCAATGCATTCATTGAGCATTACGGAAAAATGCTTTGCTTCAAGCGCTTCGGATCCCTGTGTCAAAATTCAAGCTCCTCCATAACCGCGGCGATGTTCTCCGGTGTCGTCTCCTCTTCAAAGACAGCCTGCCAGGCGTCGCTGTCCCAGAGCTCGGCATGGTTGTTGCAGCCGACAACGGTCACGCTCTTTGTAAGGTTCGCATAGTCGCGCAGGTTCTGCGGCACGAGCACGCGCCCCTGACTGTCCAGCTCGCAGCGCGCCGCGTGCGCGAACAGCGGGCGCATTTTCCGCTGCTTGACATACGGCATCGCGTTCACGCGCTCCGAGAGCGCGTCCCAGCTCTCGCTGCTGTACGCGCACAGGCAGCGATCCATCGAT
>CAVFGM010000017.1:0-45026 GCA_963621955.1 Bacteroidaceae bacterium
GCTCTATCGCGCCGCGTGCGCCGAGGTAGGAGCCGCCTATGCCGATGACGACCAGTGCCTTTGAGCGGCTGCGTATCTTCTCCGCGGCGGCGACTATGCGCTCAAGCTCAGTCTCCTTTATGCGGCGTGGCAGTTCCACCCAGCCGGTGAAGTCATTGCCGAGACCGCTTTTGTCGGCAAGCGTCTTGTGCGCGAGCGCGGCAAGCTCATAATCGGGGCCTGCTGCGGTAAAGAATCCGGCAGCGCCGGTGAGATCAACTTTAACCATAATAGCCTCCTGACGGTATATGTATCGTAGTGGTGAAACGGTTTACCCGCAAACACTATTATATACTATCTTCCGCGGATTTCAACTGTATATTTCTCCTGCACACCCCGCGGAAAATCAACCTCGTCAGCGGCCCCGCAGCGAAGAGGTTCCACAGAAGCGCCATCGGGAAGTTCTTCAGCACTGTCCCTACCCATATTGCCGGCAGCTGCGTAAACGGCGCACCGCCGAGACAGATGTTGAAGAGTATGCTGGCGACAAGGCTCATTGTCGGGCACATTATGAGCACTGTGCACCCGGATATCATCAGCGTTATAAAGAACGGATTATCTTTCTCCGGGCGGATGATCCGCGACGCGAGCGCATGCCCGACGCGGTTGCCCCAGAGGTTTGAGAAGATGAAAACGAATATCCACATAAATGCTGCTTCCTTGAGCGCATCGGGGAAGACGGCATTTGTCATATTGCTCAGCCCTCCGGGCATGGCGTTATAGCCCATCTTAAAGGCAACGTTGTATACCTCCATGCCAAGCGCCATCAGCACTGACATGAGTATTCCGAAGAATATTTTTTCTCCCTTTGTATTCGGCATTTCACTTCACCTCATTCTGCTGCGCCTGACGCAGGGAGTATGACAGGGACGACGGGTCGTGCCTGCCCCAGAAAACGTACATCAGCACCGAGATTATGTTCGCCGCCGAGAGCACAAGGAACATGTTCTCGTATCCCGCCGCCGTGATGAGCCAACCGGCAATGCCGCCGCCGAGACCTATGCCGATGTCATATGCGCAGAGGAACGTGGAGTTAGCCGAGCCGCGCTCCGCGGGCGAGGATGAGTGTACCGCCATCGACTGCAAGGCCGGCTCAAGCCCGCCGAAGCCGTAGCCCGCGAGGATCGCCGCGAGTATGAACGTCACATTGTTCGGCGCGAGCGAGAGCAGCAGAAAGGCCGCGAACATCGCCGCGTTGCAGGAGTAGACGAACATAGCCTCGCCCTTTCTGTCGGCGTACTTGCCGAGGGTGAAGCGGACAATCAGCAGCATGACCGCCATTATCGCGAAGAACAGCCCACCCGAGGGGAGTGCCTTTTCGGCGGCATATTTCGCAAGGAAGTTCTCCAGCGCGCCGAAAGTCAGCATGAACACCAGTGCGATCGCCGACGCCGGTACTGCCGACTTTGAAAACAGCGCCTTGATATTCAGCGGGTGCGGCGTTGCCTCAACGGGCTTGAGCCTGAGCAGCAGGAACAGAATGACCGCAATGACTATCGAGCCCGCGGCGCAGAGGAAGAGCACCGTGTAGCTGAAGCTGTTCATCAGATAAAGGCCGAGCGCCGGAGCGCAGGAGGTCGCAAGCGCCGTCGCCATGCCGAACATCCCCATGCCCTCGGAGAAGCGGGAGCGGGGGATGACGTCGGAGGCGATCGTCGCCGTCGAGGTGTTCGACAGCGCGAGCGCCGCGCCGTGCACCATCCTGAACACGAAGGCGAGGAAGATCACCGACGCGGCCATATAGCCCAGCGGCATCAGAATCATCCCGCACAGTCCTATCGCAAGGATCGTCCTGCGCTTTCCGTTGTCGAGCATCCAGCCGACGAACGGGCGGCAGAGCACCGCGACGAACGAAAACAGCGTCGCCGCAAGCCCAGCCAGCGCTTCGCTGCCGCCGAGGCTCTCGATGTAAAACGGGAATGTCGACAGCAGCATGATGTGGTTCATAAACACGAGAAAGTTGATAACGATGATGAGCACGAAATTCCGGCTCCAGAGCTTTTCTGATTTTTCCATTTCCAATATCTCCTGACTTAATATAAAAGGACAGCAAAAAACAACGGGCAGCTGACAACCGGAATTACGCTGTCAGCTACTCGTTGTTGTGTTTATTGTATCAGATCATGCCGCCAAAAGTCAAAGGACAATTTGACAAAATCGCCGCGGGAACGGAATCATTTTATATACCGTTTTATGAACCCGTCTAACTTCTCCGCATAGCCATCGGGGTCGACGTGCATGCTCTCCACGTGCCGCGCACCGGGGACGAACAGGCAGTCCTTCTCCGTCGGGCAGAGCTTGTACAGCTCCTCGCCCATGTAAAACGGCACCGTCCTGTCCTCCGTCCCGTGAAAGAACAGCACCGGCTTGTCCGTGCGTTTAAGGTTCTCGCGCACGTCGGTGTCGTCCATGTCGTAGCCGGATATCACGCGGTTCAGAAGCCGGAAGAGCTGGTACGCCGCGCCGATCCTGCCTCGCAGTATCTCCGCGCCGCTGGTGTAGCCGCTGTCGGAGACGATGAACTTCACCTGCTCCGGGCAGCTGTCGCTGACCTTCAGCACCGTCGCCCCGCCCATCGAAAAGCCGTGGAGGATGATCTGTATATCCGTGCCGAAGCGTTTCAGCAGCACATCGAGCCAGAGCTTCACATCCCTGCTCTCGAAGATGTCGTAGCCGTAGCGCCGCCCGCCGCTCTCACCGGCAGCCGTGAGGTCACAGGTGAACAGGTCAAAGCCGCGGCTCATGTAGTAGTCGTAGTACATCCCCGCCGTCTCAAGATGCTCCGAGCGGTAGCCGTGGACGATAAAGGCGATGCGCCCGCAGGGCGCGCCGGAGCAGGGGTAGTAATAGCCCTCAAGCGTGTCGCCGCGGTCGTTTGTCAGCTCAAGGCGGATGCACCTGCACCGGCGCAGCCGCTCGGCGTCCCCGTCGCGATGGATGTAATAATCCTCCTTGTGCCCGCGCGGCTCATGCAGCCGCCCGATTATCCCGGAATTGCGGCAGAAAATATAACGGTAAACCTCGCCCGCCGCGAATGCGGCAGCGGCGGCGCCTGTGAGCGCCGCGATCCTTCCCGCGCGCCTCATGTCACAGGAAGCACGGCGCCGACCGTCGCAAGCAGCGAGCAGCAGGCAATGAGTATCTGGAACGGCAGCGCGCCGAAGCGCCCGAGCAGTGCCGAGGAGCCGGTGCGCTTGCGCGAGAGGTTATAGGCAAGGATGATGCCCAGCCCCGTCACGACCTGAATGATGCTCGCAAAGCGCGTGAAGCCGACAAAGCTCGAAAGTCCCATGAACGCGAGTATCAGGCAGGGCGCAGAGGCCGCAAGCCAGCTCAGGCGGGTCGACCAGCCTGTCTGCTCGCTGACGATGTCGCGCAGGTTCAGGGTGTTCGCCCAGAACGATGTCGCCAGCGCGAGCAGCGTGAACACGTAGCCGACGACGCTGACCCAGCCGCCGAGGCTTGCCGCGAGGTCGACGAGCGCGCCGTCCTCGGATATGTTTGTCCCCGCGCCGAGGAGCGTCGTTATCGTGATGAAGAGTATGAGCCCGGCATTCACGGCAAGGCCGGTCATTATCGCGGCGCGGATGCGCTTCGCGTCACCGTTCAGCCCTTTGACGACCTGCGGCGTGGACATGACCGCCGACAGCGAGAACGACACCATGCCGAACATTGCAAGCGCGTTATTGAAGCCGCGCCAGCCCGAGGGCAGCGGGCAGGTGTCGCGCATGATCGTCGCGACGAACAGCACCCCGACGACCGCGACCATCGCACCGACGGAGAACTTCTCGCATATGCCCACAAGCTTCATCCCCACGAACACAACGCCTGCGCCGAGCACGTAGAAGATGAGTATCCCCGCCCAGTCCGGCAGGCCGAACCATGAGCGGAACACCGCCGCCGCGCCGGTCAGAAAGGCACTGACGTTCACAATGACGGACACGCCGAGCAGTGCAAACGCCGTCCATGTCAGTACTGTCTTGAGCTTGCCAGCGAAGAGCTCTGACTCAAAGCAGCTCACGAACTGCGCCCCGCCGTTGTTGAGCGAAAGCTCCGCTATCAGCAGGTGCAGCAGAATGTTGAAAAGGTAGCAGAAACCGATTATCAGCAGTATCTCCCGCAGGCTATTGTGCGCCGCGAGGTACGGCACGGAGAGTATGCCCGCGCCGACGCCGTGGCCGACGATGATGCTGGTCGCTTCAAGGAAGCTCAGCGAGGATTCGGACTTGATCTTGTTCATCATGCGCCTACTTTCTGTGTTTTAGTTTTGTGAAAAAGCGGGGAGCCGCCTGCCCCGCCCACGCGACGAAGTGAAAGGCCGCGTAGTTGAGCGTAACGCTGCCGCTGCGCATCACCGCGCACAGGAGCTTCACCGCCGCGCCGCCGAATGGCTTTCGGCTGCGCTCGCGCAGCTGCTCATTTGTGATGATGCCGCGGATGACCTCTCTCTTCTCTGCGCGGGAGAGCCTGCATCCGGGGGAAAACAGCGTCGTCAGGCAGGAAAACACGCTTTTTACGAACATATACCGGAAGTCCGCGTCGTCTGTCGCGCCGAACCTGCGGCAGAGCTGCTGCGCGCGGATATCGGCCTCAAGGCAGACCTCAAACTTCTTGTCATAGTAGCTGCTTATGAGGCTCTGGCCGGGGTGCATGATGTAGCTGTACTTGCACTCCGGCAGCACGGCGACGCTCCCTGCGCGCTCGAGGCAGTCGAAGATGAACAGCCTGTCCTCGCCCCAGCGGTAGTCTGGGAACCTGATGCACCCATCTTTTATCATCGCGGCGCTGAATAGCTTTGCCCATACCTGGTTGAGCAGGTTCGCCTTGTACAGCCGACCGAGGTTTTCACCTAAGGTCAAGGGATCGAGGTGCTGCTCCGGTTCGCGGTAGGACGCGGTGCTGCCGTCGGTGTTCTTTATCGAGAAGCCCATCAGCACAAGGTCAGCTCCACGCCCCTCAGTGAGAGCGTATTCCAGCGCGTCACTCTCCAGCAGGTCGTCAGAGTCGGCGAACATTATATACTCCGTGTCTTCGGGTATTGTGTCAAGGGCGAGGTTCCGCGCCTTGGCAGGGCCGCCGTTCGGGACGGTCATCGGTATGAGCCGCTCATCCTCTGCGCGGAGCCGCTCGAGCACCGCCGCGGTGTCGTCTGTCGACCCGTCATCCACTACGATGAGGACAAGGTTCGATACCGTCTGGTTCAGGATGCTGCGCACCGACGCCTCGATCGTCGCACCGGAATTGTAGGCCGGCATGATGACGGCGGTTTTCGGCATAGTGTTATTCTGCTGCATTGCCTGTCCCCCTCGGCGCGGGCCGTCCGGACTCCGGGCAGGCCCTGTATATCTCCATGAAGTATTCGTACATCGGCATAAGCTCCGCATAGGCGGAGACGAGTATCTCCGGCAGCTTCTGACTGAAAGCGTCCCCGCCGAGGTCAAAGCTCTTTTCAAGGCCGATGCGCTTGCGGTTGTACCAGCTGTCTATGATTTCGTCGCCGCGCAGCTTCTTTGGCCGCTTGTATTCCTCGCCGTCGAGCTTATATCCGCGGCGCTTCACGCCCTCCGCGATGCGGCGGAAGCGCTCGGGGTTCGCGTCGATGCTGCGGCGGAACGCCTCCATCTGCGCAGGCGTGGCGCTGTAAAAGCCCATGCCGTAGCTGTAATCCGCGGCGCCGATCTCAAACCAGAACATCGGCCCCTCAAGCAGCACCTGACTTGCCTTTATCGAGAACCAGAGATGGTCCTTATACGGCCCGCGGCCGAAGAGCCGCCGGGCGTCCCGGTAGATGCGCGAGACGTGTACCCGGCAGTCAAGTGCCGGGTAGCGCTGCTCCATGAGCGCGAAGCACTCCACGGCAAGCTCCTTGAACGGAGCGTTCACATACTCCTCAAATTCATCCTTATGCGCCAGAAACCACGGGCGCTCATTATTAAAGGCAAGCTCCCAAAGAAACTCGCCGGTCTTTTTGCTGAAGCCCTGAAACATACTGCAGATCCGTCTTTCTAAGATGATTAACTACTCTATTTTAGCACACTTTTTCGGCCATATCAACAGCGCTGATATCTGTACAAGTGCAGGTAAAGATGGTATAATCCAATTAATTATTGGCATTTTACGGCGGAGGTAAAAGAAATGAAAATTATAATTGCCGGGGCGGGCAAGATCGGCTTCTCTGTTGCGAGCATCCTTTCCGACGAGGGACACGACATCACCGTTATTGACAACAACCCCGCCGTGATAAATAACCTTTCAAATAACCTTGACGTTATATGCGTCGAGGGCAGCGCCGCGAACCCCGAGACGCTGACCGAAGCCGGCGCCGCGGATGCCGATCTCATCATGGCCGCCATGCGCAGCGATGAGATGAATATGGTCTGCGGCATTTCCGCGCGCAAGCTCGGCACGAAGCATGTCATCGCACGTATCCGCGATACCGGGTACCTGAAGCAGACGGAGTTTCTGCGCGAGGCGCTGGGACTCTCCGTCATCGTGAACCCCGAGCTTGAGTGCGCAAAGGAGATATCCCGCATCCTCCGATTCCCGAGCGCCATAAGGGTCGATGCCTTTTCCAAGGGCAGCGCCGAGATAATCGAGCACCGCATACTGCCGGACAGCAAGCTTGACGGGATGCAACTCAAGGACATGGTCGGCAGCTTCAGCGCTAAGGTTCTCGTCGGCGTCGTCGAGCGCGGCGGCGAGGCGATCATACCGAACGGCAACTTTACCCTCAAAGCGGGCGACCTCATCAGCGTCACCGGCGCATCGCAGGAGCTGAGGAAGTTCTTCGTTGCGGCGGGGCAGTACCGCAAGAGAGTCAAGAACACGATGATAATGGGCGGCGGCAGGATCGCCGTCCACCTGACGCGGCTCCTGATGGAGTCCGGCATAGCCGTCACGATAGTCGAAGCGGACAGAGCCCGCTGCGAGGAACTGTGCGACCTTGTCCCCGGCGCGCGCATCATCTGCGGTGACGCTACGCGCGGGGATATCCTGCTCGAAGAAGGCATCAAGTCCTCCGATGCGTTCGTCGCGCTCACCGGTGACGACGGCGATAATATCATCACCTCCATCTACGCAAAGCAGAGCGGCGTCGGCAAGATCGTCGTAAAGGTGAACCGCGAATATTATTCCGATATACTTGCAAGCTCGGGGATCGACTGCGTCGTGACGCCCAAGACCCTGATAAGCCAGCAGCTTGCCCGGTACGTGCGCGCAATGAGCAACTCCGTCGGCAGCAGCATGGAGACGCTCTACCGCCTTGCCGACGGCAAGGTCGAGGCACTGGAGTTCAAGGTGGCGGAGGGCTCGGCCTGCGTCGGCATCCCGCTGAAAACGCTGCGCCTCAAGCCAAACATAATCATAAGCGCGCTCGTGCGCGGCAGCAATACGATCATCCCCGACGGCGAGACTGTTATAAAACCCGGCGACCACGCGGTCATCGTGACGCGCGCCGGCCGGCTCAAGGAGCTTGACTCTATCGTCGAGGGCCGCTGATGAACACAAGGATGATAGCCCGCTCGCTGGGGCTTATACTGCTGTGCCTTGCCGTGCTGCTGCTCCTGCCGCTGATCGCAGGGCTGTACTATGGCGAGAGCGTCCTCGGATTCATCGTCACGATCGGTGTCTCTGCCGCGGCGGCCTTTGTGCTCACGCGCTTTAAGCCCGAGAGCACGGACATTTCTGCGCGCGAGGGCTTTGTCATCGTCGGCATGGGCTGGATACTGCTCAGCGTCATCGGCGCGCTGCCGTTCGTGATAAGCGGGGATATCCCGAATTATATAGACGCGCTGTTTGAGACGGCCTCCGGCCTTACAACGACCGGCGCGACGATAATGACCGATGTCGAGGCCATGTCGCGCGGCGGCATGTTCTGGCGCATGTTCACGCACTGGATAGGCGGTATGGGTGTGCTGGTGTTCATCATGGCGGTCATGCCGATGAACGGCGCGCATTCTATGCACCTGATGCGTGCGGAGGTTCCGGGGCCGACAGTCGGCAAGCTCGTCCCGCGTGTGCGGCAGACGGCGAGGATACTCTACCTCATATATTTCGCGCTGACGATAATTGAGGCGGTGCTGCTCCGCTTCGGCGGCATGAGCAATTATGACGCGCTGCTGTACGCCTTCGCGACTGCCGGCACCGGCGGCTTCTCAACGCGCGCTGCGAGCATAGCAGCCTTTGACAGCGTTTATATCGAGATGGTCATAGCCGTGTTCATGCTGATCTTCAGCGTGAACTTTAACCTCTATTACCTCATCCTGCTCGGCAGGATACGCGACGTGCTGCACGATGAGGAGCTGCGCTGCTATCTCGGCATCATCGCTTTCGCAACGGTGACGATAGGCATCAACATCGCCGATCAGTACGGCGGCTTTATAAAGGCGCTGCGGTATTCGTTCTTCAATGTCCTGACTATATCAAGCTCCTCCGGCTTCGGTACGGCGGACTTCACGCGCTGGCCGCAGTATTCGCAGAGCATTATCGTGATCCTCATGCTGATAGGCGCGATGGCCGGCAGCACTGGCGGCGGCATCAAGCTCTCGCGCGTGATGATATTCATAAAAACCACGGCCTGCGACTTTATGAAGATCGTGAGCCCCCGCACGGTGAAGCGCGTGGCTATAAACGGGCAGCGTATCGACCGGGACACCGTCCGCGCGGTCTACGTTTTCTGCGCGCTCTACGCGCTCATGCTCGTGACGGGGACGCTGCTCGTCTCCTTTGACGGCTACGACATGACGACGAGCTTCACGGCGGTGATCTCGTGCCTGTCGAATATCGGCCCCGGCCTGGGGCTTGTGGGCCCCACGGGGAGCTTTGCAATATTCTCGCCGGTGTCAAAGCTCATTTTCACGTTTATCATGCTTGCGGGCAGGCTTGAGTTTTACCCGCTGCTGGCGCTTTTTGTCCCCTCGTTCTGGAAGAAATAAAAACATTTCGGAGATAGAGAATGAACTACAAGATGGTTGGCCGTGTGCTGGGTATGGTGCTGCTGTGCCTGGCCGGGCTGATGCTGGTGCCGCTGCTGGCAGGCATAATATACGGGGAGAACGTGCGCCCGTTCGTGCTGTGCATCGCGCTGAGCCTTGCGCTCGGGCTGACGCTTGCCTCGATAAAGCCCGACTCGACGGAGCTGTTCGCGCGCGACGGCTTTCTTGCCGTAGGCCTTGCGTGGATGCTCATGTCGCTCCTCGGCGCGCTGCCGTATATCCTGAGCGGGGACATACCGGATTTTGTCGATGCGCTGTTTGAGTCCGTGTCCGGCTTCTCGACGACCGGCGCTACGGTGCTGACCGACGTTGAGGCGCTCAGCCGGAGCTGCATGCTGTGGAGGCTGCTGTCCCAGTGGATAGGCGGCATGGGTGTGCTGGTGTTCATGCTGGCGGTAATGCCGATGAGCGGGGAGCATTCGATGCACATCGTGCGTGCGGAGTTCCCGGGGCCGACGGTCGGCAAGCTTGTCCCGCGCGTGCGCGAGACGGCGAAGATACTCTACCTCATTTATATCGGCATGACGCTTCTGGAGTTCGTGCTGCTGGCCTGCGGCGGGATGAGCATATATGAAGCGCTCGGCCACGCCTTTGCCTCTGCCGGTACCGGCGGCTTCTCGACGCGCAATGCGAGCCTCGGCGAGTTCAACAGCCTGTATATCGAGGTCGTCGCCACGGTGTTTGAGCTGCTCTTCAGCGTGAACTTCTATATTTATTACTGCATCCTCACCGGCAGAGCCAAGTCTGCGCTCAAAAATGAGGAGCTGCACTGCTTTGTCGGCATTGTCCTCTTTGCGGTCGTGACCATTGCGATAAACCTCTATTCGCGCGGCTATTACGGCAGCATCGCAACGGCGCTGCATCAGGCCTTCTTCAATGTCTCCATGAGCATAAGCACCTCGAGCTTTGCGACCGTCGACTATACTCTCTGGCCGCAGTATTCCAAGTGGATGCTGCTCATGCTGATGCTGATAGGCGGCTGCGCGGGCAGCACCTGCGGCGGGCTCAAGCTCTCAAGGGTGATGATCCTTGTGAAAACGGCGCTCTCCGACCTGCGGCGCATGGCGCATCCGCGCAGCGTGAACCCCGTGCAGATAGACGGCAAGCGCGTCGCACCCGAGACGGTAAAGGCCGTGCACACCTATTTTGTCCTGTACATATTCATCATCCTCGGCTGCACGCTGCTTATCTCGCTCGACGGCTTTGACACCGCAACGAACTTTTCTGCGGCGCTGGCCTGCCTTTCAAATATCGGCCCCGGCATCGGCGTCAACGGACCGTACGGAAATTACAGCATGTTTTCCGACCTGTCAAAGCTGCTGCTGTCCTTCGTGATGCTCCTGGGCAGACTGGAGCTCTATCCGATACTCGTCATGCTTATGCCCTCAACGTGGAGGAGATAAGGCGCACATGAATAAAAAAGACCTCGTACCCGATCGGTACGAGGTCTTTTTATAGATTTAGGTCAGCTTCGATTACTGGAGCTTTTCCAGATACTCAACGATGCGGCGCACAGTGTCGAGCTGGGCTGCGTCGTCGTCGGAGATGGATATGCCGAACATATCCTCAAGGGACATGATGAGCTCGACGATGTCGAGGGAGTCAGCTCCCAGATCGTCTACGATGCTGGTGTCCATGGTGATGGTCTCGGGGTCGATCTCAAACTGCTTTGCGAGGGCATCTCTTACATTTTCGAATATCATTTACAATTACCTCCGATGTGCCGGGCACATAAAGTTATTAAATGAAGTGATCAGGCCCACTCTCTGCTCTGGGGCTTGTTGTCAGATTTGTCGGGCTTAACGTAGGACACGACCACGCGGCGGTTAGGCTCAACTCCGGTGGAGCTTGTGGTGACGCCCTCGTAATTCTGCAGTGCGGTGTGGATGACATGGCGCTCGTAGGAGTTCATCGGCTCAAGAGCCATGCTGCGCTTGTACTTGATCGCTTTCTCAGCCATCTTCTCGGCAAGGCGTGTGAGGGATTCCTCACGCTTGCTGCGGTAGCACTCTGCGTCAACGCTGATGTGCAGGCGCTTCTCGCTCCCGCGGTTGACGACGTAGTTGGTCAGGTGCTGGATGGCGTCGAGCGTTTCGCCGCGGCGGCCGATTATCGCGCCCATGCCGCTGCCGCTGAGGTTCACGTTCACGCCGCCGTTCTCGCGGGGACTGATCTCGATATCGGCAGTGACGCCCATGCGTTCAAGCAGACCCGTGAGGAACCTGCGGATCTCGGCGTAGTCCTCGTTCTCGTCGACGACGGCTGCGGGAGCTGCCTTTGCGGGCGCAGCGGGAACCTCCGCCTTGGGAGCGGCTGCGGGAGCTGCGGGCTCATCCTCGGCCTCGTAGCTGACGCGGATGACGGCGGGGGAGGCACCTATGCCCAGAAAACCGGACTTGGCTCTCTCCACGATCTCCACGGAAACATCGTCCCTGTCCAGACCCAGCTCAGCAAGGGCGGCGGCAATGGCCTCGTCCTCGGTGCGGGCGGACTTTTCCAAAGTTTTGATCATATTGTTAAATTCTCCTGTAAGTCATTCCTCGGTCTTGGCGGAGTCATCCTCCGCTGCGCCCTCGGATACCTCTTCGCCTGCGGCGTCTGTGGGTGCTTCCACGGCTTCGGCAGTCTCTTCGGCTGCGGTCTCCTCAGCTGCGGTCTCTTCGACTGCTGCGGGGATATCGTCGGGGATGGTCTCGTCTATTGCCGGGGCGAATTCGGACTCGGTAGCGGCGGCGAGCGTCTGCTCCTCGGCTGCCTCGGGATTGGAATAACGATCGGGCACGTAGGCACGGCCGCGTGCGTAGCGGCGGTTGCCGACCTGCGATGCGGGTATCTCGGCCTCCTGAATGCCGAGACGCTCACGCCTTGCGGCGCGCTCGGCTCTCTCAAGAGCGGCCTTGCGCTCCTCGTTCTTCTGCTTCTCGCTTGCGCGAAGATTCTTCTTGCTGGTGTTGGCGTTGACCTCGGTCTTGCCCTCGGCTCTGAGGCGCTCGGTCTCAAGGCGCTTTGCCTCAAGCTCCTTCTCGCGCTCGGCACGGACAGCGGCCTTCTCGGCGTCCTCGATGTCAAGCTGCTTCTTGTACTTCATGGTGAGCACATAGTCGCGGATCATGCCGAAGACGGAGTTCGCGATCCAGTAAATGCCCATTGCGGCGGGCATGATGAAGCAGATCCAGACGGACATGAGGGGCATCATAATGTTCATGCTCTTCATGGAAGCCGCGGCCTGCGCATCGTTCACGGGGTTTGCCATGTTGCTGATTTTCATCGAGAGCCACGAGAGACTGGCGGAGATGAACGGGATCAGGAACAGGCCGAGTGCCGGCCCCCAGACGGAGGGATCGCTCCAGTCGGTGTGGGTGAAGAAGTTCCACTCAGGCTGCTGGCCGAGATTGATGCCGAGGAAGGTAAAGTCGATGTTCATCAGGCCGTCGATCTTCCCGGCGAGTGCGGTCTGCACCTCGTCCCAATGGGTGTGGGCGATCTCGGCGAGCTTTATCTCGACATAGCCGTCGGCCTTCTCAGGGATGATGTACCAGCCCTGAGTAACAAAGAAGTCCTGCAGGGTGTCAACGACTTCCTGCGTGACGAACATCATCCTCGTCAAGGGACGGCGGATGACGCTGTAGAGTGCGATAAGGATGGGGAACGGGATCAGGGACCAGAGGCAGCCGGACATGGGGTTGACGCCCTCTTCGCTGTACAGCTTCTGCATTTCGGCATTGAGCTTCTGGGGGTTGCCCTCGTGCCGCTTCTGAAGCTCCTGGATCCTGGGCTGCAGGCGCGTGGAACGCATCATGCTCTTCTTGCTCTTCGCCATGAAAGGCGTCATGAGGAGGTTTACAAGAAGCGCGAAGAACACGACGGCGAGGCCGTAGCTGCCGGTAAGCTCATAGAATTTGACCAGCGGCCAGGCAAAGATCTTGCAAATAAATTCGCCCATGGGAATCTCCTTGTTGTTTCTTTAAGTGTGGCGGATATTGCGGTGCTATGGTACGGGGTCATAGATGCCGCGCCGCCCGTGATAAAACGGATGGCAGCAGCAGATACGCCGGAGCGCGAGCACGCCGCCCTTGAGGGCGCCGTACTTCTCAATGGCCTCCATGGCGTATTGGGAGCAGGTCGGAATAAAGCGGCAGCAGGGGGGACGGTTCGGAGATATCCTCTTCCTGTAGAAGCGGATGGCGGCAAGCATAAGCTTTTTCATTCCGCCGTCTCCTTCATCAGGCCGAGCTTTTCGCACGCAGTGAGAAAGGCTCTGTCCATTTTGGCATACTCCGCGCCGACGCATCTTGTGCGCGCGACGATGATGATGTCGTAGCCCGTTTTCAGGGCAGGGGCATTGAGCCGGTAGATCTCCCGGAGCCTGCGGCGCACCCTGTTGCGGACGACGGCGTGCCCGAGCTTTGTGGACACGGTGTAGCCCGTGCGGTTGTGTGCCTCGCGGCTGCGGCGGCAGTACACCACCATATAAGGCGTGACCGCGCTTTTGCCTTTGGAGTAGAGCCGGCGGAAATCACTGTTCTTTTTTAGCGTGCATCTGGCGTCCAAAAGTCGCTCTCCTGCCTGTCTGCCCGGTTATCCGGACAAACACCTAAAGGGCGGATCACTCCGCCCTAAAAATTATTCTCGATAAACCTGCTTCACCGGGGGTGTCTCAGTAGCTGAGCTTTGCTCTGCCCTTTGCTCTGCGGCGGGCAAGAACCTTACGGCCGTTAGCGGTCTTCATTCTCTTGCGGAAGCCGTGCTCCTTCTTGCGCTGGATCTTCTTGGGCTGGTAGGTACGAAGCATGATGTGCACTCCTTTCAGGTTGATACTCAACATCGGGCGAAGCCCGAAGTAGTTGATAAAAGTAACCACTCGGCGGACAGTGCCGCCGAGTGGTTATTATATACTAAATTATCTCAGCCTGTCAACAGAAAGTTTTCGCCGCTGAGTCGCTTCCCGGCATGCGGCACAGCAGCACCGCCATTATGCCGCTCTCAAGGCTTATATGTGCTTCGCCGCGCCACTCGTTGCTTGTGCCGATGGGGAAGCGGTTTGTTATCGTCGCGTGCTCGACCGGGTACTTGACGCCCGTGATGCTCACGCCCGTGCACCTGTCCGAGAGCGACAGCACCGACAGCGAGCAGCCCGCGCGCGCCGGGATGCGGACGCTCCCGCCGGAGAAGATGTACGCCTCGCAGCCGCGGCTGAACAGCTGCACCGGCACTCCGCGCTCCGCCGCGTAGGACGCGGCCTGGAGGTTTGCCAGCAGGTGGTCGAGCCGCCCGCCGAGTGCGCAGTAAAGGCTGATGCGCGTAAAGCCCAGCTCGAGCGCGCGGCGTACCGCGTGCATCGTGTCCGTGTCGTCCTTTTCCCGCGGCAGGCGTTCGACCGCCGCGCCCTCGGGGAGCTTGCCCGTGTAGGAGTCAAAATCGCCGAGCAGCAGGTCGGGGACAATGCCGCTGCGCTTTGCGTAGCTGTACCCGCGGTCGCAGGCGATGATGTACTCCGCCGCCTTTATATCGTCCATCGGCGAATATTCGCCGCCGGAAATTATCGCGCACAGACCCTTCATGCGGGCTCCCTCCTTGCTTTGGACATAAAAATTTACCGGCCATATAATATCCATTGAGGATATTATAGCACATCACGGCCGGTAAATGTAGAGATAAGCGGTATTTTATTTGCTCAGCGCTTCGATGTCCTCGCCGCGGATGTATTTGCCGATCAGCGTGTAGGCGAGCCAGCCGAGCAGCAGGCAGAAGATCATGTCGATGAGCATGTAGCTGCCGTTATAGAGCGCGGAGTAGAACCACGGCGTTGTCATCGTCATGCCGAAGAAAGTGTCCGGCATATATTCGCCCCATACCGTTGCGCCGACGACATAGTGCACGAGGAAGCGTGCCGCGCAGCCGACAGCGGTGCCGATAAGCAGGCCGTATTTGTTCTTGTGGAAAAGTCCTGCGAGGCCGAGCACGGAGTAGGCGATGATATAGTCGCCGAGGACGGACTGCCAGCCGATGGCAAAGCCGCCGTCGAACATCAGCTGCAGGAAGCTGTATACGATGCTTGCGAGCATGCCGGGTCCGAAGCCCCAGCGCGCGCAGTAGATGAATATCGGCAGCATGCCTATGCCGACCGAGCCGCCCTGCGGCAGCTCAAAGAGCTTGACGTAGCTGAGCACCTGTGCCAGCGCTACCATGACTGCGCCCTCGCACAGGGCGCGGAGCTTGAGATGACTTTTGCTTTTCATTTTTCTTTCCTCCAATTCTTCCATCGGAAGCAGGGACGTAAAAAAGCCGCGGGACATTTATCCTGCGGCTTTGGAGAGCATCTCTGTTTCCTACGCCGGCATTACCCGGATCAGGTTCATGGGTTTTGAGATTCATGTTTATCTCATCTCAGCCGGGCCTACCCAGCTCCCCGTGTTCAATTGCACGCTTAGAATACTACTCCGCGTGTCCTGTGTCAATAGAAAGTTTCGATGGGAGCGGTTCAATGAACCGTCGTTCCTTTCCGACATGCTCTTCTTCCTGCGCGGCAAGTTTGCTTTCTTCTTTTGATGCGTGTTCATCAACAATGCAGGAACCGAAGAGCGTCACCACGATGGTAACAATAACGACTGCCCAAAGTTTTCTCATGCCGCACCTCCGACTTGACTATATAAAAATAGTTAATAATTAACTACATAATCCTAATATATTAAAGCCTAAAATGTCAAGCTAAAATGGCATTAAAGGAAGTGAGCGATATGGCAGATGAGATCAAAATAACGAAGAAAGCCCATAAACGGGGCGATGATGGATATAAGATAGTGTCCGTGCGGATGAAAGAAGAACTGTTGGGCAAGCTGGATGAGCTGTCGGCAAAGACCAATCGCTCAAGAAATGAGCTGATAAATATTCTTCTCAACTCGGCTATCGACAATGTCAAGGTCGAGGACTGAATAACGGACAAAGCTGTTCTTTATGAGGGCTTTCAGAAGTGCTCAACTGCTGGTCACTCCGTGGGCATACTTTCTGTGTGAACAGAAACGGCCATCAGTAAACAAGGGAGAACACGCCTGACAGCACGTCTTTGCGGTGCTTTTTGCCCTTTTCGCCTTGGCGGGCGTCAGCCCGCCTGCGTCTCAAAAAGCAAAAAGCACTCGAAAATCCATTGCTGTCAGGTGCGCAGCAGTTTTGCCGGAACAGAAATGCGTTCAGACAATGAAAAGTCCGCAGGCAATACTTTGTGTATTGGCAAGGCCTTTGAAGAAGTATAGGCGCATTTCTGCCCGTCAAAACCGTGTTTTCCCTTGTCTACTGATGGCGTGCAAAGAATCACAAAAGGGGCGGGGATTGCGATTTCCCCGCCCCTTTTGAAACCCCACCCTTGAACCGCCCAAGAGAAACCATTGCGATGGTTTCCCTTGGATTCTTTCCAAGGGATGACAAAGCTTAGGCTAACCAGCGTCGTTTTTTACGCTTCACTCAACATCAGCAGAAAAAAGTATCGGTAATGTCAAACACCGCACCAACTCCAGGGGGTATCAAAAGGGGGCCGGGGCCCACTTTTGTCGTTGTGGGTGAGGGTTCACAGGGAGAGGGGGAGTCGAAACACCCTCTCCCTGTGCGATTCTTTGGTGACTTTCTGTTCGTACAGAAAGTCACCCCGCGGAGCATACCGGCAGTTGGTTTCTGCAAAAAATCTCACATATAGAACGGCATCTCCCCACTGAGCGCCCCGCAGTTCGATTCTGCAAAAATCATATTCAAAATACCCGCTCTCCGCGTTTCATGAATATATTCCCCACGCTGGGAAAAACTGTTCCGTATAAGGCTTTGCCGCGTTTTACGGCCTTGCCATGACTGCTTTTCATGGGAGAATATCATGGACAGTATGAACCTCGCACCCTATATAGATAATGAAAGGCTCGCCGATTACGCCGTGTCCTGCGCGCGGCTCCTCAAAAGCACCGGTACGCAGTCCGGCACCGAGGCCGCGCTGCGCCTGCATGAGAGCGTCCGCGAGCTGCGCCGCTGCCGGGACACGCTCCACCGCCGATATACAGGCGCCCCTGCCGTCCCCTCCGGCTGCGAGTGGCTTCTTGATAACTGGTATATGGTCCAGCGCGAAGGCCCCGCTGCCGAGGATGAGCTGCGCCGTGCGCGCTCCCTGCGCCGCTGCCGCGATGGGCTCATCATCACCGAGCTTTGCCGCACACTGCTGCAATCGGGGCACGGGAGACTCACCGAGCAGCGCTGCCGTGTCTTTCTCGAAGCTTTCCAGAGTGTTACGGTGCTGCGCCGCTGCGAGCTGTATCTTTTCCCTGCTGCCATGCGCGCCGCGGTGATCCAGGCTCTTGCCGCTGCCTGCCGGGATATGCTCAATTCCTCGGACGCCGAAGCCTACGCGCAGGAGCTTGAGGCGCTGTTTTCATCCCTGCGCCTGCTCTCATCCATGGACATGGAGCGTCTGCTCGATTCTGTCGATGTGTGCAGCGCTATCCTTTCCCGCGACCCCACCGGGGATTATCCCAGAATGGATCGCGAGACAAAGGCCGAGTATCTCCGCCGCCTTGAAATAATGGCCGCGCAGCGCGATGTTGAGGAGCACACCCTTGCGTCCAATCTCATCGAAAAGGCTCAGGCGGAGAACCGCCATGTCGGTTTCCTGCTGCTGCGTGAGCCCGGCAGGTGGGGCGCGGCGCTCTATATCGCTGCGAATGTCCTGTTCACTTTATTTATAAGTCTCTGCATTTCCTTTTCCCTAGGCAGCCTTTGGCTTGCGGCGCTGCTGCTTCTGCCGGTGTCGGAGCTCGTGAAGGCCGCGGTGGACTTCCTCCTCATGCGCGTGGTGCGCCCGCGGCCCATGCCGCGTCTCGATCTGAGCGATGGCGTACCCGAAGAGGGAAAGAGCATCTGCGTCATCTCTGTCATCCTCGGCAGCTGCGATGCGCAGCGCCTTGAGTCCCTGCGCCTTGCCAGCCGCCGCGAGGGAAAGAATCTCAGCTTCGGTCTGCTTGCCGACCTGCCCGGAGCGGCGACCGCCGAAACGCCGCGCGATGCGGAACTGCTGCGCAATGCGCAGAGCGCCATCAACGCGCTGAATGAAAAATACAGCGGCGGCTTTTACCTCTTCACCCGCCGGAGAAGCTATAACGGCGAGAGCTACAGCGGACATGAGAGAAAGCGCGGCGCACTCATCGAGCTTGCAAAGCTCCTCTGCGGTGAGAACAGCGAGCTCTCCGTCACCGGGGACGAAGCCGCCCTGATCGGAACACGCTACATCATCACCCTCGATGCCGATACCCGCATATACCCCGGCTCGCTTTCGCTGCTGATCGGCGCGGCGATGCACCCGCTCTGCACGCCGGTGATCGATGAGGGGTCAAATGTGGTCGTTTCGGGTCACGCGATCATCCACCCGCGGATAGAAACGGAGCTTGAGAGCGCGAACTCCACGGACTTTTCCCTTATCTTTGCCGGTGCCGGCGGCTGCGACCCGTATTGCAGCCTCTGCGGTGAACTATATATGGACGCTTTCGGCAGCGGCGGCTTTGCCGGCAAGGGGCTCATCGACCCCAAGGCGCTGCTGCGCTGCACGTCAGAGCGCTTCCCGAATGGGCGCATCCTCTCCCATGACGCGCTTGAGGGAGCCTATCTGCGCGGCGCATACATGAGCGACGCTGAGTTTTCCGACGCCTTTCCCGATAAGCCCCTTGCTTATTTCAAGCGCCAGAACCGCTGGATCCGCGGCGATTGGCAGAACGCCCGCTGGATATTTGCCCGCGAGCTTTCGGATATCGACCGCTTCCGCCTGTTCGATTCGCTGCGCCGATCACTTGTCGCGCCGCTGACCTTCATCGCGATCCTCTGCGGCTTTTTCATGCCCGCGCCGGGGCTTGCCCTCGCGGCGTGGGCGGCGCTGCTGGCATTACTGAGCAGCCTCTTCCTATCGTTTATTGACCGCAGCCTTTCCCGGCGCGAGCATGTCCGCTTGAAGCGGCACACAAGGCTCCTGACCGGAGCGGGCGGCGCTATCGTGCGCACCTTCATGCGCCTGTGGCTGCTGCCGTTCGAGGCGTGGGTCTCAGCCGCGGCAATACTCACGGCACTATGGAGGATGCTCATAAGCCACCGGAAGCTTCTCCAGTGGCAGACCTTTGCGCAGACCTCCGGAGGAGAGCAGCTCGGCGAAAACGTCCGTGCAATGTGGGTATCCGTCGTGACGGGCGTGCTGCTCATGGCCTTTTCCCCGGCGATAATCGGAAAATCCGCTGGCTTCATGTGGCTGCTGTCCCCGGCTGCCTCGGCGGCGTTGGCGCTGCCGGCCTATAAGGGCGCGGAGCTTGCCGCGCGTGACCGCGAGCTGCTGCGCTCCGCAATGGCCGCCTGCTGGCGCTACCTCAAGGACTTTTCCGCAGAGGAGGATAACTTTCTGCCGCCCGATAACTTTCAGGAGCAGCCGCCGACAGGCACCGCGCACAGGACATCGCCGACAAACATCGGTCTTGCGCTCGCCGCGGCGGCAGTCTCGGCCGAGTGCGGGATAGTCCCGCGCAAGGAAGCGGCGGGCTATATCTCCCGCGCCGCGGCGGCGCTTGAAAAAATGCCGCGCTGCATGGGACACTATTATAACTGGTACGATACGCGCACTCTCGCGCCGCTCTCCCCGCCGTATATCTCCACTGTCGACAGCGGAAACATGTACGCAGGGCTCCTCTGCGCGGCAAACGCGCTCGACACTTGGGGCGAGGCGGAGCTTTCCTCAAGGCTGCGCGCGATAATGGCGGGGATGGACTTTTCGCCGCTCTATGACAAGGTGCGCGGCCTGTTCTATATCTGCTATGACACTATAAACAATGCCGGCAGCGGCGGCTGGTACGACCTCATGGCGAGCGAAGCGGTGCTGACAAGCTACATTGCCGTCGCGAAAGGGGATGTGCCGATGCGGCACTGGCGTGCCCTGAGCCGCGCGCAGCTGCAGAAGGACGGGTACCGCGGCCTTGCGAGCTGGACGGGGACGATGTTTGAATACCTCATGCCGGCGCTGTTCCTGCCGCTCTACCGGGCGAGCCTGCTCTTCGAGAGCAGCCGCTTCTGCCTGTATGTGCAGAAGCGCCGCCATTTTGCGGGAAAACCCTGGGGCATATCCGAGAGCGCGTTCTATTCGCTTGACGCCTCCTTATGCTACCGCTATAAGGCGCACGGCTGCCCTGACCTCGCTCTCAAGCGCGGGCAGGAAAACGACATGGTCATCTCTCCCTACAGCAGCTTTCTTGCCCTTGCGGTCGACCCTATCGCCGCGGTGCGCAATCTGCGCCGCCTGCGCGATATCGGGGCTTACGGGCGCTGGGGCTATATAGAGGCGCTGGACTTTACTCCCGGGCGCTGCCGCCGTGCGGACGGAGAGCAGGTGCGCTGCTACATGGCGCACCATGTCAGCATGAGCCTGCTCGCCGCGGCGAATGCGGCGGACGGCGGCTGTGTGCAGAAGCTGTTTATGGCGGATGCGTCAATGGCGGCGTACACGCTGCTGCTTCAGGAGAAGCTGCCGGACTCCGGCGTCGTGATGCGGCGGGACAGATCTCCCGTACCGGAGCGCCCGCGCCAGTACGATAAAAGCCGCTGGGAGCTTCGCGGGAGCGAAGCGGACGCCGGGGCTCACGCCTGCCTGCTCTCAAACGGCGCGTACAGCATCCGCGTCACGGACGACGGGCAAAGCGCCGCGTTCCTGGGCGGCTGCTGTGTCTACGACTGCAGGCGCCCGGAGGACACGCTCAGTCTCAGCCTCAACGGAAAAAGGCTGCTGCCCGCTGCCGGAAAATACGCATGGACACTGAGCGAGGATCACGCCGCATGGAGCTTTGAATCGGACGGCGCGCAGTGCACCGTGACGCTTGCAGCCATCGACGGTGAGCTTGGAGAGCTTACCGAGGTGCAGCTGCGCGGGGCGGGGCGCGCGGAGCTTGAACTCGGCTTTCGCCCGATCCTCGCCGCGCTGCGCGACGCAGAGAGCCACAGCGCATACTGGAAGCTCGGCATGACGGCGCAGGAGGGTGAAAACTTCATCCTGCTGCACCGGCTGCCGAAAGGCGATAAGCCGGGGATATGGCTGTGCCTTGCATGTGATCACCCGGCCCATTTCACGGCGGACGAGCAGGGCGGCGCGGAAGCACTCATTTCCCCGCAACTGCGCGCGGCGGTGACGGTAACTCAGCCGCGAGCGGGTCAGGCGGCCACGCTGCGTTTTGCCCTCTGCATCGGGACGGACGCGCAGTCGGCCCGAGACGGCGCGGCGCGCATATTATCTTCCGGAGACTGCGGCGGGAGCATGCCGGACGCAGCGGCGATACACCTCGGCATGAACGCGGCGGAGCTTGGCGCGGCGATGGAGCTGGTGCTGCCGCTGTGGAGAAACGCGCTCTCAAACGCCGCGCCGCAGAGCGAGCTGTGGCGCTGCGGTATCTCCGGTGACCTGCCGGTGATATGCTGCGACGGCGGTGCGGTGGAGACGGAAAAGCTATTGCGGCGCTTCTGCCTGCTCAAAAGCTGCGGGCTCGACGCGGAGCTTGTTTACCTCACACGCGAGCAGGGCGAATACCTCCAGCCGCTGCTGCGGCACATCGGGCAGGTGCTCGCGCCGGTCGGGCTGGAAGCACTGATCGGGAGCCCCGGCGGCGTGTTCACGGCGCCGCTCGAGGCCGCCGAAACAGTGAAGAGCCGCGCCGCTGTCGTCATAGGTGAAGCGCAGAAGCAGTATCACCCGCTGCATGAACCGGAGCTGAGCGCCCGCCGTGCTGTAGATTCTGCCCCGGAGCACAGCTGGGACAGCGCAGGATTCACATTTGAAGTAAACGACACTCTCCCTGCGCGGATATGGCAGCACATCATCACAAACGGCTGTCTCGGAGCGATAGCCGCAGATATCGGCCCGGCGGGGCTGTGGTACAAAAACGCGCGGGAGATGCCGCTCATCGCACCGCCGGTGGATATATATGATGTACGCAGCCCGGAGCGTTTGTACGTCATGTATGGCGGCAAGCCTGTCAGCCTCTTTGCCGCGAACGACGGCTTCACTTGCCGCGTTAGCTTCGCGCCGGGATGCGCGGAGTGGGAAAAGGAGATCGGCAAGAACAGGATCAGGACGCGCCTGTTCATCCCGCAGGGGCTGGACACACGCGTGCTGCTTATCGACGGGGCAGACGGACTGCCGCTCGTCTGGGAGCTTGAGCCAGCCCTCGGCGGGAAGAACGGAGCCTGCCTGCGCATCGAGGAGGAGCCGGGGCTTATCCGCCTCTCAAGCCCGGATTCGTATTATCCCGGCCTGCAGATGCTCATCGGGAGCAGCGCAGAGTTTGACGCGGAGACGGACTTTTTCCCCGCCGCGCTGCGCATAAAGATGAACTCCGATGCAAAGACTGTGCTCTGCTGCGGCTGCTGCACGGAGACGGAGCTGCGCGAGCTGTGCACACCGGACACTGCTTCATCGCTCCTGAGCGCGGTATCCGCACGCTGGGCGAGACTGCTCGGAGCGTTTTCGTTGCGCTGCGGAAACAGTGCGCTGGAGCACTATATGAACGGCTGGGCGGTCTATCAGACCGTCGCCTGCCGCCTTGAGGGGCGCAGCAGCATATACCAGAGCGGCGGCGCGCTCGGCTTCCGCGATCAGCTTCAGGACAGCATAAACCTGCTGCTCATAAACCGCGGTTGCGCAAGGGAGCGCATACTCGACTGCTGCCGCCATCAGTATGCCGAGGGCGACGTGCTGCACTGGTGGCACCCGCACCCGGACGGCGACCGCGGCGTGCGCACGCGCTGCTCGGATGACCTGCTGTGGCTCGTATGGGCGCTGTGCGAATATGTCGAGGCCACGGGAGAGGAGGAACTGTGCTCCATTGAGGAGCCGTATATTTTCTCCCTGCCGTTAAAAGCTGAGGAACACGACCGCTATGAGCGCCCTGAGAAGTCCGCAAAGAGCGCAGCGGTGCTCGAGCACGCCCGCGCGGCGCTTGAATGCTGCATACGCCGCGGCTTCGGAAAGCACGGTCTGCCATACATCGGCAGCGGCGACTGGAACGACGCGCTTGACAGAACCGGCGGCGAGAGCGTGTGGCTGGGCTGGTTCTTTGCCCACTGCGCCGCGCGCTTTGCGGAGCTGTTAGAAAGGCTCGAAGCCGATGGCGCGGAGCGGTACAGAAAGTACGCCGCCGAGGCCGGGGGCGCGGCGGATGCGGCCTTCAACGGGAAATGGTACCTGCGCGCGTTCTATGCCGATGGGGAAGCGCTCGGCGGCGGGGAGCGCATAGACTCCGTGGCGCAGAGCTGGGCAGTGCTCTCGGGCTTCGGCTCTTCGATGCGCGCCGCCTCGGCGATGGATTCGGCGCTGTTCCGGCTCTGGGACAGGGAGCACAGGCTCATAAGACTGCTCGACCCGCCGTATTCCGACCGGGAGCGCAGCCCCGGCTATATCACCGGCTACGGCGAGGGCTTCCGCGAAAACGGCGGGCAGTACACCCACGGGGCGATATGGCTCGCCATCGCAGCGCTGCGCCTCGGGAAATATGCCGAGGGGACGGCAATGCTCGAAACACTGCTGCCGGAGACGCACGATGTATGCCGCTATCAGGCGGAGCCCTTTGTGCTCCCGGCGGATATAAGCACGGCGAGGGGGCATGAGGGGCTTGCGGGCTGGACATGGTACACGGGTTCCGCGGGCTGGTACTTCCGCGCGGTGACGCGGGAACTGCTGGGTCTGCGCATGAGAGACGGGAGACTTTATATAGACCATCCCGTGCTGCCGGAGTTTTCCGTGAAATGGACGGACGACGCGGGGAGCGTGCACACAATAGAGCGCAGCCCCGGCGGGATAACCGTTGACGGCAAGAGCTATGACGGCAAAGGGACGCCTTAAATTTCCTGTAATTAACAAATAGTTCTACCATTTCAAGGCTGCGGGTGGTATAATTATAAGAAAGAAAAATCGCGGAGGTGCCACATGGAATTTAACAGAACCGAGCTTATGCCCGGCGTGTTTCTGAGTCATCTGCGTTCCGACAAATTCAAGACTGCCTGCATGAGCGTCACGCTGCTCACGCAGCTGCGGCGCGAGACCGCGGCGATGAATGCGGTCATCCCCTTTGTGCTGCGCCGCGGCACTACGCGCTATGGCGACATGGAGCAGCTGTCGCGCAGGATGGATGAGCTTTACGGCGCGGCGGTGGAGCCGGTCGTGCGGCGCATCGGCGAAATACAGTGCATAGGCTTTTACGGAAGCTTCCCGGAGCCGGACTATCTGCCCGGAGGCGAGGCGCTGCTCGGCGACACCTGTGCTCTCATGGCGCAGCTGCTGCTCGACCCCGTCACGCGCGGCGGCCTGCTGCTGCCGCAGTATGTGGACAGCGAGCGCGAGAAGCTCCTTGACATCATCCGCAGCCGCATGAACGACAAGCGCAGCTACGCCCTCACGCGCTGCATCGAAGAGATGTGCTGCTATGAGGATTTCGCCGTCAGCCGCTTCGGCAGCGAGAGCGAGGCCGAGAACATCCATTATAAAAAGCTGACCCGGCACTACCGCGAGCTTATCCAGACCTGCCCGGTCGAGATATTCTACTGCGGCAAGACCGACTTCAGGGCCGTGTCCGCCGCGATGCGCGATGCGTTCTCCGCGATGCCGCGCGGCGAAATAGATTACGATATCGGCACCGACCTGCGCATGAATGCGGTGGAGGATCATGTCCGCTTCGTGGAAGAGGAGATGGACGTGACGCAGGGCAAGCTCGTCCTCGGCTTCCGCCTGGGTGAGTGCATGGAGGAGCCGGACATCCCGGCGCTCTATGTCTTCAACGCCGTCTACGGCAGCGGCGCGACGAGCAAGCTCTTCATGAACGTGCGCGAAAAGCTGTCACTGTGCTACTATGCAAGCTCGGCAGTGTATCTGCACAAGGGGATAATGCTCGTCTCCTCGGGCATTGAGTTTGACAAGCTGGACGCTGCGCGCGATGAGATACTTGCGCAGCTCGACAGCGTCCGCCGGGGCGAGATCACCGACGATGAGCTGCGTTCGGCGAAAAAGAGCGTCGCCTCCGACCTGCGCGCGGTGCAGGACAGCATCGGCGAGCTTGAGGGCTTCTACCTCTCGCAGGCGCTCGACGGGCTTGACTACGGCCCGGCGGAGCTTGCGGCGCTGGCGGAGGACGTCACGAAGGAGGACGTTCAGGCTATTGCAGAGTCGATAGAGTGCGACCTTATATACTTCCTCAAGGGAAGCGGAGAGGAGGACGGCAGCGATGATGAAACTGCATGAATACCCCGAGATCGGCGAAAAGCTTTACAGCACGGTGCTCCCTAACGGGCTTGAGATAAGGGTGATACCGAAGAAGGACTTCTCCACCTGCTATGCCGCGTTCATGACAAATTACGGCGGGGCGCACCGCCGCTTCACGATAGACGGGCGCACGATCGATACCCCCGCGGGCGTCGCGCACTACCTCGAGCATAAGATGTTCGATCTGCCGAACGGGGATAACGCGCTGAGCATACTCTCGGCAAACGGAGCCGACCCCAACGCCTTTACCTCAAGCGGCGTGACCTGCTATTACTTCCAGTGCACCGAGGGCTTTGAAGAGAACCTGCGGATGCTGCTGCACTTTGTATCGACCCCGTACTTCACGGATGAGACGGTCGCAAAGGAGCAGGGGATAATCGCGCAGGAGATACGCATGGGTGAGGATAACCCCGGCATGGTCGTCTACTATAACCTGCTTGGGCTGCTCTATGACCACCACCCGATACGCGACCGCGTCGCCGGGACGGTGGAGAGCATTTCTCATATCACTGCGCAGACGCTTTACGACTGCCACCGTGTTTTCTATGCACCGTCGAACATGGTCCTCTGCGTGGAGGGCTGCGTCGACCCGGAGACCGTCGCGCGCATCGCGGAGGAGGAGCTGCCGAAGGAGCGCGCCGAGATCCCCACGGCGGACTTCGGCGAGAAAGAATCCATGCTGCCGCGCGAAAGGCTCTGCCGCGTGCAGGGCGAGGTCTCAGCGCCGCAGTTTTTCATTGGCGCGAAGCTCGACTGCGCCGGGCGCGGCGAAGCCGCGCTCCGGCAGCACCTTGTTGCCGCGCTGTGCCTGAGAATGCTCTGCGGCTCGTCCTCACCGTTTTACACGAGGCTCTACGCCGACGGGCTTCTCAGCGTGGACTTTGACTATGAGACGGACTTCTCCGCCGGTACGGGAACGGTCATTATCGGCGGCGAGAGCCGCGAACCGGAAAAAATACTCGAGGAGTTCTCCCGCGAGGTCGAGCGCATCGCAGCCGAGGGCTTTGATGCCGGGAGCTTCGAGCGCGCAAAGCGCGCCTCACTCGGCGCGAGACTGCGCGGGCTTGAGGATTTTGACAATGTCTGCGTCTCGATGGCAATGGGGCTCCTCGACGGCTACTGCGCGCTCGACGCTTTCCGTCTGCTCGAATCGGTAACGGCAGAGGAGTGCCGCCGCTTTGCCGCGGAAAGCCTCTGCCGCGAGAGACTGGCGATGTCGATCATTGAGCCTAAAAGTACAAACACAACAGAAACAGAATAAGAAGGTAAAAAACTATGCAGCCCCTTGTGCAGACCATCCAGCGTGATTCCGCGATAACTTTCCCGATGCTCGGGAACCTCACGATAAACCCGCCGTCCTACTTCACGGTGTTCGGCATGGATATATACTTCTACGGCGTCATCATCGGCCTCGGCTTCATCCTCGGTATACTCTACTGCTCGCACAACAGCCGCCGCTTCGGCATAGAGCAGGACAGCGTGTACGATGTGGTGATCTGGCTCATCCCGACGGCCATCATCGGCGCGCGGCTATACTATGTGCTCTTCCGGCTGGATTACTACGTCCAGCACCCGAACGAGATATTCGCCATCCATAACGGCGGTCTTGCCATTTACGGCGGAGTCATCGCCGGGATCATCGCGATATGGCTCGTGTGCCGCAGGAAGAAGATACCGCTCGGCGCGATGCTCGACCTGCTGTGCTACGGCCTGCTGATCGGCCAGATACTCGGCCGCTGGGGCAACTTTATGAACCGCGAGGCTTTTGGCGCGGAGACTGATATCTTCTGCCGCATGGGGCTTATCGCGCCTGATGGCAGCACGATATACGTTCACCCGACATTTCTTTACGAGAGCCTGTGGAACCTGTGCGTTCTGATCTTCCTCATCATTTTTGAGAGAAAGGGCAAGCGCAGGTACGACGGGCAGTGCATTACGCTCTATTTCCTGCTCTACGGCATAGGCCGCACGTGGATAGAGGGGCTGCGCACCGACAGCCTATATATCGGCGCAACTAACATACGTGTTTCGCAGGTGCTTTCAATAGCGCTTGTGATAATAGCTCTGGTGTACCTCATCATTCAGGGACGCCGCGAGCACCCGCCGGAGAAGCTCTATGTCAATATGCGCGCGGCGCAGGAGACAACGGAACCGAATGGCGGCGAGGAACAGACAGAAGCAGACAACGAAACGGAGGAAAAATAACATGGCAGATTATAAGGACATCATCACCGGCACTCTCAGCAATATCGTCGGCAAGGTCAAGGAAGTCGCGGACAGCGGCGCTATCAAGGACATATACGAGCACGGCGCGAACCGCGCAAAGTCCTATGGCCAGATGGCAAAGCTCTCTCTCGAGATAAACGGCGACTCCGAGGAGCTCAAGCGCGTCTACGCCGAGATCGGCCGCCTGTACTATGACCAGGCGAAGGACGCTCCCGAGGGCTTCTTTGCGCCCCTGTTCGAGCAGGCCGCCGCGCTCATCGAGAGCATCAACTCAAAGCAGGCGCAGATCCAGACAATGAAGGACGAGTTCGCCGCCGAGACCGCTCCCGCAGAGGATGCGGACTTTGAGTCCGTCGTCGACGCCACCGAGGACGACGGCACCGCAGCCGACGACGAGGACGGCATCGAGATAGAGATCACCGTCGAGAAAGACGACGACAACAAGGAAGAATAATCGATAATTTAGCTAAAGGGCACGCCGCGGCGTGCCCTTTAGCTTTGCATATACTGAATGCAGCATTCATATTTTGCATGATTCATACTTGAAATCAGGCTGAGAATGTGGTTTAATATATAGGCAGAGAGAACCAGAATATATATCGTAAGGAGTAATAGCAATGGTAATAGACACGTTAGCTCAGCTTGAAAGCTATGCGGCGCTTGACGCGCGTTTTGGCGAAACGGCAAAGTTCATTGAAAAATGCCGCACCGAAAATCTTCCCGCCGGGAGATACGAACTGGACGGAGACAGGCTTTATGCAATGGTCATGGACTATGTTCCCGAAGAAAAGGCCGAACCGCTCTACGAAACGCACGATAAGTACGTGGACATTCAGTGCATGCTTGAGGGCAGCGAATACCAGTGGTATGCTCCGCGCGGAGAGCTTAAAGAGAAAATCGCCTACAATACCGAAAAGGACATCAGCTTCTATGAATTCAGCGGCAGCGGCAGCAGGCTGCATCTCACAGAGGGGAGCTTTGCGGTCTACTTCCCGCAGGACGGGCATCTTCCCGGTATGGCCGACGGCAGCTGCGGGAAATGCAGAAGGATCGTGGTGAAATTGAAATGGTAAGCTCTGCCGCAAAGGAAACGACCGGCCTTACCCTGAGCCTGTGCAAGGCTTTTGATATACTGAGCTGCTTTACGCCGGAAACGCCAGCGCTGCGCGTGACCGACATTACCAAAAGGATCGACATGACGCAGAGCAATGTCTCCAGGCTCGTCGCAACGATGACGGCCTACGGCTACCTGGAGAAGGATGAGGATTCGGGCTACTATCAGCTCGGCAAGCAGATCATAACGCTCTCGTCGGTCGCGCTGAACCACAGCGAGCTGCGCAAGCAGGCGCTGCCGGAGCTGTTCCTGCTCGAACAGCAGTTCGGCGTCGGGGCAAACCTCGCCGTGCTGTATGATGACAGCATGTACTATCTTGCCCATGTTGACAGCCGGACCTCGCCGAGAATGTACACCATGGTCGGATATTCAAATCCGCTGCACTGCACGGCGATAGGCAAGGTGCTCCTTGCTGCGATGACCAATGATGAGATCATGGACATCATCGGCAGAAAGGGAATGAAAGCCTATACATACAACACAGTCACGTCCCCGGAGGTCCTGATGGAGCAGATCGACAGGTGCCGCCGCCTCGGATACAGCACGGAGTACGGCGAGCACGCCTTGGGCAGCGCCTGTGTCGCCGCGCCGATACGCGACCGCACCGGCAAGGTGATCGCCGGGCTGAGCCTTTCAGGAAAGTTCCGCGGCAGCAGCATCCAGGAACACGAGGAGGAAGTCTCATCTATCGCGATGGAATCCGCCGCGCTCATTTCCAACAAGCTGGGCTGCCTTTGATTTTAATATGTACAGGGAGCTGCCGGACAGGCAGCTCCCTGTTTCTTTGCATGAAATTTGCGGCGCGACGATCAAGTTGCACAAAATTCCACGTCCGTCTTTTATACTTCATCTAATTATTTCGGGTTTCTCATCTATTTTCTAAATGAGTATTGCAAAATATGAATCACAGGCCTATAATGCAGATACTGAATTCGCTTCAGATAAAATCCATAGGAGGATCCAAATGAAAAAAACATTAGCAGTAATTCTTTGCGTATGCATGATGCTGGCGCTCTTCGCCGGATGCGGCGAGTCGGCAAGCACCCAGCAGCCGGCCGCAGCTCAGACCGAAGCTCCCGCGGAGCCGGCCGATGAGAATGCACTTCCCGAACAGTACGACCTGATAATGACCTTCGGCGCCGAGACCGGCTCCGTCTATGCAATGGGCATTCAGATCGGCGAGTACATCAACTCCATCGCTCCCGACATCACCTGCACTGTCAAGGTCGGCGCGGCGGCATCGAACCTCGCACTGCTCAGCACCGGCGAGACCGTCATTGCCCACTCCCAGTCCGACACCATCCATGAAGCCATCGTCGGCGAAGGCAACTTCACTGAGCCCGTCACCGGCATTTACGGCGTCGCTTCCGTTATGGAATCTGTTCTCCACGTCGCAGTCCCCGCGGATGCTCCCATCAACTCCTTCAAGGATATCGTTGACCAGAAGTACCCCATCAAGGTCTCTGTCGGTGCTCAGGGCAGCGGCATTGAGTCCCTGTTCCGCAAGGTCCTCGCATACTACGGCGCAAGCTATGATGATATCGCTGCATGGGGCGGCAAGGTAGAGTACCTCAACATCGGCGATGCGTCCACACTCTTCACCGACGGCCAGCTCAACGCGGTTTCCGTTCTCGCCGGTATGCCTTATTCCGGCATCTCCGAGATCGCAGCCTCTAAGGACATCAAGCTCCTCAACCTTGAGCAGGAGGCAGTCGACGCTCTCTCGAGCCAGGGCTACCTCGCAAAGACCATCCCCGCCGGTACCTACACCGGTCAGGATTCTGACGTGAGCACGGTCGGCGTTGTGATCACCGTCTGCGCAAGCGCGGATGCAAACGAGGCAGTTGTGTATGAGATCACCAAGTTCCTCAATTCCGAAGAGGGCATCTCTATTCTCGGCAATGTCAACTCCGGTTTTGCAAACTACATGACCGGCCCCGAGAGCGGCATTGCAGGCATCGAACTTGAGCTCCACCCCGGCGCGGCACGCTACTACAAGGAAGCCGGCGTCGCCTGATAGCAAGAGCAGACTAACGGCGCGGAGCTGCATATTATTTATGCAGCTCCGCACATGCTTATGAAAGGAATTGCCAATGTCAAAGTCTACAAAGCTCGATAATAAGAAGTCGCTGGCCGATATCACCGCAAAGATAATATTCGTTATCGGCCTTGTCGCTTCCTGCTTCCATCTCTATGTTTCTGCGACCGGTATTCTGGAAGCCTATAAAATGCGCACCACGCATCTGATGTTCCTGCTCCCGCTGGCTTTTCTCATATACCCGATGCGCAAAAAGGGACGTTTTTCAAAGATAGGCGTTATCGATTATATCTGGTTCGTCCTCACGCTGGCTGCAATGATATACATCAGCCAGGTATCCTACTCGCGCCTTATCGCGCGCATACCCTTTGTGTCACCGCTCACCACGCTTGACTATGTTGTCGCGGTGTTTATAGTTATCGCCGTTCTGGAGGCGACGCGGCGTGTCGCCGGTATGGGCATGGTCATCGTCTGCCTTGTCGCCATTGCGTATGCGTTCTTCGGCAAATACCTGCACGGCAAGATCCGCCACACCGGAACGACCGTAAAGCGCATGGCCGAGCAGATGAGCCTGAGCACCAACGGCATTTTCGGCTCAACCGTTGCGGCGTCCGCAACATTCATTTTCATGTTCACGCTCTTCGGAGAATTCCTTGAGTATTCCGGCGCGGGACAGTTCTTCATCGATCTTGCCTTTTCGCTCACCGGCAAGGCAAGGGGCGGTCCGGCAAAGATGGCGGTCATCGCCAGCGGCCTTATGGGCATGATCTCCGGCAGTTCGACCGCGAACGTCACCTCCACCGGCGTGTACACCATCCCGCTTATGAAAAAGACCGGCTACCGTTCCGAGTTTGCCGGTGCGGTCGAGGCCTCCGCATCCACCGGCGGGCAGATAATGCCGCCTGTCATGGGAGCCGCCTCGTTCCTGCTTGCGGAATACGTCGGCATTCCGTACATAGAGCTCTGCGCCGCGGCTGCGATACCTGCGATCCTCTACTATGTCGCGATCTTTACTGCGGTGCATTTTGAAGCGGTGCGCACCGGACTCAAGGGCGCGGCTCCGGATGAGAACGCAAAGTCCTGGCAGTGGCTCCTGCTGCATAAGGGCTATCTCTCCGCGCCTATATTTGTGATACTCATCACGATGATCCTCGGCTTCTCGGCATACAAAGCGGCGCTCTACGGCATCCTCTCGATCGTCATCATCATGTTCGCGGAAAAGCGCGGGAGGATCGACTGGCGTGCGCTCGTCAGAACGCTTGCCCGCGGCGGCCGGAATGCTGTTCTTATCGCAGTCACCTGCGCGGCGGCCGGCATCGTCATAGGCGTTTCCAACGAGACGGGCATAGGCGTCAAGTTTGCCAGCATCATAATAAGCCTCGGCCACAATAATCTGTACCTGATACTCCCGATGGTAATGTTGGCCTCCATCGTGCTCGGCATGGGGCTTCCGACAAGTGCATGCTATATCATGGTTGCGGCGATCGCCGTACCGGCGCTTATAAAAATGGGCTGCAACACGATGGCCAGCCACATGTTCGCGCTGTATTTCGGCGTGTTCTCCGGAATTACGCCGCCTGTCGCGATCTCCGCATATGCGGCGGCAGGACTTGCAAAGTCACCTCCGATGAAGACCGGATGGCTCGCGGTCGGACTTTCACTGCCCGCGTTCATCATCCCGTATTCGTTTATCTTCAACCCCTCGCTGATCCTTGAGGGAACCATCGCCGGCACGGTATGGGTGATCTTCCAGTGCATAGTGGGTATCTTCGGCATGGCTTCCGGCGTTATCGGCTGCGCGTTCAGACCGGTCGCCGTATGGGAGCGCATAGTGCTCGTTGTGCTCTCCGCGTTCATGGTTGTATCCCCGAACGTCATCGCCTCCGTGGTCTGCATGGTCATTGTCGGCGGCCTGCTCATCACGAACAGGATCCGCGCCAAGGATTGGACGGCACCTGAGAAAGGAGCGGTAGTCTGATGCAGATAGAGAAAATAGAAGTATTCCCGATAAAGATAAAGAAGGATCATGTATATCTCGGCAGCAGCTCCGGTCTGGATACGGACTATGATTATTACTTGCGCCCGGAGTACAGGTGCCCGTATTCCAAAAATATGGAGACGCTGCTTGTCAAGGTGACGTGCAGCGGCGGCATAAGCGGCTGGGGCGAAGCCCTCGCGCCGGTACTGCCGGATGTGGCCGGGCGCATAATCAGCGAGCTGTTCACGCCCGTCCTGCTCGGGCGCGACCCGCTCGACCGCGGCGTCATATGGAACATGCTCTACGGGCTCATGCGCGACCGCGGCTATTACAGCGGCTTCATGGTGGACGCCATATCGGCGGTGGACTGTGCCCTGTGGGACATCGCGGGAAAGCATTTCGGCGTGCCGGTGTATAAGCTCTTGGGCGGCGCGTACCGCACGGAGATACCGGCCTATATATCCGGTCTTCCGGTAGCGGGGCTTGATGAAAAGGTCGCGCTTGCGCTGAGCTGGAAAGAGAAGGGCTTCAAGGCCATAAAGCTCCAGATAGGCTACGGAATGGACGAGGACATCAGGATAATGCGCGCGCTGCGCGAGGCGCTGGGTGCGGACTTCAAGCTGATGATAGATGCGCACTGGAACTACACGGTGGCTCAGGCTGTCAAGCTTGCGCACAGGCTCGAAGAGCTGGACGTGGAATTTCTCGAATGCCCGCTCGATCCGGAAAACCTTGCCGGTTACAGCGAGCTTGCTGCAGCTGTCAGCATCCCCGTCACCCTCGGCGAGGCGGACAGAACGCACTGGCGCTACAAGGATATTCTCGACCGGAACAGCTGCGACATTGTCCAGCCCGATGTGGGGCGCTGCGGCATAAGCGAGCTTATGCGCATATCGGAGCTTGCCGAGCTTTACGGCAAGCCTGTCGCTCCGCATCTGAGCGTCGGTCAGGCAGGATGCATTGCGGCTACTCTGCACTGTGACGCGGCTATATACAACTTCTATGGGATGCAGGAATACCAGCCCAGCATCCTCCCGGTAGCAAACGAATTCCTTGTCGATCCGATAAAGTGCGAAAACGGCGCGTTCTCTATCCCGGAGGGCGCAGGCCTCGGCATAGAATTCGACGAAGACAAAGTCAGGTATTATTCATCTGAGAACAAGTGAAAGGCAAAAAAATGCAGAATATAAATGAGCGGCTGTCCGGCGTATGCCCGATCCTCCCGACCCCGTTTTGCGAGGACGACACCATCGACTGCGGCAGCCTGGAGCGTGAAGTAAACTTTCTCCTCGATTCCGGGGTCAGCGGCATTGCTCTCTTCGGCAACGCAAGCGAAGCTTTTGCCCTCACCGCGGCTGAAAAGCAGCAGATCGCAGAGCTTGTCGTGCGCGTAAACAACGGACGCGTACCGCTGGTTTTCGGCGCGGGCGGCACGGGCATAGAGCCTGCGATCGACAGCGCACAGTGGGCTTACAAAAACGGCGCGGATGTGCTCATGATGATGCCGCCGTACATGATAAAGCCCGACGCACAGCGCATATATGATTATTACGCCGCTGTCGCAAAGGCTGTGCCGCTGCCGATAATGATCCAGGATGCGCCCGGTGCCTGCGGCGTCAATATCCCGATAGACACCATCGTGCGTCTTGTGAACGACTATGACAATATCCGCTTTGTGAAGGCCGAAGCCCCTCCCACTTTCCAGAAAGCAAAGAAAATAATCGAGGCGACGGGCGGAAAGGTCACCGTATTCGGCGGACTGAACGCGACCTTCTTCTATGAGGAGCTGTGCTCCGGCGTTGTCGGTACGATGCCGGCCGGTGAGTTCCCGGATGTGCTTGTCAGGGTATATGAGCTGTATACCTCCGGCCGGCACGAGCAGGCGCGCGAGGAGTTCTACCGGTATCTGCCGTTCATACGTCTGGGCTCTGTGCCGGGCGGAATGGCGATGGCCGTGCATAAGGAGGTCCTGGTAAAGGGCGGCATATTCCGCACCGCCAAGGTGCGCAACCCCTATGTCCCCGCCTCTCCTGAGCTTCTGGAGCTGGTCTGGCAGGCACTCGAAACGCGCCCGCTCAAGGCGCTTGAATACGCAAAAGCATAAATGAACACATTAAAAGGGCACGCTGCGGCGTGCCCTTTTGTTTTCTTTATATTGAACCAAAACTGTTGCGAAACGGCGGGAAATGGATTATACTGTTAATCTGTATTATAATGTGATAAACTCAGGAGAGTTCTGATGAAAGAAAAATTCCGCCGCTGCTGGGCGCTGGTGCTTGTTTTTGTGATCGTCACGGGAGTGTGCTTCCTGTTTGCCGGGCGCAAATCCGGAATGTTCATTGACGAGATATATGCCTACGGCCTGTCGAACAGCCACTATGCCCCGTTCCTGACAGACATAAAGGACGGGGAGATGGTCGGCAAGACCTTTACCCGGCAGGAGCTTTTCGACTATGTCGCCGTAACGGACGGGGAGCGCTTCGATGCCGGCTCCGTCTATTATAATCAGGTGCATGATGTTCACCCGCCGCTGCACTACTGGCTGCTGAACGCTGTCTGCTCGCTGTTCCCGGACACTTTCAGCAAATGGACGGGGCTTGCGCTCAACTACGTGCTGTATATGCTCACGATGTTCGTGCTGTATAAGACCGTGCGCAGGCTCGGCTGGAGCCGCGGCTGCGGCACTGCTGCGGCTGTGCTCTACGGGCTGAGCGTGATAGGCCTGTCGACCTTTGTGATGATCCGCATGTACATGCTCCTGACGCTCCTCACGGTCGTGCTGATGTACCTGATCGTCTGCCTGATGCAGGAGTTCAGACCGAAGTACTGCATCCTGACCGGCCTTGTGCTGCTGGCGGGGCTGATAACGCAGTATTATTTTGTGTTCTACGCTTTCTTCCTCTGCGCGGCGTATGTGATATACGCGCTTGTGAAGAGAGAATACAAGGCGCTGGCGTGGTTTGTTCCCTGCGCACTCGTCGGGGCGCTGAGCCTGCTGCTCGTGTTCCCCGCGTGCATGAACCATCTTTTTGCCGACAACATCGTCTCCGGCGGGAACGCGATGGAGAACCTGCGCAACTTCGCGCAGTACCCCGTCAGGCTCAAGACCTTTATAAGCTTTATAACGCACGGGCTCAAGGCGGCGATTATCATTGCGCTGCTGGCCATCATCGCGCTCGGCGTATATTTCAAGAAGTTCAAAGCGGCGGCAAAGGACAAAAGGCTCGACCTGCGCGCGCTGGTGCTGATAGTCCCGGCGTTTGTCGTGCTCGTGATCGTCGCGCTCATCTCCCCGGTGGACGAGCCGCGGTATATCTATAACCTTGTTCCGGCCTTTGTGCTGGCGGCGTGCCTGCTGCTGTACCTGCTGGAGCAGAGCCTTGGCAGCTTTGAGCGGGAGGGGCTTATCAAGACGGCGGCGCTGCTGTGCATCATGGGTCTGGCGCTCTGGCAGGCGCGCTGCGCCCCGCCGGATTATCTCTACCCGGAGTACGCGGAGTATGACGCGATAGTCGCGGAACATGCGGAAGATAAGTGCGTCTACTTCTCCGACAACAGGTTCGAGGCCATCACGCAGGATCTGCTTCAGCTCATGGCCTTTGACGATTTCTATGTGAGCGATGATACCGAGCTCACCGGCGCGCTCGACTATGTCGGCGGTGTGGACGAGTTCGTCGTCTACGTGGACATAAGCGAGTTCTGGTCGAGCGGCTATGATCCCGATAAAATTATCTCCGCGCTCGCTGACTCCTCCGATTATGACAAGGCGGAGCTGCTGTACCAGAACGGCCTGAGCGCGACATATCTGATTTCCAAGTGAGGTGCAAAAAAATGCTTTCCGTGATCCTGCCTTCCTATAATGAAGAAAAAATGATCGCCAAGGCGACAGAGCGCATGGCGGAGATCCTCCAGCCGGAGAAGATCGACTATGAGCTGCTGTTCATTGACGACGGCTCCCGTGACAGCACATGGGCGCAGATAAACGAGGCCGCCGAAAAGGACAGCCACGTCGTCGGCGTACACTTCAGCCGCAACTTCGGCAAGGAGGCCGCGATGTTCGCGGGGCTGGAGCAGGCGAGGGGCGACTGCTGCGTCGTCATCGACTGCGACTTGCAGCACCCGCCGGAGAAGATAGTCGAGATGTACCGGCTCTGGGAGCAGGGCTATGAGGTCGTCGAGGGCATCAAGGAAGACCGCGGCGAGGAGAGCGGGCTGCACAAGTTCGCTGCCAACAGCTTCTATGGGCTCATCAGCAAGGCCACGGGGATGGACATGTCCTCCTCGTCGGATTTCAAGCTCCTTGACCGCAAGGTCGTTGACACGCTCAACAGTCTGCCAGAGCGCAACGTGTTCTTCCGCGCGCTCTCGTTCTGGGTCGGCTATAAGAAGACCAGCGTCAGCTACTGCGTGCAGGAGCGCACCGAGGGCGTGAGCAAGTGGTCGACAAAGTCGCTCATCAAATACGCGCTGACGAATATCAGCTCGTTCTCCTCCGCGCCGCTGCATATCGTGACGGTGCTCGGCTTTATCATGCTCGCGGTATCGGTCGTGCTCGGGATCATCGCGCTGGTGCAGAAGATATCCGGCGTCGCCCTCGGCGGGTTCACGACGGTCATACTTCTCCTGCTGTTCTCAGCGAGCATAATTATGATAAGCCTCGGCATAATCGGCTACTACATCGCCCGCATCTATGACGAGATAAAGGGCAGGCCGAGATATATCATTTCCCGTATCTGCGGCAGGGAGGACAAATAAGGATGATCGAGAAAATAAAGGCGTTGTGCGTCAAGTACCGCGAGTTTCTTGTGTATTTCATCGTCGGCTGCCTTACGACGCTTGTCGCCGCCGCTGCGCGCTTCGGCTTCAACTTCCTGTTTTTCGGCGGGACGCTGCACCCGACCTTCGCGCAGAACACGGCCCTTGCGATAGTCGACTGGGTCGCGGGCGTCGCCTTTGCATACCCCACGAACCGCAAATGGGTCTTCCAGAGCAAGAACCCGAACATCCTTGCCGAAGCGGGCGGTTTTGTCGCCTCGCGCCTTGCGACGCTCGGGATGGACTGGGCGGTCACGCAGCTGCTCGGCACGGTGCTGGGCATAAACGTATATGTGACGTGGTTCATAAAGTCTGTGCTCGTGTTCCTCGGCAACTACATCCTCAGCAAGCTTTTTGTTTTCAAGAAGAAAAAAGAAGAATAAAAATTTGAAGGCTTCCCCATCAAGGGGAAGCCTTTTTCAAATCATTTATTCTCTCCGCGGCTTTTTTCTTGTACTCGGGACGCAGTTGTGGTATCCTACTAAAGATATCTATTTCTCTTTGAAAGGAAGAATCATCCTTGAAAATCGTTGTTTTAGGCGGCGGGATAAGCACCGAGCGCGAGGTCGCTCTCGTCACGAGCACCTCCGTGTGCAGGGCTCTGCGCAGCCTCGGCCATAAGGCTATATTCGTCGATATGTTCATGGGGCTTGAAAATTATGACGGCGCGCTTGAGGACGCCTTTGATGTCCCCGACGGCTTCTGCGGCAGCGTCGCCGTGGAAAGAAAAGCGCCCGACCTTGAGGCGGTCAAGGCCTCGCGCAGGCTCAGGAGCCCGAGCCGTCTCGGCAAGAACGTGCTCGAGATATGCTCCCTTGCAGACTGCGTCTTTCTCGGCCTGCACGGCGCCGACGGCGAGGACGGCAAAATTCAGGCCGCGCTCGATCTGCTCGGCGTTCCCTATACCGGCTCCGGTCCGCTCAGCAGCGCGATGGCAATGGATAAGGCCGTTGCCAAGCGCGTCATGGACAGCTACGGCATCCGCACCGCGCCGTGGCGCGAGGTCGTCTACGGTGAGGACGATATCCCCGGCCTGCTCGATACGCTGCCGCTGCCCTGCGCGGTGAAGGTCGTGAACGGCGGCTCGTCCATCGGCGTGGAGCTGCCCGATACGCGCGAGGAGCTGGAGGCCGCCCTGCGCAATATCCTTAAGTACGGCGACCGCATCGTCGTCGAGGAGAAGATACACGGCACCGAGGTCACGGTCCCGGTTCTCGGCGGCCGCTGCCTGAGCCCGATCGAGATCGTCCCGCCAGAGGGCTCGACCTTTGACTATGTCGCCAAGTACCAGAGCGGCGACGAGGGCGCGCGGGAGATATGCCCCGCCCGCATAAGCGAGAAGGACAGACAGACTGTCTGCGAAGCGGCGCTGAAGTTCCATAACGCCCTTGGACTTTCGGTCTATTCCCGCAGCGATTTCATCATCGACAGCGAAGGCCGCGCATGGTGCCTTGAGGTCAACACCCTGCCCGGAATGACCCCGAACAGCCTCATTCCCAAGGCCGCGAAGCTTGAGGGGATTGAATATCCGCAGCTGTGCGAGGAGATAATACGCCTGTCGCTTGAGTGCAAGAGCAAAAAATAATCGGAAATATCAAATTCTTAACCGAAGTTAACACTTTCTTGATGTTTTACATAGGCATTGTGGTAAAATGCTCTCTTAGAAAAAAGACAGACAATGCTGCAAGAATGCATATCGCAAATCATCGAGGATGGACTATGAGAGAAAAAATGGCGCGCTTCATGGCCGGGCGCAACGGCAACGACCAGTTAAATCGTTTTCTGCTGCTCGTCGATATCGTGCTGCTTCTGATCGCGGCGATATTCAAGGACGGGATAGGCAGATATGTATATCCGCTTGTATTCGTGCTGCTGGCATACGCATACTTCCGCATGCTCTCCCGCAATGTTTACAAGCGCCGCGAGGAAAACGGAAAGTATATCCGCGCAAAGTACAAGGTCTCCGCCGCGCTCAGGGTGCGGCACGAGCGCTGGGTGCAGCGCAAGGACTATAAGTTCTTCACCTGCCCCAACTGCAAGACGGCGCTGCGCGTTCCGAGAGGGCACGGCAAGGTCAATATAGTCTGCCGCAAGTGCGGTACGTCCTTCACGGGGAAGACCTGATATGTTCGGGTATCTTGTTGCAGCATCGGAGCTGCTTGAAGAGGAACAGCAGCAGCGCTATAAGGAGTGCTACTGCGGGCTGTGCCGCAGCCTTGACCGCTGCTTCGGCTCCGCTGCAAGGCTTACGCTCAATTATGACCTGACCTTTCTTGTGCTGCTGCTCTCCTCACTCTATGAACCGGAGGAGGAGCACGGAGAGAGCGTCTGTCCGCGCCACCCGGCCAAGCGGCAGCAGTGGATGACGAACGGGATAAGCGGCTATGCCGCGAACATGAACGTCGCACTGGCTTATCTCAAATGTCTGGACGACTGGCATGACGACCGCAGCCTCACGGCCTACGCCGAGGCGAGGACGCTCAAGCACTGGTATGAGGAGATCTCCGAGCGCTATCCGCGGCAGTGCGGAGCGATGCAGCGCTCTATCGAAAAGCTCGGAGAGATAGAGAAATCGGGGCTATGCGAGCCTGATGCCGCCGCCGACACTTTCGGCGAGCTTATGGAGCAGCTCTTTATCTATAAGGACGACCGCTGGTCGGATACGCTTGGCCGGATGGCTCACGCACTGGGGCGCTTTATCTACCTCTGCGACGCGATCATCGACCTTGAGGACGACGCCGCCTCCGGAAGCTATAACCCGTTCAGGGACTATGCCGGGCGGGAGGATAACGAGCAGCGCTTCAGGGACATACTGAAGATGCAGCTCGGCGAATGTGTGTTCTATTTCGATAAGCTCCCGCTGGTACAGGACGCGGGACTGATGCAAAATATACTGTGTGTAGGGCTGTGGGCACAATTCAATAAGAAATACAGCAGAAAGGACCTGTAAATGTATCAGGATCCATACAAGGTTCTGGGCGTCTCCCCCGACGCATCGGACGAAGAAATAAAAAAAGCGTACCGCGAGCTTACGAAAAAATACCACCCCGACCTCAACCCCGGTGACGAAGAGGCCGCGCGGAAGATGAACGACATCAACACTGCCTACGACCAGATAAAGAACGGCACCGCCAAGGCAGGGGCTTATGGTCAGCAGGCCAATAACGGCTACGGCGGGGCTCAGTACGGCCAGTATGAGCAGTACGGCTGGAACCCGTGGACGAGCTGGAGCGATTTTACCGGCTGGTCGAATGCGCAGCAGAACCGTCAGACCGAACGCAGCGAATACACCGCCGCAAAAAATTACATCCGCAACGGCATGTACCGCGAGGCGCTCAACGCACTGTCCGGAGTTCCGATGTCGGAGCGCGACGGCAAGTGGTACTACCTCTCCGCCGGGGCGAACATGTACATGGGCAACAAGGTAACGGCGCTGGAGCATGCCAAGCGCGCGGTCGAAATAGAGCCGGGCAACGAGGAGTACCGCCGCCTGCTCGAACAGCTGCAGAGCGGACGCGATTTCTATGACAGCTACTCCACCGGCTACGGCCACCGCGTGAATCTCAGCCCGCTGTGGCTGGCGCTGTGCGGCTCTCAGCTGCTGTGCGGCCAGACCTGCGGCTGCCCTATGATCTACTGCTTCTGAATATTATAAAATCACATCGCCGCTCATTAGATAGGTGTTCGTAAAACAGGTTTAGACCGAAATTACGAAATGAGCATCTGTCAGGCAGGGTTGGGAAACAAAAATGAAAAATGAGTGATGCCAAGTTGAACGACTGAACATCACTCATTTTTTATTTCATCGACACTTATTACGAAATCACGGAGAAATTTCTATTATGAAGAGTAATTTGACTTATACCTTCTGCGGAGATTCCTACTACATTCCTAATGCTCAAGATGTGTCGAATGTTGGTTGATAATTTTTCGGTAAAGATGTATACTTTAACAAACGAAACCGTTCACGGAAAAACGTACTCTTCATAATATAACTCGCAAAACGAAAAGAGGCTAAGATGGATAACTATATCACTCATTTACACGCACAAAACACAGGCATTTTTGAAGAACTAGACATCTCCTTCAATAAGAAGTTTAATTTTATTGTTGGTCCCAACGGATGTGGTAAGACTTCCATACTAAAATGCATAGCTTTATCTTTAGCTCCAAGTGATTCCAGAGGATTTAGATATGGCAATAATTCTGCTGTTTGGTTTGATGCTACATATGACAATAAAAACTACAGAGTAGGATTAGGTGAAGGATGGGTTTCCAATATTGATGAGTATAGGCAAGCAAGTCATAGTTCATGGAATAAGCCACCTCAGCAAGAAGGTATGCTATCATATACCGTTAACAAGCTTGAGGTAGAAAACATCAATATTACTCCATTAATTTTGGGGGCATATCGAAGAATTGCATATCAAAGAATTGAAGGTATGCATCGAGAACCGTCATTTGCAGAACAAAGAAAGAATTATCATTCCTCTGGATTTAAGAATATCGAAGGAGGATCGCTTCCTAATGTAAAGCAGTGGATGATTAATCGATATTTTGAAATCGAGAAAGACTGGGCGACTGTATATAAACGAAACTGGGACTGGATTATTGATAATCTTGAAAATCTTGGTCCATCAAATTGCAAACTCCAATTCAAAGAGATTAAACGAGATTTGGAGCCTATGTTTACGCTCCAAAACATAGATTGTTATCTGGAAGAAGTTTCCGCAGGCTTTCAAGCCGTTTTATCATTAGTTTTTGCAATTGTGGAATGGATTGAGGGAACTAACGATGAGCAATATGCATACATTCCCGAGGCTACCGGAACAGTCATAATTGATGAATTGGATGTTCATCTACATCCTGAATGGCAGTTGACTATTCGTAAATCATTAGCTACCCTTTTCCCAAATCTTCAATTTATAATAACTACACATTCGCCACATTTGATAACTTCCGCTGAGGCAGGTGAACTTATTGTACTTCCTGAATTGAGTAGAAGGGTATGCGTAGCGCCGACAGCGCAAAAGTATTCTGGATGGAATACCGATGAAGTATTGGAAGAGATTATGGGGGTTTCTAATCTTGAGAACAAGGAGTACTTGATTCTCTTAAACCAAGCAATGGACTATGTCGAAACACGAGATATTGATGCTCTTAAGGAAGCTATTATAAAGCTGAAAGACATAGTTCATCCTTCAAACACCATTCTTCACGTTCTGAAGGTGAAGCTTGCCCAATTAGAATTGGGGGATGAAAATGATTAAAATACAAAAGCCGACTGCGCCACAAGTTTTGTTGGATAATAAAGCTACCTGGACCCAAAACTTGTTAGATGCAATAAATACCTATGGTGGATATAGCAAAATCCCAGAATCCGAAAAGAATAGTTTACTATCTCATTATAGACACAAAGATATCCAGACTGCTTTATTTGCAAGCAGTCACTATAAATGTGCATTTTGCGAATGTATTCCCGGAGAAAGCAGTCATATTGAGGTCGAACATTTTGAACCCAAGTCACTGTATCCTGATTTAGCATTTGAGTGGGATAATCTCTTGCCATCATGCCGAATATGCAATGAAGAAAAATCAGATGCCGATACACAAACAAACCCAATAATTAACCCTGCAATTGAAGATCCTGAACAATTTTTGACTTATTCGTTTTTGCGGATTAAACCTCTCGCCGGATCTGGCCAAGAACAGAAAGCGCAACAGACAATTGAGGTGTGTAATCTTAATTGTGAGCGCCTTTATAGTGCAAGGTCAGCATTAATGAAATCCTTAACAGAATATATCGACGAATTAAAAGACAAAATCAATTGGATTTCCGAAGCAGATACTGATCAAAAAAGGAAGGTTCGCATTACTAAACTAAAGAATTCTTTGGCAGTTATTGATTCTCTGACAACTGCTGAAAGTGCCTTTTCTGGATATGCCAAGTGGTTTATTCGGGAATGTCCTGAATACCAGGAGGCAAAACGAATTGTAGCGAGTAGATGAATGGCTGCTATATTTAATAATCACACTGATACTTGAAGAGCCGAAAAGGTTCCGGGCATCGTTCACATGAGTGACAGCGCCATACATATCAGAAAAGAAAACGGGGTGACTTCAGTCGCGCCGCCCTTTGAAAACACAAGGCTTCACTTTTGTGGTTTTAGCTGTTTTGCGACCATCCGGCATTGATGAGTGTTCGTAAAACAGGTTTAGACCGAAATTACGAAATGAGCATCTGTCAGGAAGGATTGGGTAACAAAAAGCCGCTATATTCAGGTTTTTACTGGATATAGCGGCTTTTGCTTATTTATGCTTTCTTTTGCTTTTTCCGTGCGGTAACTGTGATCTTGCTTTTCCACGCTGACTGATAGGATTTTTCATATACTTGGACTTTTTAAGAATACCAATCAGCGAAACAAATTCTTCCTTCGTGAGCGCATCGCAGTCGAGTCCGATAGTCGCAAGGTATGCGCGAATCTTCTTTTCCTCAGAGCTGCCCTCGAAGTTTATAGCTTCTTGCATCTGCACCTGCACGGCTGCTGCGAGAGAGCTTTCATCCGCAGTCATGGTGTCGGGGCGATGGTCGTTCCGAATGTCGCGGAGGATGCCTTTCAGATCATCCGCAATCAGGCTTCCAAAATACTCGTCCTCTCTGATCTGCGCGACTTCCAGCGTCCGCAAGTACAGGTCATTTGCATCGCCGCCGTTCTTCATCAATGCCATCTGCCGGACAGCTTCCAGCACGGTGTTCATGTCGTTGACCCGCATATCTGCGATCCGGTCAACGTAAATCTCGGCATCCAGCATGAACCACTGGAAATCCTTGTGGCAGATCAGCTCCGACAGCAGCCGGTGGTTGAATTTGCCTGTCCGCAATACTTCGATTGCATCATCACCCAAATGCAGAGCGTCCAGCTCTGTGTTTGGGTGATTTTTTTGTTCTGTCAGCCCCAGCAGGTAATCGGTGGACACGCCGTAGAACTTTGCCAGCTCCACCATGCTGAACGGGCTGATGTCCTTGAAATCGTCGGCTTCGTATTTTCCCAGCGCGGACTTTGAAATGCCTGTTTCCGCAGAAAGCTGTTCCAGCGTCAGACCGCGCTCCACGCGCAGGTCTTTGAGCCGTTCCTGAATGGTGAGTTTTGGCTGCATAGCGGTGTCCTCCCTTCAAATTTCTGCCCTTTTCCGGTCTTGTCCATAAGCGTGGAAATCTGCGTTTTTCGGCGCGTTTTCCTACCTCTTGGATATACGGGAGAGGGCTATATTTTTCGCTAAAATGGTCTTGCAATCGCACCTGAACCTTGAAAATTGCATGACCGTCCGAACGGGATATGTCCCCCAGCGAAGTAACCGCCATGACCGCGAAAGCGTGAGCGTACCAACGGGGACAAAACGCCGGGAGCGATCCTCCGGGCAGGAACGACGTTCGGAAAGAGCGGCAAAATCGAATGTAAAAATCAAAGCAAGTGAAAGCGGCGAAATAGTTTTCTGCTCTGTGCGGTTATCTGCATGGAACAGAG
>CAVFGM010000018.1:0-3195 GCA_963621955.1 Bacteroidaceae bacterium
AAACCTGTACTTTTGTATTCGCTTGGGGTTTTGTCTGCGAATAAACAGAAAGAGGCACAAGGAATGACCACACAGAATTTGACCGGCTATCCGTCCATTGACAAACCGTGGCTGAAGTATTATACCGAGGAGGCGGTCAATGCCCCGCTTCCGGAATGTACGGCATATGATCTTGTATATCGCGGAAATGCAGAGCACCTTAACGATGTCGCTCTAATCTACTTTGACAGAAAAATTACCTATGGCCGTTTGTTTGAGGAAATCGAAAACACGGCCAGGGCGTTCTCTGCTCAGGGCATCAGGCGCGGGGACATTGTGATCCTGTGTCTTGTCAATATGCCTGAGACCGTCTTTGCCCTGTACGCGCTTGATAGACTCGGCGCTGTTGCGAATCTGGTCGACCCGCGCACGAACCCGGAGCAGCTCACAAGCTATATCAATGAATGCGGCGCGAAGCTGATCCTCACCGTCGATCTCGCTTACCCGGTCATTCGGCAGGCAGCCAAAGGAACGACCGCAGGGAAAATTGTCGCGGTCTCGCCGTCGAACTCCATGCCGCCTTTCAAGCGGGCTGTCTATCAGATGAAGAACAAAGCTCCGGATCTCTTCCCCGGTGATATTGGCTGGGCTGATTTTATCGGGCGCGGCGCCGGTTCCGCTCCGGAATATGCCCAGTATGAAAAGGGGCGCTGCTTCATCATTGCGCATACCGGCGGTACGACCGGGGTCCCCAAGGGCGTGATGCTCTCGGATGATAATATAAACGCCGTCGCTCATGGCTACAGGTTTATCGACGTCCCGTTTGCGCGCGGCCATAAATACTTTGATGATCTGCCGCCGTTTATCATCTACGGTGTCACCCTTGCAATTCATACCACGCTCTGCTACGGGCTTCAGGTCATTCTTTATCCCTTGTTTGACTCCAAAGGCTTTCCCAAGCTTTTCGCAAAATATAAACCGAACCATTTCTCCGCCGTTGCGGATCATCTGAAATCTCTTGCAGAAAGCCCTCTGACCCGGGACATGGATCTGTCCTTTCTTGTCACGGCCGGTGTTGGCGGTGACACACTGAATGAGGAAACGGAGCGTTCCGTCAACGCCTATCTGAAAAGAAACGGCTGCCTTTATGAGGTCGCAAAGGGCTACGGCATGACCGAGCTGTGCGCCACCGGCACCACCTCATTCCGCGGTGCGAACGCGGTCGGGAGCGTCGGCGTTCCGCTCGTTTCCAATACCGTTAGAATCATGGATATAGATACTGGCAAGGAGCTTGGCTATGACTGCGTGGGTGAGATATTGATCTGCGCGCCGTCGGCAATGCTCGGCTATTACAAGAAGCCGGAGGAAACCTCAAGCATTCTGGTAACAGATGAAAGTGGAAACCATTGGATAAAAACCGGCGACTTGGGGCGGATAAACAAAGACGGTCTTCTTTTTCACGAGGGTCGCATACGCAGAATTTATCTGACGACATTTGAGGGGCAGCCCGCCAAGGTTTTCCCCGGGCTTATCGAAGACGCGGTCAGAGCCCTGCCGGATGTTTATGACTGCACGGCCGTCGCGCGGTATATGGAAAACAGCTTCTATTATGAGCCTGTTGCTTATATAATACCGCATTCAGGCCATGCGCCGCTTGATAAGCTCATTGAAGAGCTGCAGACTGTCTGCGTCGCCGGTCTGCCGGCATATATGCGACCTGTGGAATTTCGTTTTGTATCCGAGTTTCCGCGCACGCCTATCGGTAAGGTCGATTACCGTACTCTGGAGAGCATGGCGGCAGAGGATAAATGATAAAACAGACTGTCTCCGATTTTTATCGGAGCAGCCTGTTTTATTTACAGCAGCTCTATCAGCTTCTCGACGTCCTCCATGCGTGTTGCCCAGCTTGTGGCAAAGCGGATGACAGTATGCTCCGCGTCGTAGGTCTCCATAAATCCATAGGCTACCTGCTCGCCGAGCTCCTCGAGCTTCGACGTTTCGATGATGATGAACTGCTGGTTCGTCGGCGAATCAAAATACATATGATAGTCCTTGGAGATAAGCCCCGCCTTGAGTCGCTCCGCGCAGTCTATCGCGTTCTTGCCGCACTTTAGGTACAGCCCATCCGTAAACAGTTCATCAAACTGCACGCCGAGCAGCCAGCCCTTTGCCAGCAGTGCGCCGTTCTGCTTGATGATCGAGAAAAAGCCCTCAGGCGCTTTCCCGGTGAACACGACCGCTTCGCCGAACAATGCACCGACCTTCGTTCCGCCGATGTAGAACACGTCGCAGTTATCCGCGATAGCCTCAAGCGTCACATCCGTACCTGTTGCGGCAAGGCCGTAGCCAAGGCGTGCACCGTCAAGGAACAGCGGGATATCATACTTTGCGCACACGCCATGCAGCGCTTCAAGCTCCGCCTTGGTGTAGAGTGTTCCGTACTCCGTCGGGTGCGAGATATAGACCATGCCGGGCTTTACCGTATGCTCATGGTTTGCGTCCTTATAGAAGGTCGCAATATATTCTTCGACCTCTGTGGCGTCGAGCTTGCCGTTATGCTCCGGCAGTGTCAGCACCTTGTGGCCGCCGGCTTCGATAGCACCGGCTTCATGCACCGCAACGTGCCCCGTCGCCGCCGCGATAACTCCCTCATAAGAGCGCAGCATGGCCTTGATCACAACCGCGTTCGTCTGCGTCCCGCCGACGAGGAAATATACCTCCGCGTCCGGTTTGCCGCAGGCGGCGCGGATCTTCGTTTTTGCACTCTCGCATATTGCGTCCGTGCCATAACCGGAGTTCTTATCCATGTTTATCTCACCGAGCCGCCGGAGAATATTGGGGTGGCAGCCCTCCATATAATCACTTGAAAAGTAAAGCATATCTGTCTCCATCATCCGTTGTACTGTTGGATTCTACCATCTTTGTCTGTTTCCTGCAAGTATCGCGAAGCATATAACGAAAAAATCACAGCTCCGATTTCTCGAAGCTGTGATCAAATGTTGGCGTTGACCTATCTTTCCAGTCCGTCTCCAGACAAGTATTGTCGGCACTGGTGAGCTTAACTTCTGTGTTCGGAATGGGAACAGGTGGACCCTCACCGTTAAAAACACCAACTATTTATTTAGGACTTACGCCCTGAAAACTGAACAGAGAAGAAGTGAAAGCAAGGGATTTGCCTGCATACTGTAGGTCAAGCCCTCGGGTTATTAGTACCAG
>CAVFGM010000019.1:0-20537 GCA_963621955.1 Bacteroidaceae bacterium
CGGTGTAGGAAGCCTCGATACCGTCGATGTTGATGCCGGAGACGTCAAAGCTGCGGCTGTAGGAACCGTAGTAACGCTCGCGCTTTACGAAGTTGTTCTTCTCGTCCTTCTTATCCTCGTCGACCTTTCTCTCGGCGCTGATGGTCAAGCAATCGTCCTCGACGTCTATCTTGATATCCTCTTTCTTGAAGCCGGGCAGCTCAGCCTCGAGCTTGTAGGCATCGCCGGTGTCGGTAACATCGGTGCGGAAAGAAGCGATCGAAGGCACGTCTCTGAAGAAGCTGCGCTCCATATCGTCAAAGGCGCGGAACGGATCGAAAGCGGAAACGGAATGATTACGGCGATCAAAAGGAATAAGTTCAAACATAATATATATACCTCCAAAATTTATTTACTGATTTGATTCTCGGATGAAACTTCATTTCTTTTGTTTCATCGTGTATATAAGATACCCCACAATTATTAACAAATATAGCGAAAGATATGAATAAAAAGTTAACGTTAGCACTCTTGCAAAAAGAGTGCTAACGTTAGTATCTGCACGATTTACTTTTTTATTCCTCAGCCGACGTATGTCCTCGCCACGCGCGCTGAGAGCCCGGAGGTTATGCCGCAGCCCTCGAGCGCGCCGGTCAGCAGAGCCTGGGACTGTGAGGAGATGTACCCGCCGTACCCGTCATAACCGAATACCGTCACCTCGTCGCCGGGGGCGCAGTCTATGCCCGTGACGTCAACAAGGCACTGATCCATGAATACGGCGATCATATGCGCCGTTCTGCCGCGTACCAGCACCGGCGCGTTCATTTCGGCAAAGCTGTGAGAAAGACCGTCGCCATAGCCGATGCCGACGGTCGCGACGCGCGTGTCCCTATCCAGCACCAGCCCGTCGCCGTAGCCGACACGCTCCCCGGCGCGGCGCTCGTGTACGACCGCAACATAGCTGCGCCATGACGCAAGCTCTTTTACCAGACTCGTCGGCTTGTCAGGGGAGTCCATATAAAGGCGGCGGCCTATGCGCACCGCGTCCAGATCGAACTTCCGGTAAAGCTCAGACGCTGCGGAGCAGGCAATATGCCGGAGCGGTATCTGCACCCCGGCGCGCTCGAGCTGGGCAATGCCCTCAAGAAAGCGCACGTATTCCTCCTCAGCACGCTCCATGTTCTCGGGCGCTGAGAAGTGCGAAAATACGCCGTCCACGGTTATTTCGTCACCCGCCGCGCGCAGCTCTGTTATGAAAGCTCCGAGCTCCTCTCCGGGGACAAAGCCGATGCGGTGCAGCCCTGTATCTATTTTAATATGAATATGCGCCCTCTTGCCTGCGGTGCGTGCCGCTGCCTGAAGCTCCGTGGCAAAGCCGGGGCGGCCGCAGGCGAGCGAGAGCCCAGCCTCGACTGCCGCCTCAAGCTGAAACGGCAGCGCGGAGTTCATCACGATTATGCCCTTGCTTATGCCGCCGCGGCGCAGCTCAAGCCCCTCGGACACATGGGACACCGAAAAGCAGCGCACGCAGTCCAGCGGTTCGAGTACGCGGGCGATAGGCACAAGGCCGAGACCGTAAGCGTTGTCTTTGAGCACGGGGATGATCCCGGTGCCGGGCGTGAGGGAGGCGGCGATGCCTGCCATGTTCTCACGCAGTGTTTGCATATTCACTTCAATATACGAATTATTCACAGGGATATTCATTTTTAACTGCTCTTTCTCTGAATTTGTATTTATCTTGGCGGAGCGTGCAACTCAATTATTTATTATATCGCAGTATGCCCGATACTGCAAGACATAATTCGCGGCACTTGCCAGATTTGCTTGAAATATAAGCTTTTGCGAAAAATGCTCTGCATCCCTGATTTACTATGCAAAAACGCGCCACGCGACGATATGCACAAAAACACAACATAACTTTCGTGAACTTGAGCAAAAACGACGATTGACAATATTCGCATATAGATGTATACTCTGGACAACTCAAATGAATATATATTTATTTGAGCGTTATATGGTAATTCAATATTTAATGAGGAGATAAGAAAATGAAAAAGATCACTGCACTGCTTCTGGTTCTTGCAATGGCAGTCGCCCTGTGCGCCTGCGGCTCCAGCTCCAGCACTCCCGCTGCCGATAGCGCAGCTCCCGCAGCCGAGACCCTCGTCATGGGCACCTCCGCTGACTATGCTCCGTATGAGTTCATGTATCCCGATGCTGACGGCAACATGACCTACGGCGGTATCGACGTCTCTGTTGCACAGTACATTGCCGATTATACCGGTAAGGAACTGAAGGTCGAAAACATGGGCTTTGATTACCTGCTGGCAAGCCTCCAGAAGGGCGACTTCGATATAGTCATTGCCGCTATGGAAGCCACCGAGGAGCGTCTGAACGCTGCTGACTTCTCCGATCCCTACTACACCGACTATCCCGCAATGATCCTCATCAAGGCTGACAAGGCCGATGAGTACACCTCTCTTGAATCTTTCAACGGCAAGTCCGTTGCCGCTCAGACCGCTACCACCAAGGAAGACATCGTCAAGAACGATATGCCGGGTGCAAACCTCGTTTCTCTGCAGGTCGTTACCGATGCTGTCAACCAGCTCGTCAACGATAAGGTCGACGCTGTTGTTCTCGACGGCTCCGTCGCAATGCAGTACGCCGAATCCAACCCCGACCTCGTCATTGCTGACATCGAGCTCGGCGAAGCTCTTCCTTACTGCATCGCTGTTGCAAAGGGAGACCCCAAGGGTCTGCTCCCCGGCATCAACGAGGCGATCGCTGACATGCTGAAGAACAACAAGGTCGATGAGTTCATCGCCGCTGCTGATTCTCTGGCTGACGTCGCAGTTGAGGTCACCGCAGAGGGCTGATAAGGCCGCCTGAAATGGATCGCTGACTATACGGAGCAAAGCCGTAAAAAGGCTTTGCTCCGTTGTTTAATCCGGTATCCGTCAAAAAACTGCCTGTGTCGGTTGACATTACAGCATAAACCGTGTTACGATAATATGCCCTGTGGTAAATATATAAATTGAAGGGAAACATCTTTCATGTGGTGGAGCAACCTATTTAAGGACATGAGTCCCGCCAGCTTCTTTAACTTCTCATTCCTGCCGAAGTACGGCGCTTTTTTTGTGCAGGGCGTGGAGTATACGCTGCTGCTCGCGATCGTATCCGTCGCGCTTGCCGTTATCCCGGCATTGCTGCTGGCGCTTATGAGGCTGAGCAGGAACAGGTTCGTCAAGTCCCTTTCGGGGGCGTACATAGCCGTGTTCCGTTCTACTCCGCTGCTGGTGCAGCTGTCTATTATATACTTTGGCCTCTTCGGCGCGATATCTATTCCGCGCGTCACGATATTCGGCTTTGTTGATCTCAGCCGCTTCATCCCCGGCGTTGTGGCTCTCGCGCTCAACAGCTCCGCCTACGTTGCGGAGATATTCAGGGCGGGCATCCTCGCAGTTGATGCGGGGCAGATGGAAGCCGCGCGCTCTCTGGGTCTCTCCAAATGGAAGGGCATGAAGCTCGTTGTGCTGCCGCAGGCGATAAAGAACGTCCTCCCCGCACTCGCAAACGAGGTCGTCACGATGGTGAAAGAGAGCTCGATCTGCTCCATGCTCGGCATGGCAGAGCTCATGTTCGGCGCAAAGGCCGTCGCTTCTACGACATATATAACCCTTGCACCGTATACTATGGCAGCGCTTATCTATTTCTGCATAAATTATCCCGCCTCCAAGGCAATCGAAGCAATAGAGAGGAGGATGCGCCGTGGCGACAAGCAGTGAGCTTATCCGCGTAGAGCATATCATAAAGGAATATAACGGCGGAGCCGTCAAAGCCCTCAACGACTGCAGCATCAGCGTGGCGCGCGGCGAGGTCGTCGCGATAATCGGCCCCTCCGGTTCCGGCAAGTCGACGCTGCTGCGCTGCCTGAACCTGCTTGAGACTCCGACCTCCGGCAAGGTCATCTTCGACGGCGTGGATATTACCGACACTAAGGTCGACCTCGACCTGCACCGCCGCAAGATGGGCATGGTCTTCCAGCACTTCAACCTTTTCCCGAACATGACCGTCAAGAGGAACATTACCCTCGCTCCTGTCACGCTGAAGCTCAAGACTCAGGCCGAGGCTGACAAGCTCGCGATGGAGCTTCTTGAGCGCATCGACCTTTCCGACAAGGCAGATACCTATCCCGCAATGCTCTCAGGCGGCCAGAAGCAGCGTATCGCGATAGTCCGCGCGCTCGCTATGGAGCCCGAGGTCATGCTCTTCGATGAGCCTACCTCCGCGCTCGACCCGGAGATGGTCGGCGAGGTGCTCGACCTGATGCGTCAGCTCGCGCAGAACGGCATGACGATGGTCGTCGTGACGCACGAGATGGGCTTTGCCCGCGAGGTCGCCGACCGCGTGATTTTCATGGACAGCGGCGCTATCGTCGAGGAGAACACCCCGGCGGAGCTGTTCGACCACCCGCAGGAGCCGCGCACCAAGGCTTTCCTTTCGAAGGTGCTCTGATAAACGGATATAAAATATGCGCGCTGCATTTTGCAGCGCGCATAATTTTTTTCATTATTTTTTCCAATGCCGCAGCCCGGGGACGACCGCTTCCATGTGCGCGCGTACCTGTTCGGGCGGCCAGGCCTCGCTTGCCATGTGCTCGACGCAGAAGTCAATGAGCTGCTCCGGGCTTGAATACTTGAACTCGCCGCCCGTGTAGCACCACTTGCAGTATTCCTCGTTGAGCTCACCGTCAGGCTCGGCGCTTATCGTCGAATCGTCAAGCGGCATCCCGCAGCACTGGCAGACAAGCTGCTGCGGCGAGCCTAAAAGCGTGTTGATCGAAACTCTGAAAAGCTTCGACAGGAGCTTCAGTGTCTCCGTGTTCGGTACGGTCTCGCCGTTTTCCCAGCGGGAAACGGCCTGCCGGGTGACGAAAAGCTTCTCCGCAAGCTCGTCCTGAGAAAGCCCAGCCTTTGTGCGCAGTTCGCGTATAACATCCTTGGTCTCCATTTTGCCCCTCCATAGTCAGAATAAAATTTTATCTCATTTACTCCGATTATATCAGGAATGCTCCCAAGGTCAAGCAACGCGCGGTTGCGCAGGGACTTATGCGGCCAGATTTATAAGCATCCCGCTCACTGCGCCGAGGATGAACAGCAGCGCGATGACCGTCAGGTTCTCGCGGCGGTTCTTGTTCGTGCGCAGCAGCACCAGCAGGCCGATACCGGCGTTTGACAGCAGCCCCGCGAACAGCCCGCCGAGCCCGATGATGCCGGAGAGATACGCCTCGGTGATGACGACGGAGACGGAGCAATTCGGGATAAGTCCGAAGAGTGCGAGCAGCAGCTCCCCGACGACCGGCGTTGCGAACACCGTAGCGCCCAGCCTCTCGATGCCGACAAGCTCAAGGATCAAATTCAGCGCAAATGTGACGGCGATAAGCATCACGGCTATCTTCACCGTGTGCTTGAGCGCCGAGAGCCAAACGCTGCCTTCTTCCTCGTCGCACTCGCAGTGCTCGCGCTCGCAGAAGCTGTGGATGTTCTTGCCCCGCGCGAAGAGCCTGCTGCCGAAAGCGTCGACAAGGTAGCCGAGGACTATGCCCATCACCGCTTTTGCCGCGACTATCGCAGCGATCTGTCCGATGTCCGTCGCGCCCTTGCCGTCGGCAAGCGAGGAGAGCATGACCGGCAGCATCTCATCAGAGGTGGCAAAGAACACTGCGAGCATCGTCCCCGCGCTTATCGAGCCGGTAGAAAACAGTGTTGCCGCCGCACCGGATATGCCGCACTGCGGTATCGCGCCGAGCAGCCCGCCCAGCGCGGGGCCCGCTTTGCGGGAGTATGAGTGCAGTATGCCCTCGTCAAGACGCTTGCTGTTTTCAAGCATCTCCATAAGCAGATATGCAAGGAACAGTATGGGTATGCTCAGCGCGCCGTCTTTCAGCGCGTCAAGCGCACAGTCGAGTATAAGTTCAGACAATTCAAAGCCTCTCCTGTTATCAGAAAATCAGTTATAGTATAGTAACCGCTGCGCTTTGTTTTGTCAAGGCTCGGCGACTTTTTTTGTCCGTTTCTATTGAATTGGAATAAGTATTCTGGTATTATTAATTATTAAAAAATATTTGAGAAGAGTAAAATAGAAGATGAAGACAAAGGACTGGACAATTCCATTTACCAGACCGGTCGTTCCGCATGAGCTTTTGTCTGCGGGCTTCACGCCGCTGCTGTCGATGGTGCTGTCGCTGCGGGGGATCAGAACAGCCGCCGAAGCGCAGGCGCTCATCTCCGGCGGGGAGGAGCTGCTGCGCGACCCCATGCTGATGCTGGACATGGACAAGGCGCGCGAGCGCGTCCTGCGCGCGATAAGGGACGGGGAGACCGTTGCGGTCTATGGCGACTATGACGTGGACGGCATCACCTCCACCTGCCTTGTCACGGACTATCTGCGCCGTAAGGGGCTCAAGTGTGTGCCATATATCCCTGACCGGAACGAGGAGGGCTACGGGCTCAACTGCGCCGCGCTCGATACGCTCAAGGTGCAGGGCGTGAGCCTTGTCATAACGGTCGACTGCGGCATCACCGCCGTTGAGGAGGCCGCGCACGCCGCGCAGATCGGCGTCGACATGGTCATCACCGACCACCATGAGTGCCGCCCGGACGCACTGCCCGAGGTCACCGCGCTTGTCGACTGCAAGCGCGACGGGGACACGTACCCCAATAAGAACCTTGCCGGCGTCGGCGTCGCGCTCAAGCTTGTCTGCGCCTGCGAGGGCGACAGCTCCAGAATGCTCGAGATGTACGGCGACCTTGCCGCGATCGGCACCGTGGCGGACGTTATGCCCCTCACGGGGGAGAACCGCTTCCTCGTGCGCTACGGGCTCTCGCGCATCGCGAAGGCCCCGCGCCCCGGCATCGCCGCGATGTTCCGCGAATCCGGCACCGACGCCCGTCACCTGACGGCCTCGACCATAGGCTTTTCCCTTGCCCCGCGCCTCAACGCTGCGGGCAGGCTCGGTCAGGCGAGCGTCGCTGCCCGGCTCCTGATGAGCCGGGACGAAAACGAAGCCGCGGCTCTCGCAAAGGAGCTGTGTGAGCTCAACCGCCGCCGCCAGAGCATCGAGACCCAGATCTGGCAGGAGGCCAACGATATCATAAAGGACTCCGACCCGCAGGATCCGATAGTCCTCGCAAGCGACCGCTGGCATCAGGGCGTTATCGGCATTGCCGCGTCAAGGCTTGCCGAGCAGTATTCGCTCCCCGCGATAATCATCTGCCTGAACGGCGAGAACGGCAAGGGCTCCTGCCGCAGCTACGGCGGCTTCAATCTCTTTGAAGCGCTCTCCGCCTGCTCCGAGAACCTCACCGGCTTCGGCGGGCACGCGCTCGCCGCGGGGCTGAATATCCGCCGCGACATGCTCGACCGTTTCCGTGAAGCACTCGCGGCGTACTACCGCCGTCACCGCCCTGCGCCGCTGCCTGAGGTCTGCTGCGACCTGCTCATAACCGATCCCTCGCTCCTGAGCGTGGAGAACGTCCGCTCGCTCGATATGCTCGAGCCATACGGCAACGCAAACCCTAAGCCCGTCATGTGCATCTGCGGGGCGACGCTTGAATCGGCCTCCGAGGTCGGCGGCGGAAAGCACCTGCGTATGCGCGTGCGCCTGGGTGCTTCGCACTTTGAGTGCATCTTCTTTTCTCACACCGCCCGCCAGCTCGGCATTTCCGAGGGCGACTCTGTCGACATTGCGTTCACCCCGCAGATAAACGAGTTTCGCGGCAATGTCACCGTGCAGCTCGTCACTGCCGCCGTGCGCCGGCATGACCCGACCGCCCTGTGCTCGGCGATACTCGCCGGGGATGAGAGCGTCAACTGGGCGGCGGCTGCCTACTGCCCCGGCCGCGCGGATTTCGTGCGCGTGTGGCGCGCCATGGACAAGGATTTCTCCGTCGGCAAAAATGTCGCCGACGTTATCCGCCAGTGCATCGCGGGCATGCCGCCAGAAAAGTTCTGCCTGTGCCTTATGGTGCTCAGGGAGACGGGGCTTCTCAGGAGCGAGGACGGGGGCATATATTCTTCCCGCTGCGCCAGCATCTCCGGCAAGGCCGACCTTGAGGGCACCCACCTTATCCGCGCGCTGCGCGCACTTGCGTAGAGGTTATTTATATGGAAAAGGAAAAGATGAAAAATGCGCCGGTCGACGGCACCCATATGCCGGTTGCGGACAACACCGCCGCCGCGGCTGTCGATCCGGACAAGCTGTTTGAGGAGCTTGAGGAAAAGATAAAGAGCAGCGGCCACCCCATGGATCTCGGCCGCATCAGAGCCGCCTATGAGATGGCGCGCGTCGCCCATTCCGGGCAGAAGCGGCGCGACGGCTCGCCGTATGTCACGCACTGCATCGCCGCGGCGGACATCTCCGTCGACATGGGGCTCGATGAGGACTCCATCATCGCCGCGCTCCTGCATGATGTGATCGAGGACACGAACCTCACCCATGAGGATATTGCCCGCCAGTTCGGCTCCGCCGTCGCGGACATCGTCGAGGGCGTCACGAAGCTCAGCCGCGTGAAGTACACCAGCAAAGAGGACGAGCAGATGGAGAACCTGCGCAAGATGCTCATGGCTATGGCCAAGGACATCCGCGTCATCCTCATCAAGATCGCCGACCGCCTGCACAATATGCGCACGATGGCCTATCAGACAGCCGAGAAGCAGCGCGCCAAGTCTCTTGAAACGATGGAGATATATGCGCCCATTGCGCACCGCCTCGGTATGCAGCGCGCCAAGTGGGAGCTGGAGGATCTGTCGCTCCAGTACCTCGACCCCGAGGGCTACAAGGAGATAACCGACGCGCTGGATGCGAAGATGGATGAACTCGAAGCCTTCATGGACAGCGTCAAGGGCAAGATACAGGCGCGGCTCGACTCCGAGGGCGTGGAGGCTACTATCTTCTCCCGTATCAAGCACGTTTACAGCATCTACCGCAAGATGTATTCCCAGCACCTTGACATAAACGGTATCTTCGACCTCTGCGCTTTCCGCGTCATCGTCGATACCATACCCGACTGCTATAACGTCCTCGGCATCATCCATGATATGTTCAAGCCCGTGCCGGGGCGCTTCAAGGACTATATATCCACGCCGAAGCCCAATATGTACCAGAGCGTACACACGACGGTCATCGGCTCCGAGGGCATCCCGTTCGAGGTGCAGATACGCACCTGGGACATGCACCACACTGCCGAGTACGGCATAGCCGCGCACTGGAAGTATAAGATGGGCGAGGGTGCCAACGCCGTCGTGCGCGCGGGGGATGAGGACAAGTTCGCGTGGATACGCAGGCTCCTTGAGAGCCAGCAGGAGTCCGACGCGCAGGACTTCTTCCATAATATGAAGATCGACCTCTTTGCCGATGAGGTCTTTGTGTTCTCTCCGAAGGGCGACGTTATAAACCTCCCCGCCGGAGCAACGCCTATCGACTTCGCCTACAGCATTCATTCCGATGTCGGCAACAACATGGTCGGTGCGAAGGTCAACGGCCGCATCGTCACCTATGACTATGTGCTCCAGAACGGCGATATCGTTGAGATACGCACCTCCAAATCCGCGCCCGGCCCCAGCCGTGACTGGCTCAATATCGCCAAGAGCGGCTCCGCGCGCACCAAAATAAAGCAGTGGTACAAGAAGGAGCGCCGCGAGGAGAATGTCATCCGCGGCCGCGAAATGCTCTCCGAGGAGCTGCGGCACAACAGCCTCACGCTTGACGATGTGCTCGATGAGAGCATCATCACCCCCATCCTCAAGCGCCTGTCCTTCGGCACGGTGGACGATCTCTATGCCGCCATCGGCTACGGCGGCGTTACTGCCACGAGAGTCGCAAACCGTCTGCGCGATGAGGTGCGCAATGTGAAGCCCGACCGTAAGACCGCGCTCGAAAAGGTCTCCGAGGCCGCCGAGCGCCGTGAGCAGCAGGCGAAGAAGGAGGGCAAGGCCGTCCACGGCATCCTTGTCGCGGGGCTGAGCAACTGCCTTGTGAAGTTCTCCCGCTGCTGCACGCCTGTGCCGGGAGACGATATCATCGGCTTCATCACCCGCGGTCAGGGCGTGTCCATCCACCGGCGCGACTGCGCCAACTGCCGCCGGCTGCTTTCGCAGCCCGGCAACGAGGGACGCTTCGTCGATGTCGAGTGGGCAGGCAAGGTGGACGACAGCTATCAGACCACCGTCGTCATCACGGCGAAGGATCGCTCCGGCATCGTGCTGGATATCGCCGCGGTGCTGAATGTGCTCAACGCCAAGGTGCGCACGCTCTCCGCGCGCGACAACGGCGCCGGCACCGCCGTCACCTCCGTGACGCTGGAGGTCAAGGACGCGGCAGAGCTTAAATACGTTATGAACAGGCTCTCCTCAATTCAGGGCGTCATAACAGTTGCAAGAAACGGAGATTAATATATGAGAGCAGTTGTTACAAGAGTCACTTCCGCCTCCGTCGAGATAGACGGGGCGGTGCACGGAAAGATCGGCAGGGGCTTCCTTGTGCTCCTCGGCGTGCATCAGGACGATACCGAGGCCGAGGCGCTGAAGATCGCCGATAAGATATGCGGCCTGCGTGTGTTTGACGATGCCGAGGGGAAAATGAACCTCGCCCCGGCTGACGCGGGCGCGGCGGAGCTGCTGATAGTCAGCCAGTTCACGCTCTTTGCCGACTGCAAATCCCGCCGTCCCGGCTTCTCAAAGGCCGCGCGGCCGGATAAGGCGATCCCGCTTTATGAGCTTGTCATAAGCAAGTGCCGCGAGCGCGGCTTCAGGGTCGAGACGGGCGTCTTCGCCGCCGATATGCAGGTCGCGTCCGTGAACGACGGACCCATAACTATTATAATAGACACAAAGGAGCTTTGAGCCATGCTTATAAAAACCATCCCCGTAGGCCAGCTTGAGGAAAACTGCTATGTCGTCACGAACGAAGCGACGCTTGAGAGCGTTGTCATCGACCCCGGCGACGAGGCGAACACCATCCTTGATTATCTTGAATCCAACAAGCTCAAGTGCGTTGCCATCATGCTCACGCACGGGCACTTTGACCATGTCGGCGCGGTCGACTCTGTAGCCGAGGAGACGGGCGCGACCGTGTACATGAACGAACTGGACGACGCCAAGCGCCACCAGAACAATCATTCGAGCTACACCCTGCGCGACGGCGGCATATACTACTCTGACGGCGATGTTATCGACGCTGCCGGCCTGAGCTTTCATATCATCGCTACCCCCGGCCATACCCCCGGCGGCGTGACCATCCGGGTCGAGGACTGCCTCTTCACCGGGGATACGCTCTTCAAGGGCAGCTGCGGCAGAACGGATCTTGACGGCGGCGATATCGATCAGGAGCTTGCCTCCCTGCGCAAAATATGCTCCCTCCCCGGGGACTATGAGGTCTATCCTGGCCACATGGACAGCACCACGCTCGAGCGGGAGCGCATGTTCAATTACTACTGCCGCAGCGCCATGCAGGGCTGATACGATACGGAGAAAATATGACTGAGCAAGCATACAAAAACATATACAGAATCTATGTCCCCCTTACCGGCAACCCGCTCAAATCGCTCAACAGCTATCTGATAAAGGCCGAGGGCACTGGAAAGAACCTGCTTATCGACACCGGCTTCAACTGCGAAGAGTGCCTTGAAGCACTGCTTGGAGGCATGGCGGAGCTGGGAGCGACCGCTGAGAACACGGATGTTTTCCTCTCCCATATGCATTCCGACCACTGCGGCAATGCCGCCTCGCTCCAGAAGTTAGGCATGAAATTACTGATGACTGAGCCGGACTATCGTTTTATGAACCGGCTGGACTGGCAGCCGCGCGGCCTGTGGTACGCCGCTGAGGGAATGCCCGCTGAGGTCTGGAAGGACAGCCTGAACAAGAACCCCGCGGCGCAGTTCGTTTCGGGACCCTTTGATATCATCCCCCTCAATGACGGGGACACGCTGGAGTACGGCGGCTATACCCTGCGCTGCATCGTCACCCCCGGCCACACGCCGGGGCATATGTGCCTGTACATTCCGGAGGAGAAGCTTCTCTTCTCGGGCGACCATGTGCTCTTTGACATCACGCCCAACATATGCGCCATTGCCCCGGGTGACGATATGCTCGGCGAATATCTTTCGAGCCTCGAAAAGATACGTAAGCTCGATATCGCCGTCACGCTCCCGGCGCACCGCGGTACGGGCAATGTCGATGTTTACAGCAGGATCGACGCACTCGAAGCGCATCACCAGAAGCGCCTTGAGGAAGTGCTCGATATCGTGCGCCGCAGCGGCGGCATCGATGCCTATACCCTCACAGGCCTCATGCGCTGGAATATCCGCGCCAAGAGCTGGGAGGATTTCCCCGCCGGGCAGAAATGGTTTGCCATGGGTGAGGCGCTCGCGCATATATACAGGCTCTGCGTTCTGGGCAAGGTACGCCGCGAGCTGCTTGATGACGGCCATGTGGTGTATCACGCAGTGTAACTGTGTAAATCTGTGAAAAATGTCTATTGAATTTCTGAGCTGCTTGGCGCATAATCTTTCGAGATTAGACTTAAATATATAAACGATCAGGAGGCTACGCTATGAAGCGTTCTACAAAGATCGCGCTCATCACGAGCGGCGGCGATTGTCAGGGGCTGAATGCGGCGATCCGCGGCGTCGGCAAATCGCTGTTCCAGCGCATGGACAATGTCGAGATATACGGCATGTATGACGGCTACCGCGGGCTCATCGAGGGCGACTATAAATATATGGAGCCGCAGGATCTCTCCGGCATCCTCACCGAGGGCGGCACTATTCTCGGCACCTCTCGCCAGAACTACGTCCCCGGCAAGGACATTGTGGATGATAATGGCAACAGCGTTATCCCCTCAATGCTCCAGACCTATAACCGCCTCAATCTTGACTGCCTTGTCATCATGGGCGGCAACGGCACGCAGAAGAGCGCAAAGCTCATCGCCGACGCCGGCATGAACGTCATCACCCTGCCCAAGACCATCGATAACGATATCTGGGGCACGGACACGACTTTCGGCTTCCAGAGCGCCGTTGACATCGCCACGAACGTCATCGACTATATCCACTCCACCGCGAGCTCTCACAGCCGCATCTTCGTCGTGGAACTTATGGGGCGCGACGCCGGCTGGCTCACGCTCAACGCCGGTATCGGCAGCGGAGCCGATGTTATCCTCATTCCTGAGATACCCTACGATCTCAATAAGGTCGCCGACCTTATCGAGGAGCGCAACCGTCAGGGCAAGCGCTATTCCATCATCGCCTGCGCCGAGGGCGCGGTATCGGTGGACGATATCAAGCTTGACGAGGAGGCCAGCCGCCGCAAGCGCGAGAACAGCAGGCACTCCACCGTCTCCTATGAGATCGCCGACCGGCTCGAAAAGCTCACCGGCAAGGAAGCACGCGTCACCGTGCCCGGGCACTATCAGCGCGGCGGTCCTCCCTGCCCGTATGACAGAGTCCTCGCAACGCAGTTCGGCGTTGCCGCGGCAGACCTTATCATCAATAAGCAGTATGGCCGCATGGTAGCCGTGCAGGGCGGGCAGATCGTGTCCATCCCGCTGGAGGACGCGGCCAGCAAGACCAAGTTCCTGCCGGTTGATCATCCGATGATCCAGGTCGCCCGCAAGATGGGCATCAGCCTTGGCGACTGATACATAATAATATAGAACCGGGAACGGCCGTTTTATGACGGCTGCTCCCGGTTTTAATATACTCCGCAATTTTTATGTGAATCAAATTATGAAAAACAAAATATGTAAATGATGTTAAGTAAATTATAATATGTAAATCGACTGGAAAAGTGTAAAGAAATCGTTAAGATACCGGGGAGCAAGAGAATTTTCACGCCTGAAAGGGGAAATGTTCATAAAATTACAATTGTACATTTGAAAGAAAATGCTTAGAATAATATTCATCAATTGATGGCACGGAGACGGCAATGGACAGAATGGCCAGATGGATAACCGAACATTCCAAACTGATCGTGGTGCTTTTCGCAGCGGCCGCGATCATATGCGCGGTTCTGTTTTTCGGCGTGAAAGTGAATTATGATATGACCGCCTACCTCCCGGAGGACGCGGAATCGACAGTGGCGCTGCAGATAATGCAGGAGGAGTTTTCTGCCTCCGTGCCGAATGCGCGCGTCATGGTGCCCGGGCTCACGCTTGCACAGGCACAGGAGATGAAAGCGGAGATAGAGGCGGCTCCGGGCGTCGAGGGCGTCATGTGGCTGGACGATGTGGCCGACCTGAAGACCCCACTTGAAACGCTCGATAAGGCTGTCGTGGATCAATATTACCGGGACGGCACCGCACTCTATGATGTCACCATCGCGACCGATATGGAGCTTGAAGCGACCGACGCGATCTATGAGCTTATCGGGGAAGAAGGCGGCATAAGCGGGAACGCCGCAAGTGTCGCGTATTCAAGGCGGCAGGTGCTCACGGAGGTGCTCGGCGCGTCGAGTGTCCTTGTGCCGGTGATAATCCTGATCCTTGTCCTGACGACCACCTCGTGGATCGCCCCCGCACTGTTTCTCATAACCATCGGCGTCGCGGTGCTCATAAACATGGGCACGAATATATTCTTCAAGAGCATATCCTACATAACGCAGTCTGTGAGCCCCATTCTGCAGCTCGCCGTATCGCTGGATTATGCGATCTTTCTTCTTACGGCTTTTGAAAACCTGCGCCGGACGGAGCCGGACGTCGAGTCCGCCATGGTAAAGGCCATAAAGCAGTCCTTCATTTCCATCGCGGCCTCGGCGGCGACGACCGTCTTCGGCTTCTTCGCGCTGATATTCATGCGCTTCGGCATCGGCAGCGACCTCGGCATGAACCTTGTCAAGGGTGTCACCATCAGCTATATCTCCGTTGTTGTGTTCCTCCCGGCGCTCGCGCTGAGGACGGTGAAGCTCATTGATAAGACCGCTCACCGCCGCATCATCGCAGCCCCGCACGGGATCGGCCGCGCGCTTGTGAAGGTGCGCATCCCGGCGCTCATTCTGGTGCTGCTGCTCGTTGTCCCGTGTTATCTTGCGCAGAGCCGTGCGGATTTCATGTACGGCAATGGCGACCCGGCTCCAGACAGCCGCTATGGGCAGGACACACAGAAGATAAACGACAGCTTCGGCGAGAGCATGGCGCTCGTCCTGCTGGTGCCGCGCGGCGACACGGGCAAGGAGACCGCGCTCTGCGCGGAGCTCCGGGGGCTTAAGCATGTGACGGCGGTCGTGTCATATGTGTCGAGCGTCGGCAGCAGCATACCGAGCGAGTTTCTCAGCCCTGATATAGCGGCGAATTTCTATTCGGAAAACTATGCCCGCATAATAATGTATACCGACACCGGCGAGGAGGGGGAGGACGCTTTCTCCACTGTCGAGGCGGTGCGCGCCCTTGCCGCGAAATACTATGACCGGAGCTATACCTGCGGCCAGAGCGCAAACCTCTATGACATCAAGGAAACCATCACCGCAGACACCGGCCTTGTGAACGGTCTTGCCGTCGGCTTTATATTCCTGACGCTGCTGCTGTCCTTCCGTTCGCTGACGCTGCCGTTTATATTGATCTTTGTCATAGAGTCCGCGATATGGATAAACCTGTCTACCCCGTATTTTACCGGAGTACCGCTGGTGTATATGGGTTATCTCGTTATAAACACTGTGCAGCTCGGCGCGACCATTGACTATGCCATACTGATGACCGACGGCTATATTGAGAACCGGAAGACCATAGGCCGTCGCGAGGCTGTCATGCAGTCCCTCAATGAAAATATAATCTCCCTGCTGACGAGCGGGCTTATCCTCTCGCTTGCGGGGCTGTGCCTGCAGTTCGCCTCGTCTATGGAGATTGTAAAAGAGCTTGGTCTGCTGCTGTTCAGGGGCACGCTCCTGTCCATGGCGCTGGTGCTGATAGCTCTCCCGGCGCTGCTTATAATGTTTGATCCGCTTACGGCGAAGCTGACTAAGAGAAGCTTCTGCCGTGAAGATGTGGGGGTGAAGTCGTGAAAAAAATAATTGCATCGGTTCTTGCCGCGGCGCTGCTGCTCAGCCTTGCGCCCGCCGCATTCGCGGACGGGGAACAGGTAAAGGACGGCGATGCGGAGTATACCTCTGAGGAGGTGCTCTACGGCGTGCTCGGCCATGACGGCAGCACGGAGAATGTCTACGCCGTCGTCATCCTCGAGAGCGATAAGCCCTGTAAAGCCGTGTACCGCGGCCCCTTTGCTGACGTGAAGAACCTCAGCGATACCCGTGAGCTGGAGCTCAAGGGCAACCGCGTAACGGTCGACAGGCTTGACGGACGCTTCTACTTTCAGAGCAGGCTGAAAAACACTTCTCTGCCGTGGGATATTGCCATAAGCTACACACTTGATGGAGAGCCGGTTGATGCCGCTGAACTCGGCGGCAGGAGCGGCAGGCTCGGCATCAGCATCTCGGTGAGCGACGGGGGCATGGATGATCCCTCGTTTTATGAAAGCTTCATGGTGCAGGTCAGCATAACGCTTGACAGCCAGCTTTGCCGGAATATCACCGCCGACGGCGCGACGGTCGCAAATTCCGGTGCCGACAAGCAGATAAACTTCACCGCCATGCCGGGGACGGATTCAGAGTTTGCCCTGACGGCCGATGTCACGGACTTCTCCATGCCGGGCATCACCTTTGCCGCGGTGCCGTTCTCTATGGGCGGCGCTCTCGGCAATATCTCGGAGCTTACCGACGGGCTCAGACAGCTGACGGATGCGGTGTCCCAGCTCTCGGACGGCGCATCGCAGCTCTCATCAGGTGCGGATCAGCTGACACGCGGAGCCGCGCAGTTCGGCGAGGGGCTTTATCAGCTCTCGGAAAATTCTGCGGCGCTGGTGTCCGCGTCGGAAATGTTCCTTATCATGTTCGAGACGGTAAGAGATATGCTCATTGCGGCGTCGGGGCTTCCTGAAGCCGACGTGAAGGATCTCGAATCTCTGCTTTCCGCGCTCGATGCTCTCTGCACGCAGCTTGATGAAAGCGCCGAAGAGATCGCACAGAGCGCGGCATCGCTCGAATCTGCCAAGACCGGTATAGACGAAGCCTTTGCAGGCGTGCCGGACTCTGCCTCGGGGGACGCCGCGTACCTCCGCTCCGCTGCGGACTCGATGCCGGAGAGCGTTGTGAGCGCGTTCACGGAGGCATACGGCGAGGACGGCTATGCCCAGTGGCTCGCAGCGATCGGCAATGTGACGGCGGCGGCAGATGCGGCAGTGTCGGCAAAGTCCCAGTGGCAGCAGGTGTCCGAGGACTATGACTGCGCCGTGCAGACGATGAATGAACTTGCGGCGTATATGAGCTCGGTGAGCGAGTCCGTCCGCACGCTTAGAGACATGATCGCGGAACTCTCCGGCACGGATGGCGGCGAAAAGCTCGATGAGCTGATAAAGCAGGTGTCCCAGCTTGCCGACGGCTATGCGCAGTTCCATGAGGGGCTTGTCGCCTATACCGGCGGCGTCGATGCACTGGCCGAGAACTGGGGCAGCCTCTATGACGGAATAGCCCAGCTCTCCGGCGGCACGGAGCAGCTGTCCGACGGGACAAAGCAGCTCAATGACGGCACAAAGGATATCCCCGCTCAGGTCGATGATATGCTCTCGGCCTATACCGGCGAGGGCTATAACGGCCACAGCTTCCTGTCAGCGAAGAACGGCAATACCAAATCGGTACAGTTTGTACTGACTACCCGTGCGATAGAGCTGCCGTCGGACGGCGCAGCCGCGGCGGATGAGGCTGAGGATACCAATGCGTTCCATCAGTTCATGAAGCGGCTCGCGGAGCTGTTCAAGTGAATATGAAACAATGAACGCACGACGGAAAACCGCCGTGCGTTCATTCTATTATTTGTTCTTGTCCTTTGACCTGAATATGAGGGATACCAGCAGCCCGAAGAACACCGCGGCGCCGAGCCCCGCCGAGGCGGCGGTGAAGCCGCCGGTCAGCACGCCGAGGACTCCGTCCTCAGTGACGGCCTTTTTTACGCCCTTTGCGATGGCGTTTCCAAAGCCCGTGAGCGGGACGTTCGCACCTGCGCCCGCCCAATCGGCCAGCGGCTGATAGACTCCGAGTGCGCCGAGTATCACGCCCGCGACGACGTAGCTTGTCAGTATCCGTGCCGGGGTCAGCTTCGTGTAGTCGATCAGCAGCTGCCCGATGACGCACAGCAGCCCGCCGACTGCAAAGGCCTTGAGGTATTGCAGCAGCACATCCATTTATTGCTCCTCCGTTTCAAATGCGACCGCGTGGCATATCCCCGGTATGCTGCACCCCTGCTGGCAGGTCACCGGGGACATGAGCGCCCCCGTCGCCGCAAAGAGCACGCGCTTCCATACTCCGCGCTCCATCGCCGGCAGGATATGCCCGCCGAGCACCGAGGCGCTGCACCCGCAGCCGGAGCCGCCCGCGTGCACGTCCTGTGTCCTGAGGTCGTATATCAGCACGCCGCAGTCCATATAGCGCATCCCGAGCTCAATGCCGTCGCGCCTGAAAAGCTCCTGGAGAATGTCATGCCCGATCGCGCCGAGGTCGCCGGTAAAGATCGCGTCGTAGTAGTCGAGCGTGCGCCCGGTGTCCTTAAAGTGCGCGCTCAGCGTGTCATAGGCCGCGGGTGCCATCGCCGCGCCCATGTTGTTCGCGTCGGTTATCCCCGCGTCGACTATCCTGCCCGGCGTCACGCAGCTTATGCGCGGCCCATGCCCGTCTTTTGAGAGCATCACGCAGCCGGAGCCCGTGACCGTCCATTGGCTCGTCGGTGTGCGCTGCCCGCCGTATTCGAGCGGGAAGCGGTACTGCCGCTCCGCCGTGCAGAAGTGCGAGCCGGTGAGCGCGGCGGCGGTCCTGAATCCGCCGCCGTCTATCAGCAGCGCCGCGAGGCACAGCGCCTCCGCCATTGTCGAGCACGCCCCGTATAGCCCGAGGTAGGGCAGACCGCTGTCCTTGAGCGCAAAGGAGGAACTGACGCATTGGTTGAGCAGATCTCCGCCGAGGACGCATTCCGGTTCGAATGCCGCGCCGCCCGCCTTGCCGCGGCATATGCCGAAGCACTGACGCAGCATGCTCGTCTCGGCCTTCTCCCAGCTGTCTTCGGCAAAGTACGAATCCTGCGACACATAGTCAAAGCAGTCCTTGAGCGGCCCCTCGCCCTCTTTCTTTCCTGCAACCGCAGCCGACGCCGCGACGCGGACTTCCTCTGTCAGCTCTATCGTCCTGCCGCCGATCCTTTTCGCCATGATCCTCCGCCCTTTCAAAAGCATTCACTGATGGTATTATTTCCGGAACGGAGCAAAAAATGTAAAAAAACTGCCGTCCCTGTTTTCCGAGGGACAGCAGCTATAGTGTTTACCGTTATTCAAAATCAAGCTCAGTCACGCCGAAGTATTTTTCCGCAAAATCAACGCGCTCGACCCGAAATTCTTTTCCGCGCAGGTACTCGAGCACGCCCGCGTCCGTCGGGAACTCGAAGCGCAGCCTGTAGGAATAGAGCGCCTGACCGTTTTCGCCGAAGTCCTTGTTGAAGCGCTCGCGGCCATATTTCCCGTCGCCGAGCAGCGGCCAGCCCGCATGCGCCATCTGTGCGCGTATCTGGTGCGTGCGCCCTGTCAGCAGCCTGCACTCCACGAGCGACAGCTGCCCTTTGCAGCCCAGCACGCGGTACTCCGTCACCGCGGTCTTGCAGCCCGGCTCGGGCTTGTCCTTTATAAATACCTGGTTCTTCTTCGCATCCTTGAACAGATAGTTCTCAAGCCTCCCGGAAGCGGGGCGCGGCCTGCCGGATACGGCGCAGAGATAGAACTTCTCTATCTCCCTGTCGCGTATCTTCTCGTTGAGGATGCGCAGCGCCTCGGCGTTTTTGGCCGCGATGACGATGCCGCCGGTGTTGCGGTCGATGCGGTTGCAGAGCGCCGGGGCAAAGGAGTTTTCTTCCTTGGGCTTCCATTCGCCCTTTTGCGCCATGTACGCTTGAACATTCGCGATAAGCGTGTTATAATCCCAGGTACCGGCGCTGTGGCACAGCACGCCCGGCTTCTTGTCCAGCAGCAGGATGTTCTCGTCCTCGTAGACGATTGTCAGCCGCGGGGTGCCGACCTTGAGGTAGGAGTTCTCTTCGCGCGGCTTTTCAAAGAATTCGTCGTTTATATATAATTGCAGCACATCCCCCGCCGCAAGGCGCGTGTCGCGCTTTGCGCCCTTGCCGTTGAGCTTTATGCGCTTGAGGCGGATGTATTTTTGCAGCAGCGATTCGGGCAGGAGCGGCACGGCTTTGCCTATAAACCGGTCGAGACGCTGCCCTGCGTCGTTGTTTTTGACTGTCAGCTCTTTCATGCTGTGCAAAAACCCCTTTATTCCAGTGATTTTCTGAATTATACTATATAAAATTAGTGTTGACAAGTCTTGACAAGTAATCTATAATACTAAGGCGTCTGTGCGAGGTGCGTGTATGTTTCTTAACCTGAGAGAGATAATCGAGATTCCCGGCGGCTCGGTTC
>CAVFGM010000019.1:20547-26721 GCA_963621955.1 Bacteroidaceae bacterium
GCTCGGTTCCGTTCGAGTGCGAATTGGAGACGGAGGGGCTGGATTTCCCGCAGATAAAGGAATATAAAACAAAGCCCCACGCGGAAGGCCGGGTCTACAATGAAGCCGGAGTGCTCCGGCTGGAGGGGGAGCTGACCGCGGAGATGATCTGCATCTGCGACCGCTGCGGCTGTGAGTTCGAAAGCGTTAAAGTGACCCCGCTTGACGCCGTCATCGTGGAGGAGAACACCGGTGACGATCCTGAGCTCTTCACTCTGGAGGGCGATGGGATAGACCTCAGCGAAGTTCTCGAAACCTGCTTCATTCTGGATATGGAGACGAAGTTCCTCTGCAAGGAGGACTGCAAAGGTCTCTGTCCCACATGTGGCAAAAATCTCAACCTCGGCCCCTGCGGGTGCCGGAAACAAATTGATCCAAGATTTGCTGTGCTTGAGCAGCTTTTGGATAAATAACGCAGAACCTAAAATTAGAGCTGCTCAAAACAGCCGTCAACAGGAGGTGTCAACATGGCAGTCCCGAAAGGAAAAGTATCAAGACAGAGACGTGATAAGAGACGTTCTTCCGTTTGGAAGCTCACCGCTCCCAATGTGATAAAGTGCCCCAACTGCGGCGCTTTCTGCATGCCTCATCGTGCTTGCAAGGCCTGCGGTCAGTATAATGGCCGTACCGTCATCGCTGTTGAGGAGAGCAAGTAAAAGATGCTTGAGGAGGAGAGGCGTCAGGCCGCTCCTCCTCAATCCATATTCTGCTGTTTTAAGGGGGCACGCTCATGGAGGACAATTATATAAAATCCGTCGATGAGGGAAGCCCTTTGTACGGCAGGGTGGAGTCCGGGGATACCGTCATTGCCATCAACGGCAACCGGATCCTCGACGTGCTCGATTACAAGTTCTTCGCGTATGACAAGTCGCTGAAGGTCCGCCTGAAAAGGCCGGACGGCAGCGAGTATGAGCTGGATGTAAAGAAGAACGAAGGCGGCGACCTCGGCCTCAATTTTGAGAGCTACCTTATGGATAAGCCGCGCTCCTGCTCGAACGCCTGCGTGTTCTGCTTCATCGACCAGCTCCCGCGCGGTATGCGCAAAACCATGTATTTCAAGGACGACGACGCGCGCCTGAGCTTTCTCCTCGGCAACTATATCACGCTCACGAACCTTTCCCCACGCGAGATCGATCGCATCATCGCCCTGCATATAAGCCCCATAAACGTATCCGTCCAGACGACGAATCCCGAGCTGCGCTGCAAGATGCTGCGCAATAAAAGAGCCGGTGAGAGCATCGATGTCATGCGCCGCTTCGCAAAAGCGGGCATCGTTATGAACTGCCAGATCGTCTGCTGCCCCGGCCTCAATGACGGGGAAGAGCTTCTGCGCTCCATGCAGGATCTTGAGCAGATGCACCCTGCGGTGCACAGCGTCTCCATCGTCCCTGTCGGGCTCACGAAGTTCCGCGAAAAGCTCTATCCGCTCACGCCTTTTACGCCTGAGCACGCTGCCGAGACTATCGACCTTGTCGAGAGCTTCGGTGATAAATGCGTCCACCGCCACGGTACGCGCATCTTCTTCTGCGGCGATGAGATGTATATCAAGGCCGGGCGCGAGCTGCCGGATGAGGACTTTTATGAGGAATATACCCAGCTTGAAAACGGCGTCGGCATGATCCGCCTGCTGGAAACGGAGTTCCGCTCCGCTCTGAAGCTCTCGGACGAGCCGGACTATACCGACTTCTCCATTGCCACTGGCACCTCCGTCGCGCCGTATTTTGAAAAATTTATCGCCATGGCGCGCGAGAAATACCCCGGCATCAAGGGGCGCGTCTACGCCATTGAAAATGACTTTTTCGGCCGCAGCATCAATGTCACCGGCCTTATAACCGGCGGCGACCTTATCCGTCAGCTCAAGGATAAGCCCTTGGGTGAGCGCCTGTTCATTTCGCAGAATATGCTGCGCCGTCAGGAGATGGATTTCCTTGACGATGTGCTGCTTGAGGACGCGGTGGAAGAGCTCGGCGTACCCATCTATCCTATAGAGAGCGACGGCTTCGCCCTCTGGGACGCGATAAGCGGCGTCCTGCCGGAGGTGAAGCTCCCTGGGCGCGAGGAGTCGCACGAAGCGTTTTATAAGTATAATCAGAATTGATAGTTATTAGGAGGAAACTGAATGTCAAGACCTCTTGTTGCAATAGTAGGCCGGCCGAACGTCGGCAAGTCGATGCTCTTTAACCGCCTCGTCGGGCGCAGGCTCAGCATCGTTGAGGACACTCCCGGCGTCACGCGCGACAGGCTCTATGCCGAGTGCGAGTGGTGCGGCCGCAAGTTCGATATGGTCGATACCGGCGGCATTGAGCCGACCACCGACAGCGAGATCCTGCTCTATATGCGCGAGCAGGCGCAGATCGCCATAAACTCCGCCACCGTCATCGTCCTCGTCACCGATATCCGCACCGGCGTCACCGCTGCGGATAAGGACGTTGCCAATATGCTCCTTCGCTCGCGCAAGCCTGTCGTGCTCGCCGTGAACAAGGCCGACTCCACCGGCGCGGAGGACCCCGCCATATATGAGTTCTATTCTCTCGGCCTCGGCGATCCTATCGCCGTCTCCGCTGTGCACGGCCATGGTACCGGTGACCTGCTTGATGAGTGCCTGAAGTATTTCCCGCCCGAAGAAGAGGAGGACGAGGAGGACGACTGCATCAAGGTCGCCGTCATCGGCAAGCCGAACGTCGGCAAGTCCTCGCTCATCAACCGCATCCTCGGCGAAAAGCGCCTGATCGTCAGCGATATCGCCGGCACCACGCGAGCAGGGGAGATATATGTTCATCGACACCGCCGGCATCCGCCGTAAGTCAAAGGTCGATGAGAAGATAGAGAAGTTCTCTGTCATGCGCTCCCAGCTCGCGGTCGAGCGCGCGGACGTGTGCATCATTATGATCGATGCGCGCGACGGCGTCACCGAGCAGGACACCAAGATCGCGGGGCTTGTGCACGAATCCGGCAAGGCCTGCATCGTCGCGGTCAACAAGTGGGACCTCGTCGATAAAGAGACCGGCACCATGGAGAAGATGCGCAAGGACATCATGCGCGATCTGAGCTTTATGAGCTATGCGCCTATCATCTTTATCTCCGCCGTCACCGGCCAGCGCACCGAAAAGCTCTTTGAGCTCATCAACTTCGTCAATGACCAGAGCAATATGCGCATCTCCACCGGTATGCTCAATAACGTTCTTGCCGATGCTCAGGCGCGTGTGCAGCCGCCCACGGACAAGGGCCGCCGCCTGAAGATATACTACATGACCCAGACCGGCATAAAGCCGCCCAACTTCGTCATTTTCTGCAACAGCCGCGAGCTGTTCCATTTCTCCTATCAGCGCTATATCGAAAACCAGCTCAGGACGGTCTTCGGCCTTGAGGGTACGCCTATCCGCATCGTTATCCGCCAGAAAGGGGATAAGGAATGACGGTATATATCCTCCTGCTGATCCCGACGGCGTTTTTTGCCTATATGTTCGGCGGGCTTGATACCATGGTGCTTGCCTCGAACTTCGTGTTCCGGCGCAGCCTGTGGAAGCTTGGCCGCGGCAATGTGTGGCTTTCAAACTTCCGCCGCATCTACGGCGCCGGCGGCTTTGTAAAGCTCCTGCTCGTTGAGCTTGTGAAGGACCTGATCCCCATTTTTATCGGCGGCATCCTTCTCGGCATCAAGGGTCACGCCGATGCAGGGCGCGCGTTCGCCGGCTTCTGCCTGACTCTCGGCAGGCTCTATCCCATCTATTATGATTTCAAGGGCAGCCATGCGAGCATCTGTCTGATAGTCTCGGCCTTCGCTGCGGATATATCTCTTGGAGCCGCCGTGCTGATCGTCACCGCCATCGCGACGCTCACGACGAAATATCTCTCCCTCGGCGCTGTCATAGGTGCGCTTTCGTATATCGTCCTCGGCATCCTGATCGTCGATGACTCGCTCATCCTGCGCCTTGCCATCTTCACGTCGGCACTTGTCATCTTCAAGCACCTCCCGGCGATTGTCCGCGTGCTGAACCGTACCGAACCGAAGCTCGACTTCAGCAACGATATCACCTATAAGCTTGACGAATAAAATCAGCGTCCCCCAAAAAACGGGGGACGCTGATTTTAGACTGACAAAATGAAATCAGAACTTTATAACTCTCGGAGGCTTGGTGAAGGAGTATACCGTCGCCGTTGCGTTGCGCAGGTACCATACCTCGCTGTTGCCGTCGTCGGGGGAGTACATGCTCTTGAGCTCGGGGTAAGCGTCGAGCATGCTCACGCGCGCCTCACGGTCGTCGTCCTCAACGGCGGATGCCTCGACGCGCAGCCACTCGCCGCCGTCGAGCATCGCGCATATCTCCAGCTTCGGGTTCTGGTGCAGCTGGCGCGATACAGCCTTGGACTTGCCCGTCTGGATGTAGAGCTTGCCGTTATAGATGTGCGCCGTGCCGAACGGGCGGACCCTGGGCTGCCCGTCCTCGCAGGTGGCGATGAAATATGTGCCCGCTTTCTTGAGCATTTCGCAAACTTCGTTCATAAAAACCGTCCTTTCTTTGGCTTCAATATTTGTTGATATACCGTTGTTTTCTTGACTTTTGCCCTCCCGTATTGTACAGTTATACGGTATCGCTGATACGGCATCGCTGCCGCTATGGGTGGAAATCATTCTCACCCTTATTTATTAATGTTAAACTTTTGAGGAGAGTTTGTCAATGAGTTTTGTTGAACTGCTGCTTGTCGCCGTCGGCCTGAGCATGGATGCATTCGCCGTGTCTGTCTGCAAGGGGCTGAGCGTGAAGAAGCTCGGTGTAAAGCATGCGCTTATTGCCGGCGCGTACTTCGGCGGCTTCCAGTTTCTCATGCCTGTCATCGGCTGGTTTCTCGGCTCGCGCTTTGAGCATATCATCACAAGCTTTGACCATTGGATCGCCTTCGGCCTGCTCGCGATAATCGGCGTGAACATGATCCAGGAATCCTTCTCCAAGGCGGAAGAGCTCAATGACGATTTCGGCGTCAAGACCATGCTTATGATGGCCGTCGCCACGAGTATCGACGCTCTCGCTGTCGGCGTGACCTTCGCCTGCCTTGATGTGAGTATCCTGCCCTCGTCCGCGCTCATCGGTGTCACGACCTTCTGCCTGTCCGCCCTCGGCATCTATATCGGCCATATCTTCGGCCTGCGCTTCAAGGCGTGGGCGGAGCGCGCGGGCGGCGCCATCCTTATCCTCATCGGCGTCAAGATCCTGCTTGAGCATCTTGGCATCATTTCGTTCTGAACCATATCGTTCTGATACATAAGAGGAGTGACCTTAGTTGAAGCTTGAAACAAGGGAAAGAACGGGGCTCATAGTCATGCTGGCGCTGCTGCTGGTCTGTGCGTCGCTGCTGCTCACGGTGCTCGGTATGCCTGAGCTGTTTGTCGCGGCTCCCGAACCGGAGCCTGAGCCGATAGAGCTTGCGGCGACTCCCGAGCCGACTCCGGAGCCTACCCCGACGCCCGAACCCACCCCGCAGCTGCGGGAGCGCACGGAGCTTCTCACGCTCGTCAACCCTTGGCACGAACTGCCCGAGGACTGGGAGACGGAGCTTCAGCTCGTCAATGATGACGGGGAGGGGCAGTATATAGACGTGCGCTGTGCCGACGCTCTCCTGCAGATGATCGCCGACTGCGCCGATGCGGGGAACGCTCCGTACATATGCTCCGGCTACCGCACCATGGAAAAGCAGCAGTACCTCTTCAATAATAAGATCGCGCGCCTTGTCGCCGCCGGGACGGACCCGGAGGACGCGCCTGCGATCGCGGCACAGTCCGTCGCCATCCCCGGCACGAGTGAGCACCAGCTCGGCCTCGCCGCGGATATCATCGACCTCAACTATCCCTATCTTGATGAGGGACAGGAGGAGACCTCAACGCAGATGTGGCTCATGGAAAACTCTTGGAAGTACGGCTTCATCCTGCGCTACCCGAACGGCAGCAGCGATATTACCGGCATCATCTACGAGCCGTGGCATTACCGCTATGTCGGCCTTGACGCCGCCAAGGAGATATACGATCTCGGCGTGACGCTCGAGGAGTATCTGGATATGTTCTATGAACCGCTGGAATGAACAGTTTAGGCTCTGTGTCAATAGTTGGGGTAGAGCGAAACGAAAAAATAGCAGTAGAGG
>CAVFGM010000020.1:0-2076 GCA_963621955.1 Bacteroidaceae bacterium
GGTTATAGTCAGCAGGATTTGGCGTGCGGGCACGTACTCCTCCCCGTTCTCGGCAGCGTCTGCCGCGGCCTTCTCGGCATCGGTAAAATAAGAGCTGGACGGCAGCTTGAGTATCTGCGCCAAGCGCACATCGCCGAAGCGGGCGAGGACAAAGCTGTCAAGATAATACTTCGACATCTGCGGCTTTGCCTGCTCGGGGTAGCTGATATGCGGATAGCTGCGCTGGAAGTACATATCGCTCACGGCGTCATAGCTGCACAGCTCCGCCATGACGGTAAGGCCGCGCGTCTCATCTCGCCCGAAGGGCAGGTAAACAAACTCAACATACGAATGCTCCGCAAGGCCGCCGTCGTTCGGGTCGCGCAGTACGTCATGGTTAGTTTTCTGGCGGTTGAGGCGCTGATAGGCGGAATAACTCTCGGTAAAGAGCGCCGCCGGCAGGAAGTTATACGGGAAGAGTGCAAGACAGTCATTATGGCTGAGCGTCTCCTGCACACTCCCGGGCGCTGCGCCGGGATCGGACATGTTGAAGCTCTCGGCCTCGTTCCAGATATATTCCTCGGGGCTCCCGCCGCCGTAGGCCGGAATCGGCGTCGGCTCCACGGTGGGCTTTGCGTCCACGGCAGGCATCGTCCACGGCTCAAGAGTTTTCTCCTCGCCGCAGCCGCACAGCAGCGCCGAGGCAAGCATAAGCACCGCAAGCAGCAGCGCGATCTTATTTCTCATGGCGCACCTCCGGATCAGAGTGTTTGATCTGCAATCTTTCTAAAGCTGTATTATATAGCAAAAGCCCTGATTTGCCAACTGTTTATTGCGTCTCAGAACAGCCGGTGCTGCCGCTTGCGGCGCATGAATTCACCCTTGGCCTCGACAAGCACTATATCGCTGCCGACCTTGACGATGCAGCTCCACGGGAGCACATAGTCATCCTCGCGCCCGAGCAGCCCGAAGAGCTTCGCGCGCCCCGGCGTGATGAGGGAGACAACGCGCCCCTCAGCGTCGTCAAGCTCTACATCGCAGATATAGCCGAGACGGAAGCCCGTGTGGATATCGATGACCTCCTTATACCGCAGCTCGGAAAAATAGCTTATCATGCCATGCACCCCCTCGAAAAAAGTATACATGCGCGGCGCTTTGTCCTATTCATGGGAAAGAAAAGTTTTAATTTTCCTATTGACTCTTACACTGTGTAAGGCATTATTATACACATGAGCTCAAGGAAGAACAGCACGGAGGTATCGCTATGCTGAAAATAGGTGATTTTTCAAAACTGTCCAGATGCAGCGTACGTATGCTGCGCCACTATGACGAGATAGGGCTGCTCGAACCGGCGGAGATCGACCGCTTCACGGGCTACCGCTATTACAGCGAGGCGCAGCTGACGGTGATAGGGCAGATAATCTCGCTGCGCGATATGGGCTTCAGCCTTGCCGCGATTGGCGAGATGCTCAAGCTCGACGACCCAGAGCGCTTAGACAGCTTCTACGCCATACGGCAGGCGGAGCTGCGCGCCCTCGCGAGCGACACCGAGGAAAAGCTGCGGCTTCTGGACACAGCCCGAAAGCGGCTGAGAAAGGAAGGAAACATGGATCACTCCGTAAGTATAAGAACTCTGCCCGAGCGTTACGCCGCCTGCGTGCGCATGACTATCCCCCGCTATGAGGCCGAGGGAATGGTTTGGGGCGTGCTGTGCGAGGAGACAGCAGGGATGAACCTCATCCCCGCCGACCCCTGCCTGTGCAGCGTGACATTCCACGACGGGGAGTACAAGGAAGTCGACGTCGACGTCGAGGCGCAGAAGACCGTGAAAGGGCACTACCCCGACACAGAGCACGTGAAGTTCAGGACTCTCCCGCCCGTGACCTATGCGGGCTGCACCTTCAAGGGCAGCTATCAGTTCACGAATGAGGCGATAGCCGCGGTCGCAACATGGATAGAGGCAAACGGTTACGAGAGCGCCGGCCCGATGTTCAACATCTACCACGTCTCCCCGCACGAGACGCAGAACCCCGATGAATTCGGGCTCTGTGTCAATAGTTGGGGTAGAGCGAAACGAAAAAATAGCAGTAGAGGCGT
>CAVFGM010000021.1:0-4700 GCA_963621955.1 Bacteroidaceae bacterium
TGTCTAGCAGCTTCATTTTAAAGGATTTTTCTGTTATGCTCTACTCTTATTTTTTTCAACATGCTAAAAGTTGGAGTACCCGGGTTTACCCAGGTACCCCAACTTTTAGTTTACAACCAAAAAACAGGTGCAGCCCGTGGGGGCGCACCTGTTTTTTGATTTAAAGCATCAATCGAAAAGACTGCTGATGACGCCATCGGTGTATTCAGTCAGCGCAGCAAAATCCATATACGGGCGGTAGACGCGCTCAAGCTCATCATGCATTCCCTTGGCCTTGTCAAGCTGGGTGCAGGCTGCGTCCAGCAGCTCATCAAGCAGGGGAGCGTATTCGTTTTGGGCCTCGGCTTCGATGCTCTCAGTGCTCTCGCGCTCCCATGCGCGGGAGACGAAAGCCAAGGAACGCCCAAGCAGCAGTACGGCATCGAGCTTATCCGGGCGCAGCGGCTGCGGGCATATGATAGCGCTCAGGCCGCTTTCCTCCGCCGTGTGTGCGGCGTGCTCAAGCCCTTCATCGCTGAGCATGACGGTGCGTGGGCATAGCTCACGGAGCGTACCGGCGAGGCGCACGCGCCCCCTGCAGCTCAGGGCGCGCAGGAACCGGCGCTTGACGAAGCCCGGCTCGCCCGACTCTCCGATAAGCTCGCTTATCGTCGAAGCCCCGGCGCAGGAGAGCGGCACCTCATGGGCGCAGTCCGCGGTCTTCGCCGCGGCGGCAAGGAGACGGTACGCCTGAGCGTACACGGCTTTGTAGTCCCGGTTTATTTCACGTGCCAGCGCTGCATCTGCCCGTCCGAGAGGGGAGGCGCAGAAGCGGCCGAGATCCTCATAGCCTGCGTCGGCGGCAAAGACTCTCGGTTCGCGCACGTGCGGAGCCGTCCCATCCATCCACGCGCGGCCGAGCGCCGGGATATACAGCGCGTCCAGCGAGTCCGGATCGCCGGAGCAGATGATCTCCTCCGTGTCAAGCCCGGACTGCTTCGCCGCGGCGGATATGCGGCGCATGAAGCCGGATTTGCCTGTGCCCGGCCCGCCCTTGATTATGCTCAGAAACACCCCGCGCCGCTCCGGGAAACCGTCATAGAGAGAATAAAAGCCCCTGCCGGAATTTGCCGCAAGGAAAAACACAGTATCCATACCTGCACCCCCTGATAAAAGCATGGTTTATTATATGCAGCCCGCGCCGTGATTGACATCTCGGCGCAGCTCGGTTATAATCATATTTCAATCAAACAAAGGAGGGAATTTATGTACAAATATATCCTGTTTGATTTCGACGGGACCGTTTTTGACACGGTCGAGGGGATAACCAAGTCCGTCCAGTACGCCCTCGCAAAGCGTGGGATCGAGGCGGAGCTCGACTCGCTGCGCTGCTTTGCGGGTCCGCCGCTGGTGGATATGTTCATGGAAAAATTCGATCTTACACAGGAGGAGGCCGAAGCGGCCACGGAGGATTTCCGCGAGCGCTATCAGCCGATCGGCCTGTATGAATGCCGGGTGTTCCCCGGAATAAAGGAGCTGCTCCGAGCGCTTATCGACGCGGGGCTGCATGTCGGCATCGCGACCTCGAAGCCGCAGCACCTTGCGGAGAAGCTGCTGGGCGATGAAGGCATGCTGGAGCTGTTCGAGGTCATCTCCGGCAGCGACAGCGACGGCAACAACAACTCCAAGGCGGCAGTTCTGACGCGCGCGATGAACGCCCTCGGCGCTGATAAAAAGGAAACTGTCCTCGTCGGCGACACGAAGTATGACGTCGCCGGGGCGAAGGCCTGCGGCGTGGACTGCATCGGCGTGCGCTACGGCTACGCGGCGGAGGGCGAGCTTGCCTCTGCGGGCGCGGATCACATCGTGAACGACCTGCAGCAGCTCAAGGCGCTGCTGCTGAATGAGGAGGGAGAAAGCACGTTCAGGCCGATGAGGAGAAAGACAAGGGCGATATCTGATGAGGCCGCGAAAGCACTGCTGCTGAACGAGAAGCGCGGCATCCTCGCGGTGAACGGCGACGATGGCTATCCTTTCGCTCTGCCGGTCAACTACTTCTACGACATGGAAAACGGCAGGATATATTTCCATGGCGCAAAGGCCGGACACAAGGTAGACTCGCTGAAAAAGAGCGACAAGGTCTGCTTTACGGTCTATGGAAACAGCCAGTACAAAGAGGGCGAATGGGCGCCTTACACGCAGAGCACCGTCGTTTTCGGGCGCTGCCATCTGATAGATGACGCGGCCAGAACTGAGGCCGAGGTGCGCAGGCTCGCCGAAAAGTATTTCCCTGACAAGAGCGAGATCGACGGAGAGATGGAACGTTCGATCCGTGGGGTGCAGCTCTATGAGATAACGATAGAGCACCTGACCGGCAAGCAGGTCCAGGAGAGATAAAGACAATAAAACGCAGAAAACACAGTGGGCATCAGCTCCCTGTGTTTTCTTTTATAGCCTGAATCTGAATCTCAACAATTATTTATCGATAAACAATAAAATTTACTTGACAAACGATGCACAGCGTGTTAAGCTCGACCCGTAAACAGAAGGAGGTACGGATATGGATATGAACAGTGATAAGAGTATAAGCCTCTCGCAGTGCTGCGTCGTGCTGTTCGCGCTGCTGCTCGCGGCGCTGGATATCGGAGGCTACTGGTTCGTCGGCTTCTTTATCCGCCTGCGCGGGATGGTCTGGCAGAGCGGCGTGCTGATGCTCGTCTCGATATATACCGGCAGCGTTTTCGGCTGGATAACGCTATGGAAGCTTTGGAAGCTGCTGGGGAACATAAAGGCAGGGCGAGTCTTCGTGGATGAAAATGTCCGCATCATGCGCACAGTGAGCCGCTGCTGCGCTGCCGCCGCCGTGATAAGCGCCCTCAGCGCGCTGTACTATGCGCCGTTCTTCGTCATCGCGATGGCGGCGGCGTTCATGGCGCTTATCGTGAGGATAGTCAGGAACGTCTTTCAGACCGCGATAGGCATGAAGGACGAGCTGGATTATACCGTCTGAGGTGCCGCGTATGGAAATAGTAGTGAACCTCGATGTGATGATGGCAAAGCGAAAGATATCCGCAGGGGAGCTTGCCGAGCGCGTCGGCATAACCCCGGCGAATCTCTCGATACTCAAGAACAACAAAGCAAAAGCCATCCGCTTCTCAACGCTCATGGCGCTGTGCCGGGAGCTCAGCTGCCAGCCGGGCGACCTGCTGGAATTTGTGGACGACGGAGGTGATGAGCATGGATGAAAGAAACGAAAACACTCAGCCTGCGTTTACCGCGTCAAAGGCGGAGAAATATACGGCGCTTTTCATGTACATTGCGGCATATATCTATACCCTGACGACCGGCAGCCGCTGGGAGCTCTGGCTTGCGGTGTTTGTCGCGCTCTTCGTGCTGATGGTCGAGTACCTTGACCGCGGTGTGCAGCGTGCGAAAGAGAGCTGGATCTGGCTCGGCTGCGCCGTGCTGGTGACGGCCTGCACCGCCCTTGGCCGCAGCCGGGTATGGGGAGAGTTTTACAGCATCGCCGCGGTGCACATCCTCGCTGTGTGGTGGGCGCTCTCCCGCGGCGGGAAGCTCATAGAGGGCGAGAGCGGGCATCTGCTGCCGCTCGATGCGCTCAACGGCTTTGTGCGCATCCCGTTCGGGAATTTCTTCCTGCGCCTGCGCTGCGCCGGTGCGTGGATAAAGGATATGAGCCGCGGCAGAAAGAGCAATAAGAACACGGTCATCGCGTCCCTTGCCGCAATCGTCCTCGGTGTGCTGCTGCTCTGGTGGGCGGCGTCGAGCCTTGCCTCGGCCGACAGCGGCTTCGGCAGGATGGTCAGCGGCGTGCTTGACTTTCTGCGGATAAACCTCGGCACAGGCTTCTGGGATTTTCTCTTCCGCCTTGCCGTGAGCCTGCCTGTCGGCGCGTACGTGTTCGGCCTGATCGCGGGCTCCGCGCGGCTGCCGGAGGAGAAGCTCCGCGCGCAGAAGGACGGCGTGGACAGCTTTCTTGCAAAGCTGCGCGTTGTGCCGAACGGCGTGTGGGTCGCCGTGACGGCGGCCTTCGCGGCGGTGTACCTGCTGTTCTTCATCGTGCAGGGCTCGTACCTTTTCGGCGCGTTTGCCCGCCGCCTGCCAGAGGGCTTCATCGTCTCGCAGTATGCGCGCGAGGGCTTCTTTGAGCTCTGCCGTGTTATCGCCATAAACTTTACGCTCCTCTGGCTCGTCACGCGCAGTGCCTCAAAGCCGGTGCGCGAGAGCCGCACGGCAATACTGATGTGCACTCTGCTGCTCATCGCCGGCGCGCTCTTCGCGGTGATCTCGATATCGAAGCTCTGCCTGTATATCTCCTGCTTCGGCTTTACGCCGCTGCGCCTGCAAAGCTTCTGGTTTGCGCTCCTCATGCTCTGCGGCTGCATCTGCGCCGTGTACTCGCTCTGGACGGGGAAGAAGAGCTTCCGCTTCTGGATGATGTTCGGCGCTGTCACACTGTCTCTCCTGAGCGTATACTGAATTAAACTATGAAAAATGGCCGCCAGGTACGCAGGTATCGGGCGGCCAAATATTTGATTATGCTTTCTTCCTCACCGGGAAGCAGACCTCGGTGACGAATTCAGGTTGTAAACTAAAAGTTGGGGTACCTGGGTAAACCCGGGTACTCCAACTTTTAGCATGTTGAAAAAAATAAGAGTAGAGCATAACAGAAAAATCCTTTAAAATGAAGCTGCTAGACA
>CAVFGM010000022.1:0-7104 GCA_963621955.1 Bacteroidaceae bacterium
TTTCAAGTCAGGACAGCAACGTCCGTATGCGGACCGTTGAGCGGCTCTTCTCCCAGATAGAGCTTGCCGCTTCCTGCGGGCAACGCCCGGCGATAATGATAGGTCTGCTCATAGGCCGCCGCAGTGCCGCAGGCAGCAGCGAAGAATACTATTCTCTGCTCGCCGACAGTCTCAAGCGCGTCGCCGATCGCGCGTGCGCGAAGGACATCCCCGTAAACCTTGAGCCGGTCAACCATCTCGACAGCGACGCGCTGAACACATGGCAGGAGACTGCCGAGTTCCTTGACCGCAGCGGCTGCGAGTATATCCGGCTCGGTATGGATCTGTACCACATGCGCCTTGAGGAGCGTGATATCGCGGCAACGCTCCGGAACTATAAACACCGCATCGGCTGCGTCCAGCTCATGGACGACAACCGCATGGCTCCGGGGCTCGGGCTGTTCGACACCTCCGCGCTTGCCGGGCTTGTAAAGGAACTCAACTATGACGGCCCGGTGATCATGGAGTGTCTCCCCGGCTCCGACCCCGAATCATCCCTCAAAACCGCGGCGGACTTCTACAAGCGCAGCTTCTCCGACCGCACGTAAAACCAAAGACAGCGAGGAATTACAATGAATATTGACAAATTAAAAATCGCATTTGTTGGCTGCAGTCACTGGCACGTTCCCCTTTATCTGCCCGCAGTCAAAACCCATGGTCTGAATGTCGTTGCAGTCTCTGACGCCCGCGGCGAGATTGCCGAGCGCATCGGCGGCCAGCTCGGCTGCAATTCCTATACCAATGCCGAGGAGCTTCTTGACAAGGAGAAGCCCGACTTCGTTTTCGCCTATGACATCCACTCAAAAATGCCCGCTCTTGCCAAGAGCATAATCGAGCGCGATATCCCCTTCTCCATCGAGAAGCCGCTCGGCGTCTGCAGTCAGGACGTCATCGACGTCAAGACCGCCACCGAAGCTAAAGGGCTTTATGTCTCCATCCCCTTCGTCTGGAGATACAGCGAGCTTGTCCAGAACCTTAAAAAATACACCGATCCTCACGACTATATGAACTTCTCATACATCAATGTCGCCGGGCCTCCCAGCAGATATGAGAAGCCGTCGCCCTGGATGCTCAAAGCGGAGACCGCTGGCACCGGCTGCATGACGAACCTCGGCGTACACTTTATTGATATGTCCCTCTATCTGTCCGGCTCCGCCTCCGGTGAGGCGCTCGGCAGCGTCTTCCACTATATGAACGGCTACGACATCGAGGACTATGCCTCCACGCTCGTTAAGCTCTCCAGCGGTGCGTCTATGATGCTGCAGACGGCTTACGCCTATCCTATGGACAGTGAGAATAAGCGCGACAACGTCTGGAACTTCACTACGACCAAGGGCTATTACACCATCAGGGACGACTCCGTAGAGATCAGAGAATATGGCCGTGACGCTTTCTGCAGCAATGTCAGTACGGACTCCGACGGCTACTACGCCGTATACACCGCGCAGACCCTTCAGGATTATCTGGACGGCGTCAGACCCAAGGCAAACCTTGACGACATGCTCGCCACCAGACTCGTGCTCGACGATATAATTGCTAAGGCCGGTCCCGCGCCCAAGGCAACGCGCTGAATAAGGAACGGAGCGATATGAAAGACGGAAAAATCTGTGTAGGCGTCGTCGGCGCCGGCTGGGCCGGGAACGTCCACGCGCAGGCCTACAACCATGTATACGGGGTCGGCGTCGACCTGAAGGTCGTATGCGCCCTCGAGCCGACGATCCCCGAATTTGCCGCGAAGTACAACTTCCGCAGCTATACCGACGATTTCAACAAGGTCATAAATGACGACGAGATCGATGTGGTCGACATCATCACTCCCCCGTTCCTGCACAAAAGCATGATAATTTCCGCGCTCCGCGCCGGTAAGCACGTTATCTGCGAAAAGCCTCTCACCGGGTATTTCGGTGCGCGCGGTGCCCAGAACGTCGGCGATACGAGCCGCGCCGTCATGCTCACGCAGGTCCGCCAGGATTTGGAGGAGATAGAGGCCGTTCTCAAAGAGACCAGGAAAAAGTTCTTCTACTCCGAAAACTGGATATACTCCCCCGCTTTCCGCAGAGCCTGCGAGCTTATACGCATGAAGGGCACGACGGTGCTGGAGATGCGCAGCCTTATCGGGCATAAGGGCTCCCAGGCGGCCTACGTCAAGTACTGGTCGAAGAGCGGCGGCGGCACCGGGCTTAGGAACATCACCCACCCGCTGAGCACCGCGCTGTATCTTAAGCGGCTGGAGATGGAAGCAAAGGGCAAGACCTTTGGCATCAAATCTATCTACTGCGATTGCGCTCAGGTGACTAGGGATGTAGACAAGGGCTATGTGCTTGCGGACCCTGATGACACCGAGGACTGGTCGCACGCGGTCATAACCTTCACCGACGGCACTAAAGCGACCATCACTGCCGGCGATATATACATCGGCGGTGCGGTAAACGAATTTGAAATATACGGCAGCGACGCAAGCTACAAGTGCAAATTTTCTCAGAGCACCCTGCTTGAAGCGTACTTCTCCGACAGCAAGGGTCTGGAAGACACCGAAGTGCTCGAAAAAAGCGACGGCAACATCGGCTATCAGCGCGCCGACGTGAGCGCGGAGTTCATCCGCGGCTACGATGCCGAGATTCAAGATTTCATGGAATGTATCAAGTATGACCGTGAGCCTATCTGCGGCTTTGACATCGCTAAAGTTTCGTCCGAGCTTGTCTATCTCGGTTATCTGTCCGCCGAGCAGAACAGGCGCATTGATCTGTAAAGGACGCAATTGTTCCAAAAGGAAGGAGATATAAACATGTATTGCAAAGGTATTATCGCTCCCGAAAAGGGCAAAGTTATTCTCGCCGACGTTCCGGTAGAGGACCCCGGCAAAAACGAGATCCAGGTACGCATGCAGTCGACCATGATAAGCCCGGGCACGGAGCGCGCACACATTCTTGCTCTGCCCAACTCGAACCAGAATTTTCCCTACGTCCCCGGCTATTGCTGCGCGGGCTATGTAGAGAAAGTCGGCGAGGGCGTCACCGGCTTCAAGCCCGGCGACAGAGTCAGCTGCTTTGCCGAAGGCGTGGGCCACAGGCAGGTAGGCAACGTCAAAGCCAGCCGCGTCGCACACATCCCCGACGATATGCCCTTTGACTACGCCGCCTTCAACGGTCTTGCGCAGACGTCCATGCAGGGCGTGCGCAAATGTGGCATAGAGCTCGGCGAATCCGTTCTGGTCTACGGTCTCGGCATCGTCGGTCAGCTGGCTCTGCAGTTTGCCAAGGCAAGCGGCGCAGCTCCCGCCATCGGCGCAGCGCGCGACCCGGAGAAGCTCCGTATCGCCAAAGAATGCGGCGGCGACGTGATCCTCAACTGCAAGGACAAAGACCTCAAGGAACTTGTCGCCCCGTATACGAAAGACGGCAAGGGTCCGTCCGTCGTGCTCGACTGCACCGGTTCCGCTCCTGCGTTCAGCGAGGCCTGCAATGCCGCCGCAAACTTTGCGCGCGTCGGCATAGTCGGCTGCCCCCGCGGCGTTGAACCGTTCAACTTCTACCGTCTCGCACAGCTCAAGTCGCTGACCATCATCGGCGCGCACGCTGTGTTCTCCGTCCCGGATGACCGCTCTCAGCCGCGCCTGTGGACCTATGCCGATGACATGGCCACTTTCAATTACCTCGTCACTCACGGTTCTGTCAATCTTGAGCCGATGATCACCTCGCGCATAGACTGGCAGGATGCCCCTGAAGCGTATGACGGCCTGCTGAGTTGGAACAAAGGCGCTCTCGCCGTTATCATCCACTGGTAATAACGATACCTATAACGACAAAAAACATGACTCAGGCTGCTCGCCTGAGTCATGTTTTTGTATCAGAGCATTGATTTTATATATTGTATAGCGGCGGTGAGATTCTCCTCGGTATTCTCTGAATGTATCGCCTCAAAAGTCAGGCTGCCGCAGTCGAGCTTGGCGGCCTCTTCAAGGTACGGATGGTAATCAAAGCCGTCGCCGCGTGTAGGGAATATACGCTTGTCTCCCAGCGGATAGTCGATATGGCAATGGAGTATTTTATCGCCGAATTTTGCTATATTCTCATAGCTGTCATGTGACCACACCATGTGCCTGAGGTCACACATGAGCCATATGCTGCCGCTGCCTATGCTCTTCCTCACCTCATCGGCCTCGCTGAGCGTTGCGATATAGTTGCTGTTCGTCGGGCCGAGCGGCTCTATGACCGATGTTATCCCGCGCTTTGAAATTATGCTGTCGATATAAACCAGAAACTCCGCAACGCGCGCCTTCTGTGAGGCTTCATCTCCGTTGCCCGGCTTTATCGAACGCCCCTTGCCTGTGCCGAACGGCCACATTCTGACGCCAAGCGAGCTGCACCTGTCCGCGCCCTTCGCCAGATGATCGTGCCAATCCTCTTTTCTGAAGTCCAGCGACGTCATGTCGAGATCAAGCGGCAATATCCATGAACAGACCGCAAACTCCAGCCCCGTGTCGAGAAGCTCTCTGCGGCACTCCTCAAACTGACCGTCGCTGAGCGCCGATATTTCACGCAGGTCGAGCTCCATTCTGTCATACCCTGCCTTCTTCAGAGTGCATGCGTCCGCAAGCTTTCCCATACTTCCGATTTTCATAAGTCGTTCCCTCCTGTTATTCGCTGCCCCATGACGGCTGGATCTTTTTTCACAAAAAAGCCCCTGCTTTTTTGGCATATATGCCGTTGCGAATCATATTGACAAATTCGTCCCTGTCGCCTATCATGTTTTCCTGGTAACGTTTACATGTAGCTTTTCATCGTTTTCAGAAGTCGTAATCAACTGTTATATAGTTGTTTTTCTGCATTCATTCTATCAGCTTGCAGTCTGTGCGTCAATTGCTTTTTGCGGAAATTTTTCACATTTCATGTAAACGATATCAGAATCTTTATGGAGGTGCTGCAATGAATACACTGTCCTTTATCAACGAACACAAGGTCATCGCGATCGTTCGCCGTCTGTACGGAGACGATCTGCTCCGCCTGTCTGACGCGCTCGTTTCCGGCGGAGTGCGCCTGATAGAGTGTACCTTCGATCAGGCCGACCCGGAGCATATCAGAAAAACCTCCGAGGCCGTGTCCGCGCTGTGCGCCCGGCATGGCTCCGCGCTCCTTGCGGGCGCCGGAACCGTGCTTAATGAGGCGCAGGTCGACGCCGCTTTCAGCGCCGGCGCCAAATACATAATTTCTCCGAATACGAACGAGCGCGTTATCCGGCGCACCAAGGAGCTGGGCATGGTTTCTATCCCCGGCGCAATGACGCCGACCGAGATCCTTGCCGCGTATGACGCGGGGGCCGACCTCGTGAAACTTTTCCCCGCGACCACTCTGGGTTTCAAGTATATCAAGGATATACAGGCGCCTATCAGCCATGTCAGACTTGTCGCCACCGGCGGTGTGAACGAAGAAAACTTCGGCCAATACCTGGACATAGGCTTTGCCGGAGCCGGGATAAGCGGCAGGCTCACCGATAAGCAGCTTATTGCCGAGGGCAATTGGGACGAGCTTTCACGCCGGGCCGCTGCTTTTGCTAAGATCGTGGAGGATCACAGATAATGGAAAAAAAGTTTGTGGGCTTCGGCGAGCTGCTTGTGCGCCTCGCTCCGGCCGGTTATCTCCGCTTCCCTCAGGCTGACAGCTTCACCGTCAATTACACCGGTGCGGAGGGCAACATGGCTATAGCGCTTTCGTACATGGGCGTTCCTTCCGTTCTCGTGACAAAGCTCCCGGATAACGATATCGGCAAATGTGCCATGAGAAAGCTCGCAGCCTATGGGGTCGATGTTTCCCGTATCGTATGGGGCGGCAGCCGTATCGGCGTGTATTACCTTGAGCGCGGCGCATCCCAGCGTCCGTCAAAAATCATATATGACCGGGCAGATTCCGCGATCGCTCTTGCCTCTCCATCCGAATTTGATTGGGATGCCATCTTCTCAGACGGTGTCGGTTGGTTCCACTTCACGGGCATAACCTCCGGCATCAGCAGCTCTGCCGCCGAATGCTGCCGTCAGGCCTGCATCAGTGCAAAAAAGCACGGCGTAAAAATAAGCTGCGACCTCAATTACCGCAAATATCTATGGTCGCCCGAAGAAGCCCGGCATGTCATGCGGTCTATGATGCAGTATGTCGACGTGCTCATCGCAAACGAAGAGGACAGCGAAAAGGTTCTCGGCATCTCCGCCGAAGGCGCTGATGTTGAAAGCGGCAGTCTCTCCGTTGACAGCTATTCCAAGCTTGCCGAGATTTTGAGCGCGGAGTTCGGCTTTGAGAAAGTCGCTATCACCATGCGTGAATCCATCTCCGCTTCCGTGAACAATTGGTCCGGTATCCTTTACTCCGGCGGTGTCACGTATACCTCGAAGAAATACACTATACCGTGTCGGCGGCGGTGATTCCTTTGCCTCTGGGCTGATCTACGGCTTCCTGAACGATATGTCCGACAAGGATTCTCTTGAATATGCCGTGGCCGCCTCCTGTCTCAAGCAGACCATGGAGTTTGATTTCAACCTGTCAAGCGTGGATGAGGTCAAAGCCCTGATGCACGGAAACGGTTCCGGCAGAGTCCAGCGCTGACTCCTCCGCATATATGCGGCCGCCCCTGCTCTTCTCATATTTGAGATAAGCAGGGGCAGTTTTCGATCTAAATCATTTTCTGTTGTAAACTAAAAGTTGGGGTACCTGGGTAAACCCGGGGGCTCCAACTTTTAGCATTAGGGTAAAATAAGAGTAGAGCATAACAGAAAAATCCTTTAAAATGAAGCAGCTTAGACACCACAAGAAAGGACGCTGTATGCTCTATAAAAGATAATACCTCACAACTGCTCGGATTGGAAGATGTAATCGTAAAAAATGTTTATGAAAATGAAACTATCTGCTGCATAGAACTCGAGCTGCCCCGGATGAAGCACATCTGCCCACGCTGTCAAAGCGAGACAGAGCGCATTCACGACTACCGGATCCAGCGAGTCAAGGATCTGGACATGCACGGAGTGCATACATATCTGTACCTGAGAAAACGTAGGTACGTCTGCGGTGCCTGCGGGAA
>CAVFGM010000023.1:0-4018 GCA_963621955.1 Bacteroidaceae bacterium
ATCCTGCTGGTGAACACCTGCTTCCTGCTCATCCGCCCCTTGAGTGACCGGCACGGTATTGCCGATTTGTAAACATTGCGCCCGGACTATTGACATCGTCTGCCTAAATTCTTAAAATATGTTTATATTCAGAGCGCCGGGTTCGCTTTCCGGCAAGGGGTGCAAAATGAAGGATAAGCTTCGCAATCTGTTTTCCGGGCGTCAGGGCATGGACGAGCTTTCAAAGTTCCAGTTCTGGTTCGGTCTCGCAGGGTTTCTGATAGGCTGTTTCCTGCCCGGTTTCCTGGGCAGATTATTTATCTGGCTCGGTATCTTCTCGCTGATCTCCGCCTTTGTCCGCGCTTTCTCGCGGCAGCTCGACCGGCGTGAGATGGAAAACCGCGCGTACCTTGCTTATCTCGACCGCTGGAAGAACAAGTACGCCGCGTGGAAAGACCGCTTCTCCCAGCGCAAGAGCTACCGTTTCTTCAAATGCCCCGGCTGCGGCACATATATCCGCGTCCCCAAAGGCAAAGGCAAGATACACATAAAGTGCCGCTGCGGCTACACTCTCTACCGCAAGACTTGATACGTTAAAAAAATAAATCCCGGACTCCTAACGTCCGGGATGTTGTTGAAATCCGGTGAAAGCCATGGTAAAGTTAAAGCACCAAATATAAAGCCGGAGGTACAAGACATGGCAAACAAGATCGGTCCTCTTATAAAGGAAGCGCGCACTGAGGCGGGCTTTACTCAGGAGCAGCTCGCGAAGAAGATAAAAGGTCTCTCCGCGGCCGATATCAGCAAGGCCGAGCGCGGCGAGCTTGAGCTTACACAGGCAGTCCTCAAGGATATCGCAAAAGCGACGGGCGTCACACAGAGCTCGCTCATAAACGCGGCGAAAGAGTCCACCTACAAGTCCGCTGCAAAGTCATCAGCTTCGAAGAAAACCACGAGTACAAAGACGACCTCTGCCAGCAAGTCCATAAAGGTCACTGCGTCGGAGCAGAAGCTGCTCGAGCTGTACCGTGCCGCCGATTCCGACACGAAAAAGGCTGCGGTGAGCCTGCTCAAGGGCGAGACGCCGGGCATGGCGGATATAATCGGAAAGCTCCTTGGCGGATCATCCTCCGGAAAAAACGACCTCCTCGGCACTTTGCTTGACGGCGCAAAGGACGCCCTCAGCAAAAAGTAAAAGCCATATAAGACGAATATTGCCCGCCATCCAAACGGATGGCGGGCAATGTTTTCAGTTCAAAGCTCCCGGCTTTCACCGGGAGCTTTGAATTTAAATTATGTTTTGTTTTCCGTATTTACCGGATCAGTCCTTGCCCTTCTTGAGCTTGGGCAGAGCGACTGCCACAGCGCCGCCGGAGACTGCCATGAACACGAGCCACAGGCCGATGTTGCTGTTGTCGCCGGTTCTCGGGCTGGATGCCGCCTGAGCGGTGGTCAGGATCTGGAAGTTGCAGCTGGTCCACTCGCCGCTGGTGGTCTTGACATAGAGGGTGTAGGTCTCGCCTGCGGTGCGGGCGTTGAGGAACTTTGCCTTGAGGGTGATGTATCTGCCGTTGCCGCTGATGGTGAACTGGTTGCCCTCCTCAAGCCAGCCGTTGCCGGTGCCGACTCTGACGTTGCTGGCGTCGATGGTGGTGGAGCAGACGAACTTAAGATCCTTGCTGCTGTTTATAACGTGCTTGTTGGTATCAACGGCCTTGAGGGACGGACCGACGTAGAACTGGATGGATCTGCTGGGGTTCTGGAACATCTCATCGTAGTACACGGTCAGGGTGTGCCAGCCGGTAGAGAGGTCTCCGAGATATGCAGTGCCGAGGTAGATGAGACCGGTTCCCTTGTCAACGTAGTCCTCGCCGGGGACCTTGTAGCCGTCAACTGCGATGCCGCCCTTGCTGGCGATACCCGGCTGGATCCTGAAGCCGAGCATAGAATCGCCTGAGTACCAGCTGTCGATCCCGCTGATGTAGTCGACCATGTAGTCGTCGGTGGTGTCAGAGCCGTTGTCATAGACCTTGACATACTTGGTGTTGCCGTCGTAGAGAACGCCGTCAAACAGGAAGTAGAAGCAGACGCTTGCATTTCCTGAGGTGTTGATAGCGTTGTCAATGCTGGTCTTCAGAGCACTGTTGCTGAAAGTAGAAGTGTAGATATTAACATTGCCGGTACTCGAGTTTGCACTGTAGTAGGTAGTTGCGGGAGACAGGGTGTAGATTGTTCCGTTCTCCACCTGAATGTTTATCTTCATGGAATCTATTGCATTGCTGAGGCTGGTGCTGCCGCTGACCTGAACCTGGAAGCCGAGGTTGGAGACATTGCTGCCGCGCTTGTAGCTGTCGGTGTACTGCTTCACGGTGATGCTGCCGGTCACAGGAGTGGGAGTGGGCGTGCTGCCGGTGCCGACGGTTATGCTGCCATCAGAATTCTCGGTGCAGTTGATGCCGGCCTTAACATAGCCCTTGACGTTTGTGGTGTACCAGGTGCCGCCGGTGACAGACTTTGGTGCGTCGATCGATGCGTCGTTCTCGTTGATATAGTTTACCGTGCCGCCGCTGACTGCGACCTTATCGCTGCTGCCGGTAACAGTGATGCTGCCGATCTTGCCGCTGGCCATGTTAACGGTACCGGCTTCCATCTGGATGTTTTCAATAGATCCGTTGCCGGACACGTTTACCGTGCCGCCCAGGGCAGCTTTAACTGTATTTACTTTGTCGTATGCGTCGGATCCCTTTACGTTAAGCGTGCCGACTACAGCAACGGCACTGTTCAAATAACCGTTGGTCACCGTCAGAGTCGCGCCGCTGTTCACCGTCATAGAATTCAGTTCAACTTCCTGACCGCTCAGGTTAAGAGTAATGCTCTTGCCGTTCAGCTCAACATCTTCGCTGAGAGCGATATCAGCGCTACTCTGTTTGATGTACACAGTCGTTCCGTTGGCAGCTGCATTGAAAGCCTCCTGGAGCGTTGCGTAATAGGTGTTTCCGATGTATGCAACACCGTCGGTAACATCCTCGCGGGCAACGACCTGGCGGTACTCGCCCATGTCCTTCGCCTCGCAGCCGGTCTCGACGTAGCTGTCGATGGTGCTCTTAGTCACATCGTTGAACTTGCAGCCTTTCTTGGCTACAATGTAGCTGTTGCTGACCTTGAACGGATTGCCCTTGACTTCAAGGTCTCCGCCGAGATTAATTTTACAGCCGGCGGCAACGGTGATGCTCGCGGAGCTGAAATCAGCGGTTCCCTGAGCGACAGTAAGAACTGCAGCGCTCTTCAGGGTCAGGCTCTTCACCGTCCAAGTGTACTTGTCGGTCTTGATCGTCAGGTTCTTATCGACGTTGAGGCTGCTCTCGCTCACGCTCACGCTCTTTATGAGCACGAGAGTGTCTCCGCTGGCTGCGTCAGAAACAGCAGCTGCGAGAGTGTCATAGAACTTGGTCTTGGTCTCGTTCTTGACTACACTTGTTGCGCTCTCAGCGTCATCGCCGCCGGGGAGGCTGGTTACAGAGGTATTGTCGTCAAGTGAAGCAGGCAGAGCGTCGCCTGACGAATAATCCGAAGCTGCCGCCGGAAGATTTCCGGAACTGCCGTTGCTGTAGGCATCCAAGGCTCCGCCCTCTGCCGCCGCCTGAGGAAGCTCAGCGGCGTATGCGCTGCCGCCAAATAGGCTCATGCACATGGCGACAAGAAGAAGCATGGATAAGAATTTTGTAACTGTTTTCATGTTTTCCGTCTCCTTATATTGCTGTTTTTATTCTCACCAATTTACATTACCTTTGGCCGGATACTTCACGATTTTCCCCCCAGGTCATCGGTGTAGCTATAATGTAACACGATGTTATGTAAAATGCAAGAGTTTTTTTAATGAATTTGCGAATTATTTTTTCCTAATTGTAACCATTTTGAATTTTTGAAGCGTCAAATTGCCATGTTATGTCAAACAACGATATTATTTATTTGACATTCCCCCGTTCTTTGTACAAATTTATTGGTCTTCTTTCCGGATGCGCTTAAGGATTCTTAATAT
>CAVFGM010000023.1:4028-22118 GCA_963621955.1 Bacteroidaceae bacterium
TTGCGCTTATATGACGGCGCGCATCCCGTTTTTGTTCCCGCATATCAGAAAAATTTTTATCCCTGCTCAGCGAGATATATGCTGAGCTTTGACTGGATGAGCTTCGCCGTCTCCTCAGGCGTCTTATCGCCCGCGAGCATCGGCTGCATGCTCTCCGTCACTATTTTATATATGCTGCTGCCGTCGGGAAGTCTCACCGTGTCTATCCTGCCGATAAATTCAAGGAACTCCGCCGCCTGCTCCGCGTTCATCGCCGCGCCGGCCGTCTCGCCCCACATGTTCTTGTGCTCCCCCTGAAGCTCCAGCACCTGCGCTTCGAGCGCGGGCTTATACAGGGACAGTGTACCCGCGCCGCCGCTCTGCGTCAGGATATATTTCGCAAACGCCCAGCAGCCCTCCGGGCACTTCGTCTGCGCGCTTATCGCGTAGGTGCGCGACGGGGCGACAGCGAAGCTGCCGCAGCTGCCGTCAGGCGTCGGCCAGCCGATATAGCTTATGTCCCGTCCGAATATCTTTTCCGCTTCGGTAAACTCATCCGGCGATACCATCCACAGCTCCGTCAGGATCAGCCGCCCGTCGGCCATGGCCTGGTACTCGTCGCTGACGGTGTTCATGTTCTCGTCGGATTCGTTGGGGTCGCTGCCGTCGCGCGCGGCAGAGAGAATACGCGCAAACTCCGGTGTGTCAAAATTACAGGTTCTGTCCGCCCAGTCTATATTGCCGCGGATATAGCCCGACAGTGAATTTCGGATAAACATATCCGCCGGGCGGTAGCCGAGCATCTGTGCGCCGTCAGGCAGCGCATCCTGCCTGGCGAAGTACTCGTCCCATGTCCAGCCGTACCTGTCGCCCACAGTGTCGGTAAAGCCATAATAGGTGTCTATCGAAAATTCGCCCATGACCCGGTAGAGCTTCCCGTCCCGCTCAAGCGCATCGAGCAGATAGAAGTCGTCCCGGCTCAGCTCAGGATCCGCGTCAATGAGCTGGTATATATCCATCAGCAGTCCGTTTGAGCCGAACTTATCCGTGCCCATGTCAATGATATCGAGTCCGAGATAGAGGTCGGCGCTGTTTCCGGCGGCGATGTCGGTCAGCATCCTTGTGCAGGCCGTGGCCGTGTCAAACTCGCCGCCCTCGCTGTAGTCCTTTACCTTTATATAATATTCGTCGCTCTGCATGTTGAAGTCCGCGGCGCTCTCCTCCCACGGCGCTGCCATCGTCAGCACGACCTTGGGCTTCACCTCGTCCGGGCTTGCAGGGCTGATGCGCGCAAGGCAGCCGTCGTAGAGGCATATAAAGCCGTCACCGTCCGGGATGATGCTCCGCATATCGTCTCCCCCGCCGCTGATGCCGCACTCCTCCCAGACTAGTATCAGCTCCGTGCCGTTCTCGGGCGACCACCATGAAAGCTCCTCATCTGTTGCGCACAAAAACGGGTGCTCTGCGTCTCCGGTGTACAGCGTTTGCGTGTTCTGCGGCAGGGCGTACTCTGTCCCGAGCGTCAGCGCCGCGCCGTCTACGGGGTACACATACCCGCTCTCGCCCTGCTCGGTACGCAGCCAGACCGCGCCGTCCCCGCTCTGCTCAAGGCGCAGAGCGTATTGGTCAAAGCGCGCAGCGGAAATGTCTATGCCGCCGAGGCGTTCGCCCTCCTGCGTGTAGACCGCGGCCATATCGCCTATCGTGTCGCAGACGTACAGAAGCCCGTCCGCGCCGAGGTATATCTCGTCCACGCGGTCGGGGACATCGTAGGCGGCAAGCTCCGTGCCGTCCATGCCGAGCTTCACAATGCGGCTGTCGGAGCGGTACTGTCCGTTCTCGTCATAGCCCTGCCATTCGCCGTACCACACTCCGTCCGCCGCCGGGGCGTAGGCGTAGACCCACACACCGCTGATCGCTGTGCCGTCCATGCTCATCAGGCTGCTGCCGCTGCTGTACACGGTGTTTCCGTAGCCTCGCTTCATGCTGCTGTATGAGCCTTCTCCGTCCGTGATCTCCAGCTTGTAGCAGCCGCCGCGGCCTGTCCATTTGCCGCTCTCGTCAACGCTCATCGTCTGCGGCTGTGCGGTCGTCTCCGGTGCAGTTGTCTCCGTGCTCCCGCAGCCTGTCAGCAGTGATGCGAGCAGCAGCGCCGCCAGTATCAAAGATATTGTTTTCTTCATGGCTGTGTTCCTTTCTGTATGTAACGTTATATAGATTGCCCCTTGGCTCCCCTTTGTAAGGGGAGCTGTCAGCCGTATGGCTGACTGAGAGGATAAAGCACTGTGTTCAGCTTGCGGATAATATATTGCTCCTACTATATATAACGTTCTCCCCCGCCGTTTTGTTTCACCGCCTCCGAAATTTTTTGCGGCCGCTTAACGCGCCTTGCCTTTGTTCTGCAATTCATATATAATGTAGGTAATACCGACAGGAGGGTTCCGGCATGAAAATACTTCTTCTCAGCTGCTCGACCGGTGAGGGACATAACCACTGCGCGCTTGCCGTCAAGGAGGCGCTGGACGCCGCCGGGCACGAGACGTCATTTCTCGATATGCTGCATATGTTCGGCGATCCCGGCCCGCTCAGCTTCGATAAGCTCCTCAACCGCATCTCCTCCCGCACGCCCGAGGTGTTCGGCATGATGTACCACGCCGGTGAGATGTACAGCTCGACCGGTGTCACCTCCCCGGTGTATCTCGCAAACCTCCGCCATGCGCGGCAGCTCAGCGCATTTGTTACCAAGAATGGCTATGACGCGGTCGTCTGCTCCCACCTGTTCCCGATGGAGACGCTGACCTTCCTGCGCCGCCGCGAGAATTTTCCCGTCCGCTGTTACGGCATCCTCTCGGACTATACCTGCATCCCGTTCCTCCCGGAGACGGAGCTTGACGGGTACTTTCTCCCGCATGACGAGGTGCGTCAGGCCTGTGTCGCCGCCGGTCTGCCGGCCGGCAGGCTCTTCACCACCGGTATGCCCGTCGCGCGCAAGTTCTCTTCGCCGCTCAGCAAGACAGACGCCCGCGCCGTGCTCGGCCTGCCGGAGGATAAGAAAATATATCTCATAATGACCGGCGGCATCGGCTGCGGCGACGCTGTCTCGCTCTGTGATTCTATCCTGCGCGTCCCGGATGAAAACTCCCTGCTCTGCGTCCTGCCGGGGCGCAATGAGGAGCTGCGCGCCGCGATAGAATCCGGCTATCATGGCCGCGGCGTCATGGCCGTGCCGTTCACGGACAAGGTCGCGGTCTATATGCGCGCCGCCGATGTGCTGCTGTCAAAGGCCGGCGGCATTTCCAGCTCCGAGGCTGCCGTGCTCGGCGTCCCGCTCGTGCATACTATGGCCATCCCCGGTGTCGAGACGCTCAATGCCGAGTTCTTCGCCGCGCACGGCATGTCATATTTTGCGCGCAGCACCGACGAAGCCGCCCGCTTTGCCGACAGGCTCATCTATGATACCTCCGCCGCCGCGCGTATGCTGCGCGCGCAGGACAGCTGTCTGCCTAAAGACGGTGCGGAGCGCATCGCCGGTATCATCTGCGGTGAGAAATGAGCCCGCCGCAGCGGATCTTTTATAGCTGTTTTGCCGATTGTTAAACTCCCTCCGCTGTGCTAATATGTAGAACGACAGAAAGAATAATGGAGAAATAATTATAATGAAAGACAAGCTCAATATCCTCATCGCGAATGACGACGGTATCGACTCTCCCGGCATAGTCCGTCTGGCCGAAGCCGCGTCAAAGTTCGGCAATGTCTGGGTCGCCGCACCGTCGAGCCAGTGCAGTGGCATGTCCCAGAAGCTCACCATTTTCGGCGAGTTCCCTGTGAGCCGCCCCGCTTTCCCCGTGCCGGTCATGGACGCATGGAGCATCGGCGGCACGCCTGCCGACTGCGTGAAGCTCGCAGTCAACTTCCTCATGCCCGTGAAGCCCGATGTCGTTTTCTCCGGCATCAATTTCGGCTATAACACCGGCTTTGACATTGCCTATTCCGGCACTGTCGGCGCAGCGATGGAGTCTCTCATCAACGGCATACCCGCCATCGCCTTTTCTTCCCAGCATGACGGCAGCAGCGACGTGACGGACAAGTACCTTGTCCCCGTCATTGAGGAGCTGCTCGCTTCCCCCATCGGCCGCGGCGAGATCTGGAACGTGAACTTCCCCGGCTGCGCGCTTGAGGACTGCCGCGGCATCCTGCGTGAGCGCATCCCCGCACCGCTGTGCGTCTTTGATAACCACTATGACAAGACCGAGCAGCCCGACGGCTCCTTCATCCTCCGCCCCTATGCCGAGCAGCTCAGCCCCGACCGTGCGCCCGAGGGCAGCGATATCCACGCCGTCTTCAATGGCTACGTCTCCATAGGCAAAGTAAAAAGTATGGTGCTGTAAAAGTAAAATGTTGTGCTGCCTATTGTAAAGGCTCGCAACATGTGGTATATTGTGCACAGGTACGGGACATGACTGTTTTCGACACGGTTCTTTTCCCGCGCCGCCCATATCCGGTTCATCGGCCTTTGGCCATGAATATAAATTTTATGGAGGAAAACAAGAAATGAAAAAGACCATAGCACTGCTTCTCGCACTTGTTATGATGTTCGCCCTCTGCGCCTGCAGTCAGTCTGCGGCTCCTGCTGCTACTGAAGCCCCCGCAGCTGAGCCCTCTGCCGATGCTGAGCCCGCAAGGCCTCACTTCGACAAGCTGACTCTCGAGTTCGTTCCTTCCAAGGATGCTGACGTTATCATCACCGGCACCAAGGATCTGCCCGAGCTCGTCAAGGCTGAGATGGCAAACCTCGGCTATGACATCGACGAAGTTGACATTACCGTCGGCACCAGCTACGATGCGACCGGCGAGGCTATGTCCGCAGGCTCTATCGACCTCGGCTGGCTCCCCGGCGGCACCTACGCTCTCTACTCCGATGACGTCGACGTCATCCTCACCGCTACCCGCAACGGCCTGTCCAACGACAGCACCGACCCCACCACCTGGAACGGCGAAGCCAATGCCACCCAGAAGAACGGCCCTCAGGTCACCTACTACCGCTCCCTGATCTACGCAACTCCTTCCGAGTACGGCAAGGAACTGGCAGCCAAGGTTGCAGCCGGTGAGAAGCTCACCTGGGAAGACCTCGACAAGGCAAAGTGGGCAGTTCAGAAGACCTCTTCCTCCGCCGGTTACATCTACCCCTCCATGTGGCTGATGGAAAACTACGACGGCAAGAAGATCTCCGACCTCTCCAACGTCATTCCTCTTGACTCCGGCTACGGCACCGCTTTCTCCTACGCTGCTGCTGAGCAGGTCGACATCATCGTCTGCTACGCTGACGGCCGCAACGACTACGAAGCCAGCTGGATGCTCCCCACCGACCAGCAGGATGAGACCGGCAAGCAGGGCATGGGCCGTTCCGACAGCATCTGGAACGAGCTGAATGTCATCGGCGTCACCGAGGGTATCTACAATGACACCGTCGCTATCTCCAAGGAGAGCCAGTACTACACTCCCGAGCTCGTCGCAGCTCTGCAGGATTGCTTCATCAACATCATCAACACCGATGAGGGTCAGGCGATCTTCTCCGTCTACAGCCACACCGGCTATGCCAAGGCTGTTGACTCCGACTACGACGGCGCACGTGCAGCTCTGACCGCAGTCTCCGACTGATAGCTCAAAGCACCCAATAAACAGCGCCCTGCCCTACAGGGCGCTGTTTTCCTAAAACTTATTATCCGACAGGAGAGCGCAGAGCATTCTGTGCTTTCCTGTCAGCTAATAGGAACTGAAATCCATATTGAAAGAGAAAAGAGTCGCAGCATGATAGAATTTAAGAATGTTTATAAGACCTATCCCAACGGCTTCACTGCGCTGAAGAACATCAATCTTCAGATCGAGCAGGGCGAATTCGTTGCGATCATCGGCCTGTCCGGTGCTGGCAAATCAACGATCCTGCGCTGCATCAACCGTATGCACGATATCTCCAAGGGTGAGCTCACCGTTGACGGCGTCGAGGTCGATTCTCTGCGCGGCAAGGAGCTCCGCCGCTACCGCCGTAAGGTCGGCATGATCTTTCAGAGCTTCAACCTCGTCACGCGCAGCACCGCCATCAAGAACGTGCTGACTGCCGATGTGCCCGATATGCCTTTCTTCAAGGTGCTCTTCGGCATCTTCTCCAAGGAGCAGAAAATGCACGCTCTTGAAAGCCTTGATAAGGTCGGCATTCTTGACAAGGCCTATACCCGCTGCGACCAGCTCTCCGGCGGCCAGCAGCAGCGTGTCGCTCTCGCGCGCACTCTGAACCAGAACCCGAAGATCATCCTCGCCGATGAGCCTGTCGCCTCGCTCGACCCCATCACCGCAAAGCAGGTCATGCAGGACTTTGTCCGCATCAATAAGGAATATAATATCTCCATCCTCCTCAATATCCACCATGTCGATCTCGCGCTCAAGTACTGCGACCGTGTCATCGGCATCCGCGCGGGCGAGATAGTTTTCGACGGTCCCGCCAGCACCATCACCCAGGAGCAGATAGACGAGGTCTATAACGGCGCCAAGGCTCCCACCATGGGCGAGGGAGAGGGCGAGATACCGCAGGTCAAGGCAGAGGGCTGAGCGCATGGATAACGAAAACTCCGCCGTTCTCTATAAAGAGACTCTGTATGACAAGATCTTCAAGCCCCAGATCATTACCCTTGCAAACGGCCATTCCGTTCGCCGCCGCCGCAGCCGCGCGCCGCTGATAGTCGTGCTGCTCGCGCTGGCTATATGGCTCTCGCTTAAGATGACCGGCTTTGACATGGCCGTCGTCATACATAAGTTCAGCAAGATGCTCGACCTGCTCGTCAAGATCTTCCAGCCGAACTGGGAGTTTTTCCCGAAGGTCATCTCCCCGCTCATCGATACCATCAAGATGTCCGTCCTCGGTACGGTCATCGGCTGCGTCCTCGCGCTGCCTGTCGCGATCCTCTCCTCCAGCAACATCAACCGCAGCGTCCCGCTGGTCAGCTTCTTCCGCTTCATCCTCGCGCTGATCCGCACTCTGCCGACTCTTATCATCGCGCTCGTCTGCGCGCTCATCTTCTCCCTCGGCACCTTCTCCGGCACCGTCGCCATCGCGATCTTCACGTTCGGCATCGTCGCAAAGATGCTTTTTGAGAGCATCGAGACCATCGACATGGGGCCGTTCGAGGCCATGGAGGCGCTCGGTGCGAACAAGTTCCAGGCTTTCTGGTCTGCCTGCGTGCCGCAGATCCTGCCCGTCTATCTCAGCCACAGTCTTTACTGCTTTGAGATGAACATCCGCGCCTCCGCCATCCTCGGCTATGTCGGTGCCGGCGGCCTCGGCATCACGATAAACGAGCGCATCGGCTGGCGAGACTACAACAGCCTTGGCATGGTGCTGCTGTCGCTGTTCGTCGTCGTCGTTGCCATTGACTTCTTCAGCGAATATCTTCGCAAGAAGCTGAGCTGAAAGGAGAAGCGCAATGAGTAAGAAAAACAAGATAGAAATGCTTGAAGAGACTCTCGACCGCAAGCTCACTGTCGCGGAGATGTACGCGAACCGTCCGCGCAAGTGGCTGCTGTACACGGCGATAGTCCTCATCATCGCGGTGCTCATCGGCTGGTCTGCCAATGACATTCACTTCACCGGCCTTACCGCGACCGGTACCGAGGTTGCAAAGGGCGTCGTCCACGGCGTGTTCCACCCGGACACCGCGCTGATGTTCGGCTCCGGTGACTCGGACGTGCCGTATCTGCTGCTCCAGACTATCGCCATCGCTGTGCTCGGCACGCTCTTCGGCGCGATCCTCGCCATCCCCTTTGCGTTTCTCGCGTCGTTCAATATCATGCCGAAGCCCGTGGCATACGTTGTGCGCGTCCTCATCCTTATGATCCGCACCATCCCGAGCATCGTCTGGGCGCTCATGTGGATCCGCGTCACCGGCCCCGGCGCCGCCTGCGGCGTTATCACCCAGTCCATCTGCTCGATAGGCATGATCTCCAAGATGTATATCACCGCTATCGAGGATCTTGATACTCACATCCTCGAAAGCCTTGACGCTATGGGCTGCACGCCGTTCCAGAAGATCCGCTACGGCGTCATCCCCCAGCTCACCGCGAGCTTTATCTCCACCACCATCTACCGTTTTGACATCAACCTCAAGGACGCTACCACCCTCGGTATCGTCGGCGCGGGCGGTATCGGCGCATCGCTGGTGCAGTGCCTCAACAGCCGCCGCTGGGCAATGGTCGGCTCCTTCGTATGGGGACTCATGGTGCTGGTGCTCATCATCGAGTTCATCTCCACCCGTATCCGCAGAAAGCTCGCCCACGGCGCATAAAACAATAACAGTAAATGTCCCTGCGCAAAACGCAGGGGCATTGCTACCATCTGAAAGGATCACCATGCAGCGTAAGCTTACGATATACTATACAAGCGACGTCCACGGTTACTTTTCCCCCGTCGACTATGCCAGCGGGAAGCCCTCTCAGTCGGGGCTTGCCAACTGCATGAACGGCTTTGCCAATGACGGCAATACCCTCATCATCGACGGCGGGGATATCCTGCAGGGCAGCCCCCTGACCTATTATCTCTACAGCCAGCGCCGTGACAGGGACTGTGTCCCGGCACGGCTCCTGAACCTCGGCGGCTATGACTTCGTCACCCTCGGCAATCACGATTTCAATTACGGCAAAGCCGAGATAGAGCGCTACCTGCACGAGCTTGACGCCGTGTGCCTCTGCGCGAACATCGGCGGCATATCGGGCGTGCGCCGTACTGCAGTCGTCACGCTCCGGAACGGCCTGCGCGTCGGCCTGACCGGCGTCACAACGCACTTTGTCTCCCAGTGGGAGCAGCCCGCAAACCTTGAGGGCATCACCGTGACCGACGCTTTCACTGCCGCGGCCGAAGCCTACGCCGAGCTAAAACAGCAGCAGGTCGACCTCACGGTCTGCATCTACCACGGCGGCTTTGAAAACGACCTGCGCACCGGCGCGCCGCTCTATACGACGGATGAAAACCAGGGCTGCCGCATCTGCAATGAGCTCGGCTTTGATATTCTCCTCGCCGGGCACCAGCATATGCCGGTTGAGAACCTGTGCCTGAACGGCATCTATACCTGCCAGCCGCCCGACAAGGCCGCGGCATATATCCGCATGGACGTCGCAGTCGGCGACACCGTCACGGCGGAGAGCCGCCTGTGCAGGCCCTCGGAGAGTCCGCTCCCCGCCGCGGCGGAGTATCTTGAGCCTATCGATAAAGAGACCTCCGCGTGGCTCGACCGCCCTGTCGGCCATCTCGATACCGCGCTCACCCCCTCCGCCCCGCTCGATATGGCGCTGAACGGCTCATTGATCGCGAACTTCTTCAATCAGGTGCAGCTTGAAGCCTCGGGCGCGGACATCTCCTGCGCGAGCCTTGCTAACACCGTGCGCGGCTTTGATAAGAACGTCACCGTGCGCGACATCGTCTCGACCTATATCTTCCCGAACACGCTCGTGACCCTCGCCGTGAACCGTGCGCAGCTCAAGCGAGCTCTTGAGCGCAGCGCCGAATACTTCACCCTCGGCTCGGACGGGAAGATCACAGTCAGTGAAAGCTTCCTGCATCCCATCGTGCAGCACTTCAATTATGACTATATCTCCGGTGTGCATGTCACATTCGACCTGCGCCGCCCGGTCGGTGACAGGGTCATGTCCATCCTCTGGCACGGCGAAGAGCTTGACGATACGCGCACCCTTTCGCTCTGCATGAACAATTACCGCGCCTCCGGTGCCGGCGGCTACGGCGTCTATACCGAGTGTGAGGTACTGCGCGAGCAGCCGACCGAGATCGCGGAGCTTATAATCGACTATGTCCTGCGTCATAAGGACATCACGGTCGATAAAACGAAATGGCTTAATATCAAATACTGATTTAAGGAGAACAACATGGAAAACAAAGTCTTTAAGGTCGTCCTGCTTCAGGCGCTCCCCGCCTCCGGCAAGTCCGAGGTCAGAAACTTCATGGCAAACGTCGAGCCCGAGCGGCTCCAGAACGAGTTCCACATCGGCGAAAACCTCCAGCTTGACGATTTTCCATATGTCCACATGATGCGCCGCATCGATAATGAGCTTCAGGCCATGGGTCAGCCCCGCATCTTCTATCCCGGCGAGGAGCCTTTCATCGACGGGCGCGACTGGGGCACGCTCTGCGCCCTGCTCAATGAGGATTATCACGACCTCATGAACCGCAATGTCGTCAAGACCGATTCCGCCGCGCAGCTGCTGTTTGACCGCTATGACCGCGCAGGCCTCGTCGCCGGTATCCCGCCGCGCCTCGGTCTGCTGGATGAGGGCGTGCGCGCAAAGCTCGCCGCTATCCTTGAAGCCGAAGCCCGCGCCATGCTCGATGAGAAGCACGCCGGGTACCCCGAGTCCTTCGAGAACAAGACCATTATCATCGAGTGTGCCCGCGGCGGACCGGACGGCTCCTCTATGCCGCTGACCGGCACCTTCGGCTATCAGTATTCTCTGCCCATGTTCTGCCCCGAGATCCTTGAAAACGCTGTTATCCTCTATATCTGGGTAACTCCCGAGGAGTCCCGCCGCAAGAACGCCGACCGTGCCGACCCGAACGATCCCGGCTCCAACCTGCACCACGGCGTTCCCATGGCCGTCATGCTCGGCGACTACGGCTGCGACGACATGGAGTACCTCGTGAACAACACCGAGGTCGAGAACACCGTCACCGTGAACGCCCATGGCCGCACCTACCATGTCCCCATCGGCATCTTCGATAACCGCGTGGATAAGACCTCTTTCCTCCGCGCCGAGCCCTCCGAGTGGGACGCGGACAAGGTCGCCGACGTCACCTCCGCCATCCGCAAAGCTACCGACACCATGTACGCAAACTACAACAAGTGATAAAAGTAATCCCCCGGAAGCCGCATATATACGGCCTCCGGGGGCTATTTTTACTTTTCTTTCTTCTCCTGTCGGAGTATCCTTCTGCGGCGGTTTATATAGCGCTCAAGCTCCCCGCCGTTTATGAACTCTGCCAGCACATACTGCTCGAATGCCGGGACAGTGCACGAGTAGAAGCCGAGACGGCGCGTGTACTCTGCCATCAGCTCCTCCGGCAGCACCATGTACGCCGTGCGCATCGCCGGCGCGAGGGTCTTTGAAAAGGTGTTGACGTATATCACCCGCTCCGGTGCGAGAGAATAGATCGTGTCTATCTGCCTTGTTACCGAGGAGAACTCCGAATCGTAATCGTCCTCGACGATGTATGCCCCGTGCGCCCTCGCCCAGCGCGCGTACTCATGCCGCTTGCTGGCAGAGGCGGTAACGTGGCTCGGGTAGCTGTTGAACGGTGTCACGTGCAGTACCCCAGCCTTGCAGTTTGAAAGCTCCGACGATATTATCCCGTCTTCCCCCATCGCAAGCTCCGTGCACTCCACGCCATTCGCCTCATACACCCGGCGTATCACCTCATAGCAGGGCTTTTCCAGCGCAAAGCCGCGCTCTCCGCCGAGAAGCTGTGCGATCAGCGAATACAGATACTCCGCGCCCGAGCCGATGATGATTCTCTCCGGGCTCACAGCGACGCCGCGGCTGCGCTCAAGATACGCCGCTATCGCCGCGCGCAGCTCCGCGCAGCCCGCCCCCGGCGGCTTCATCAGTATGCGCCGGTCGTACTCTGTCAGCACCCGGCGCATCACCTTTGCGAGCACCGAAAACGGGAAATCCTCCGGCACGCGCAGGGGTGAATTGTCCTGCACCGGCAGCGCGCGCGGAGCCGAAGTCTCCGCCCTGCCTCCGAAAGCCGCAAAATACCCGCTGCGCTCGCGCGCCTCGGCGTAGCCCTCGTCGACCAGCAGCGCATAGGCGTGCTCGACTGTTATCAGGCTCACTCCGAGCTCCCCCGCGAGCAGCCGCTTTGACGGCAGGCGCTCGCCGTATTTGACGCTGCCGCGGGCAATGTCCCGCCGCAGCTGATCATACAGCTGCATATATGCGCTCACGCCGGAGCTTTTGTCTATCTGGTATTTCATCTGGTTATATAATTCTTTCCTTATCTGACAGTATCGGCAATGCCAGATTTATAATATAATCCTTTTTGAAATTAGTCAAGACGGTGAACCTATGAAGCGTATAGTAAGCATACAGGACATATCAGATATCGGCAAATGCTCGCTGACGGCGGCGCTGCCGGTCATATCCGCCATGGGCGTCGAGTGCGCCGTGCTGCCAACGGCGGTGCTTTCCGCGCACTCGCAGTTCGAGGGCTTCACTTTCCGCGACCTGACGGATGAAATGACCGCTGCTGCGGAGCATTGGAAGCGTCTCGGCCTGCGCTTTGACGCGGTATATACCGGCTACCTCGGCTCGCCACGGCAGGTGGACGTCGTCCGAGGCTTCTTTGATGACTTCGGCAGGGATGCAAAGATCATCGTCGACCCTGCAATGGCGGACTTCGGCCGGCTCTATTCGGGCTTTGATGCAGACTTCCCGCATGAGATGGCTCGGCTGTGTCAGGGTGCGGACATCATCCTGCCGAATATCACCGAGGCCTGCCTCCTGCTCGGAGCCGAATACCGCGAGGAGTATGACCGTGAGTATATCCGCTCCCTCCTGCGCGGCCTTGCCCAGCTCGGCGCATCCGTATGTGCGATAACCGGCGTGAGCTTCGAGGATGATAAACTCGGCGTCGTCTCCTATGACAGTGCGAGCGGTGAATACTTCAGCTATTTCCGGGAGCGCTGCCCCGGCGTGTTCCACGGCACGGGCGACCTCTTTGCCTCGACCGTTGCGGGCGCTGTGACGAACGGCTGGAGCATCCCCGACGCTTTGGCTCTCGCCGCGGACTACACTCTCGAGTGCATAAAATATACCATCGCAGATAAAAACGCCAATTGGTACGGCGTGAACTTCGAGCAGGCCATCCCATATCTCATCCAACGGCTTGGAAAATAAACCAACGGCGCGCCGGATACATGTCGGCGCGCCGAATAATTTTATCCTTTTATTATCGGCTGTATCTGCCATCCGCGAAGCGCCGCTTCGATAGTCTGGTCGATAAGCCCGAAGTCTGACTGCAGCGAGCGCGGCTTCTTCGCCGCGTCGTCCTGCCGGAACGGGACAAAGTACACATTCTTGCGATTGAGGAGCTTACCGATGTTCTCCGCCGAACCGGACAACCCGTCGTTTGTCGAGAAGGCGATAACGAGCGGCCTGCCGTTTCGCAGATGTGCCTTTGCCGCCATAGTGACGGCGGTGTCGGTCACGCCGTTTGCAAGCTTTGCAAGAGTGTTCCCCGTGCATGGCGCGATTACCATCGCCTCCATCGGTTCGCGCGGGCCGAGCGGTTCCGCTTCAGCTATGGTGGTCACAACCGGCCGCCCGGTTATCTGCATCAGGCGCTTGATGTTTTCCGAGGCTGCGCCGAAGCGGCTGTCCGTCTCCGCCGCGTTTTCGCTCATTATCGGGATCAGCTCATATTTTTCCGTGAGCCTTTCCGCTTCCTCAAACACCCGGCTGTATGTACAATATGAGCCGCACATCGCAAAACCTATTCTTTTTTTGTTCTCCATGCTCATTCATCCCCCTCGCTGATGACCGTGTATATCGTCTCCCTCATAAGCTCCGCCGCGGTGTATGGCGCGTAGACCCCCGGCAGTCCTGGAGCCGCAAGCACCGGCAGCCCAAGACTTCTCGCCTGCTCCGCGTCAAAGCCGCCCGGCGGCGAGGCAAGCTCCAGCAATACCGCGTCAGGCCGCAGCAGCGCAAGCAGATCATCCTCCAGTACCCGCGCCGGTACGGTGTTCGCGACGAAGTCGAACTCCTCCGACTGCTCATATATCCCGTCAAAATCGCAGCTGTCGAGCCCCAGCGCGCGTGCCATCGCGCGGTCGCCGTCCTTGCGCGCGGCAACAGTGACAAGCGCGCCGAGGGCGTACAGCCGCAGCGCGAGTATCTTGGCCACCCGGCCCCAACCGGTCACAAGCACACGGCTGCCCCACAGGCAGCGCTCGCCGCTCTTCATCATGAGCTCCGCCGCGCCCTCCGCGGTAATGGCGGCGTTCCCGACAGCGAAGTCCCGCCGCTGCATCAGGTCGACCACCTGCAGCCCCGCTCGCACCGCGCCGACGGCGGCGCTCTGGCTGAGCTTCCCGCCGCACAGCACCTGCCCCGGCCACAGTGCCGAGATGATCTCCTCAAGCCTCAGCTGCTCCGATGAATACGGCGCATTGAGCATGCCTCCGCGTTCCGCCGGTGTCGGCAGTATCACCCAGTCCGCGCCGTATACGCAGCCCTGCAGGCAGCCCGTTTTGGGCACTTCTTTCGGCAGCTCCGCCTTTTCCAGCGCATAGGTATAGACCCTGTGCCCGTCTCCCTCAAGCAGCGCGCATAGCCACGCAGAGCGCCGGTCGCCTCCGATGACAGCGAATTTCATAGGCACCACCTCCAAACCAGTGTATTCCGCAGCGTCTGCAATGGTGATTGACCAAGCCCGGCAGACATGATAAAATGAATCCAATTAACTGGAAAGCAGGTCACACATCCATGAGCAGAGCAGACGAAATTTTCATCCGGAACTGCCGCGATATCCTCGATAACGGAATATGGGATACCGACCGCCCTGTCCGCCCGAAGTGGGACGACGGTCAGAGCGCGCACACGATAAAGAAATTCGGAATAATAAACCGCTATAACTTGGCCGAGGAGTTCCCCATACTCACTCTCCGCCGCACCTATTGGAAGTCAGCAATAGACGAGCTGCTGTGGATATGGCAGCTCAAGAGCAATAACGTCCATGATCTCCGCACCCGCGTGTGGGACGCATGGGCAGATGAAAACGGCTCCATCGGCAAGGCCTACGGCTATCAGCTCGGCGTGAAGCACCACTACCCGCAGGGCGACATGGATCAGGTGGATAAGGTCCTGTGGGATCTGAAGCATGACCCGGCCTCCCGCCGCATCATGACGAATATATATACCTTTGCCGACCTCTCGGAGATGGCGCTCTACCCCTGTGCATATTCCATGACCTTCAACGTTACCGGTGACAGGCTCAACGCCATTCTCAACCAGCGCTCGCAGGACATGCTCACCGCGAACAACTGGAACGTCGTGCAGTACGCGGCGCTGACGATGATGTTTGCGCAGGTCTCGGGGCTCAAGCCGGGCGAATTCATCCACGTCATTGCCGATGCGCATATATATGACAGGCACATCCCGGCAGTAGAGGAGATAATAAAGAACGCTTCGAAGCCCGCGCCGAAATTCATCATCGACCCCACGGTCGACGATTTCTATAAATTCACGCGCGCCAGCTTCAGCATGGAGGGCTATGAGTATTCCGACTTCAAGGGGACTATCCCCGTCGCGGTGTAAGGCCATGGAAGCAATAGTCGCGGTATATTCAGACTGGGGCATCGGCAGCGGCGGGACGCAGCCCGTCGTGCTCAAAGCCGACCGCACCCACTTTAAGGAGCTGACGGACGGCGCGGCCGTCATCGTCGGGCGGAAAACTCTTGGCGATTTCCCCGGCGGACGGCCGCTCAAGGGGCGGCACAATATTGTCGTCACCCGGCAGGATATTGAAGTCCCCGGCGCGCAGGTCGCGCACAGCACCGAGGAGGCGCTCGCACTGGCAGCGGAATATAAGCGCTGCCTTGTTATCGGCGGCGCCTCGGTGTATCGGCAGTTCATGCCGTATCTCGACACGGTGCACATCACGAAGATAGACCTCGCTCCGCAGTCCGACAGTTATTTTGAAAATCTCGATTCTTCCCCCGACTGGGAGCGGATCGATGAAGAACGCTGGCAGACGGAGGGCGATATACGCTACTGCTTCGTCACCTATAAACGGCGCGCATAATAATACACCGCCCCGGTTCCCATTACCCATTGGAACCGGGGCGGTGTATTTTACGTTTCAGCCGCAAACTCCATATTTATCCGGTCATTCTTGCGGCTTTCTCTGCCGGCGGAGCGCATCGCGTTTTTTCTTCTCAGAAGCTGAGCTCACCCTTGATGAGTCCCGCGCCGACGGCGAAGAACTCTCGCAGGGCATAGTGCGTGAAGCCGTAGCCCGTGGAGGGTGCCGGTATTCCGCTGAAATTCAGCGCCGATACGTGCCGCGCAGTCGCAAGCGCGCGGAAAATGTGGAAGTCGTTCGTGACAATGCCGATGTTCTCCGCCCCCTCGGGCAGCAGCTTCAGGCTGTTTTCGATATTCGTCAGCGTACTGGTGGACTTATCCTCAAGGAGCACCCGCTCCGGGTCGATGCCGTAGTTTATGAGGTTACGGCGAATGCACTCGGCCTCGCTGATGCCCTCGTCGTCCCCCTGCCCGCCGGATGCGATGCAGACGGTATCGGGGTTTGCCATGAGATATTCCGCCGCCGCGTCTATCCGCTGCGCCAGCGCGCCGCTCGGCTGCGTGCCGTTGACCTTTGCGCCGAGGACTATTATGCAGTCAAGCCCCTCTTCGGGCTTGACAAACGCGCCCGAGCATATAAAGCACTCCGCAAACACGAACACTGCAAAGCCCACGGCAATGCAGATATGGACTATCTTCAGGAGCCTCTCCGAAAACGGCAGCGGCTTTCCGGTGCGTATGCTGCGGTCAAAAATCACAAAGCGCGCGATGCACGCAAGCCCCGCCAGCAGCCATAGGAACAGCAGCGACTGCCCAAAGCGCACAGCAAAGCCCATGCCGAAATAATACAGCAGGCAGAGGATGCCGAATATCAGTATCAGAATATTTATAACGCGGCTGTGCTTCATATCGCCGCCTCCTTATCATGCCTTTTATATTATAGACGGTAAAAATTGTAAAAAGTGCCGCACAACTTTTTTATTACCATACCACACGGCCGCGCCCCTGTCGATATCTGACGGAATTGTTGACTTTATGTACACAGTTAGGATATAATTTCTTCAAAATTCTACCCTCAATGGAGTACAGATATGCAGCTCGTTTTTCTCGGTATCGTCTTTCTTGTGATTGTTATCCTCCTCGCGCTAAAACGCCCGCTTTATCAGGCCATACTCGGCGCGCTCATCGCTGCGGCGCTGCTTTACCGCATCCCGCCGAGGGCGATACTGAGCCAGACCGCGCGGGTGTTCACGGACTGGAATTCCTTTTCGGTGCTCGTCTCGCTCTATCTCATCACTTATCTCCAGCGCATGCTCGAAGCGCGCAGCCAGATAAAGCTCGCGCAGCTCGACCTCAACGGTCTTTTCCACAACCGGCGCGTCAACGCCGCGGGCGCTCCGCTCTTCATCGGGCTGCTGCCCTCCGCCGCGGCTATGATACTCTGCGCGGATATCGTCAAGGACGCGACCGACGGCTATCTTGACGCTAAGGAGCAGGCCTTTGTCACAAGCTGGTTTCGCCATATCCCGGAGAGCACGCTCCCGACCTACACGGGCGTGCTGCTGATGGCGAGCCTGTCCGGGCAGTCCCTCGGCCGGTTCATGCTCGGGATGATAATCCCGATGCTCGTTCTCGCCCTCGTCGGGTACTTTCCGTATTTTCTCCGTCTGCCGCGCGATCCCGGCACGCCGCGCAGCGAGAACCGCGCCCGCGACGCGCTGAACCTCGTAAAGCACCTCTGGTCACTGCTGCTCATACTGGTGCTGATACTGGCCTTTGACTTTCAGGTCGTGACAGCGGTGCTCACAGTCATCGTCCTCGCAGCCTTCGTGTACCGCTTCAGCTTCGCGGAGCTCAAAGGCTTCCTCGTCAGTGCCTTTGAGGTGAAGCTGCTGCTCAACACCTTTCTTATTCTCGTGCTCAAGGAGTTCATCTCCTATACCGGCGTGCTCACTCTCCTGCCCGCTGTGCTCTCGACTCTGCCTATCCCGGCATGGCTCGTGTTCGCTATCATGTTCTTTGTCGGCGGCGCGATAAGCGGCAACAACGGCATCATCGCCCTCGGCACGCCCTTGGCTTTTGCCACGCTTGACGGCGGCATACCGCTGATGGTGCTGCTCATGTGCATGTGCCATGCGGCAAGCCTTATTTCCCCGGTGCACGTCTGCCTCGTCGTCGCGTCCGATTACTTCAAGATCACCATGGGGCAGCTCATCCGCAAGACCATCCCCGCCTCCCTTGTGTTCGCAC
>CAVFGM010000024.1:0-5498 GCA_963621955.1 Bacteroidaceae bacterium
CTGTAGGCCTTCGTGGTGGCAACGGCGATCTCGGGGCCTGCCCAGGTATAGAGCACATCGTCCGACTCGCGCGCGATGGAGCTGCCGACGACGTTCACGATGGAGAGGATCTTCGCGCCGAGGCGGCGCGCCTCGCGGAGCGCTGCCATGGTATCGAGCGTCTCGCCCGACTGGCTGATGACGATGACAAGGCTGTTCGGCCCGACGAGGGGATCGGCATAGCGGAACTCCGAGGCGAGCTGCACATCCACGGGCTTTCTCAGAAGCCGCTCAAGATTATACTTGCCGACCATGCCGACATGGTAGGACGAGCCGCAGGCCACGATGAATATTCTGTCAAGGCTGCGGATGAAGTCCTCATCAAGGCTCAGCTCGTCAAAAACGATCTGGCCCTCCTTTATTCTCGGGGAGATGGTCTTGCGCACGGCCTCGGGCTGCTCCATGATCTCCTTGAACATGAAGTGCGGATAGCCGCCCTTTTCGGCAGCACTGACGTCCCAGTCGACATAGCTGTGCTCTTTCTCGACGGGCTGGCCGTATTCATCAAAGACCTGAATGCCGTCGGCGGAGACGAGGGCGACCTCGCCGTCGTTCATATACGCCACGTCGCGCGTATGCTTGATGAGCGCGGTAACATCGGAGGCGACGAAGTTGCAGCCGTCCCCGTAGCCGAGGAGCAGAGGCGCGTCCTTGCGCGCGGCGACGAAGCTGTCGGGTACATCCCGGCAGATGATGCCCAGCGCGTAAGCGCCCTCGATGCGGTCAAGCACACGGTAGACGGATGCCATGAAGTCCCCGCAGCTGTCATAGAAATACTCAAGCAGCTGTGCGACGACCTCGGTATCGGTCTCGGAGCTGAAATGCACGCCCTGAGAAATGAGAAATTCCTTTATCTCAACATAGTTTTCTATAATGCCGTTATGGACAACGGCGATCTTTCTTCCCTCGCTCAGCTGAGGGTGGGAGTTTACATCGTTCGGTTCGCCATGCGTCGCCCAGCGCGTATGGCCGATGCCGAGCGTGCCGGTGAGGCTGCGCCCGTTATCCGTCAGCGCCTTGAGAACGCTCAGGCGCCCCTTGGATTTCTTTACCTGTAAGCCGCGCCTGCCGCCGAGAACGGCGAGGCCGGCAGAGTCATACCCACGATATTCGAGCCTTTCAAGCCCGTCCAGCAGAATGGGAGCGGCCTGCTCTTTTCCAACGTAACCTACTATGCCGCACATGGTTTCACGTCCTTTCGATCTTTTGCTATATGATTTTCCGTTATTTCCTACTATAAACAATAACACTCGAATGTAAATTATAGCACCCGTGCGGTTTTCCCGCAAGTGTCCGAAATTCTATATAGTGCACAGTTTCGGCCGCCGTAAATAGTCAGTTATTACAACTTTGCACGATTTACCCGTTTTGCCCTTGAAAAATTGTTAGGCTTGCATTAGAATAGCCGTCGGTGTCTTCTGCGCGTGCCGCGCGGGATGGCACTATATTTTGTGCCAGAAACCAAGTTTTTCGATTTTGTAATCAATATATAGTGATTTTGCTATTGACAAGCGCGGCATGTGGCCTTATTATATACAAGCGCGATGACGGCGCGATGCTAACGCGAAGGAGGATGCGGCATGCTTATATCCGGTCTGCAGAAGCTGACTCTGCTGGATTATCCCGGCCTTGTCGCCTGCACGGTGTTCACCGGCGGCTGCAACTTCCGCTGCCCGTTCTGCCATAACGCTCCTCTGGTGCTGCCGGAGGAACTGGCACACGACACGGACGAGGAGCAGGTACTGAGCTTTCTGCAAAAGCGCGTGGGCGTGCTCGACGGCGTCGCGATAACCGGCGGCGAGCCGCTGCTGCACAGCGATATCGGCGAGTTTCTCGAAAAGGTGCGCGCGCTCGGCTTTAAGATAAAGCTCGACACCAACGGTTCCTTTCCCGACAGGCTCATGGACATCGTCCGCGCGGGGCTTGTTGACAGGGTCGCGATGGATATTAAGAACTCGCCCGAGCTTTACGCGAAGACCGCGGGGATCGACAGGCTCGACCTCAATGCGATAGAGCGCTCGAAGGACTTTCTTCTGAGCGGCAGCGTGGACTATGAGTTCAGGACGACCGTTGTAAAAGGGCTGCACACGCGCGAGAGCGTCAGGGATGCGGCAAAATGGATAAGCGGCGCGAAGGAGTATTACCTCCAGCAGTTCAAGGATTCCGGCCATGTGCTGGATATCCGCGGGCTCGGTGCCTATGACGAAGCAGAGATGCACTCACTGGCCGGCGCGGCGGCGGAATATGTTCCGTCGGTGCAGGTCAGGGGTGTCTGATATACCAAAGACAGGGGGATAAAGAATTGTATCAGGTAGTAAAGCGCGACGGCAAAATAGTGGAGTTCGACATAAACAAGATCGCCGCCGCAATCAAGAAGGCGTTTGACGCCACAGGCACGGATTATAACGACAGCGTCATTGACTTTCTGGCGCTGAAGGTCTCGGCGGACTTTCTGCCGAAGATAAAGGACGGCAAGGTCGCCGTCGAGGATATTCAGGACAGCGTCGAGGCGGTGCTCTCCCGCGGCGGCTACGAGGCAGTTGCAAAGTCCTATATTCTCTACCGCAAGCAGCGCGAGAAGCTGCGCAACACCAAGTCCTCTTACCTTGATTATAAGGAGACTGTCGATAAATACCTCAACATTGAGGACTGGCGCGTCAAGGAAAACTCCACCGTCACCTATTCCGTCGGCGGACTCATCCTCTCAAACTCCGGCGCCATCACCGCAAACTACTGGCTCAGCGAGGTGTACGATCAGGAGATCGCCGACGCGCACCGCAACTGCGACATCCACCTGCATGACCTGAGCATGCTCACCGGCTACTGCGCCGGCTGGAGCCTGCGCCAGCTCATCAAGCAGGGTCTCGGCATCCCGGGCAAGATAAACTCCTCCCCCGCAAGCCACCTGTCCACCCTCTGCAACCAGATGGTGAACTTCCTCGGCATCATGCAGAACGAATGGGCCGGTGCTCAGGCCTTCTCCTCGTTCGACACTTATCTGGCTCCGTTCGTGAGAGTCGATAACCTCACCTACAAGGAAGTCAAGCAGTGCATCCAGTCCTTCATCTTCGGCGTGAACACTCCGTCCCGCTGGGGCACTCAGGCTCCGTTCTCCAATATCACACTCGACTGGACCGTTCCCGCTGACCTCAAGGATCAGCCCGCGATAGTCGGCGGCAAGGAGATGGACTTCACCTACGGCGACTGCAAGAAGGAAATGGACATGGTCAATAAGGCCTTCATCGACATTATGATCGAAGGCGACGCGAACGGCCGCGGCTTCCAGTACCCGATCCCGACCTACTCCATCACCCGTGACTTTGACTGGTCCCCCACGGAGAACAACAAGCTCCTCTTCGAGATGACCGCAAAGTACGGCACTCCCTACTTCTCCAACTACATCAACTCCGACATGGAGCCGAGCGATGTGCGCTCGATGTGCTGCCGTCTGCGTCTCGACCTCAGAGAGCTGCGCAAGAAGTCCGGCGGTTACTTCGGTTCCGGTGAGTCCACGGGCTCGGTCGGCGTCGTGACGCTGAACATGCCGCGCCTTGCCTACCTCGCCAAGGACGAGAAGGACTTCTACGCCCGTCTCGACAAGCTCATGGATCTCTCTGCACGCTCGCTCAAGATAAAGCGCACGGTCATCACAAAGCTCCTCGACGCAGGGCTCTACCCCTACACCAAGTACTACCTCGGCACCTTTGACAACCACTTCTCCACCATCGGCCTTGTCGGCATGAACGAAGCCGGTCTCAACGCGAAGTGGATCCGCGCGGACATGACCGACCCCAAGTGCCAGCAGTTCACCAAGGAAGTGCTCGACCACATGCGCGAGCGCCTGAGCGATTATCAGGAGCAGTACGGCGACCTGTATAACCTCGAAGCCACGCCCGCAGAGTCCACCTCCTACCGTCTCGCAAAGCACGATGTTGAGCTCTATCCCGACATCATCACCGCTGCAGAGCCGGGCGGCACCCCGTATTACACCAACAGCTCGCACCTGCCTGTCGGCTACACCGACGATATCTTCGCCGCGCTCGACATTCAGGACGATCTCCAGACGCGCTACACCTCCGGCACCGTCTTCCACGCCTTCCTCGGCGAGAAGCTTCCGAGCTGGGAGGCTGCGGCAAACCTCGTGCGCAAGATCGCCGAGAACTACAAGCTGCCCTACTACACCCTCTCTCCCACCTACTCCGTCTGCAAGCACCACGGCTACATCAGCGGCGAGCATTTCACCTGCCCCGAGTGCGGCGAGCCTGCCGAGGTATACAGCCGCATCACCGGCTACTACCGCCCCGTGCAGAACTGGAACGCCGGCAAGACCCAGGAGTACAAGGAGCGCAGGGAATACGTCATCGACCACTCCGTGCTCAAGCACAACGGGCCGATCGAAGAGTCCGCTCCCTCGGCTGAGGAGCACACCGCCAAGAACGGCGAGCACGAGGGCGAAGTCCACGCCGGTGCGAGAGCGATGCTTTTCGCAACGCCGACCTGCCCCAACTGCCGCATCGCCTGTTCCTATCTCGACAAGGCCGGCTTCAAGTATGAGAAGCTGATGGCCGGGGACAATGTTGAGCTTGCGCTCAACTACGGCGTCAAGCAGGCTCCGACCCTCGTCATCACCGACGGCGAGAGCTTTGAGAAGTTCGCGGGCGCTGGCGCGATCAAAGAATTCCTGAACGCACAGGCATAAGCAAGTATCTATAATAAAAATCAAAGCCCTTAGGCCGACTGGCACAAGGGCTTTGTTATTGAGGATGTATGAATATGATCTACGACGTAATAGTTATCGGCGGAGGCCCTGCGGGGCTCACCGCGGCGACATATATAAGGCGCGCGGGCAAGAGCGTGCTGGTCATCGAGAAGGCCGCCTTCGGCGGGCAGATCACGCGCAGCACCAACGTTGAAAACTTCCCCGGCTACAGCTCCGTCAGCGGCGCGCAGATAGGCGACATGCTGCTGGAGCAGGCGATGAATCAGGGCGCGGAGGTCGAGCTCGAGGAGGTCGTGTCCGTGTCCGCAGAGGGCGAGGAAAAGACCGTGGTCTGCGCTTCCGGTGCGGAATATACTTGCCGCGCGATAGTGATCGCGACCGGCGCGAAGCCGCGCACCCTCGGCCTTGAGAACGAGGAGCGGCTCACCGGCAGCGGCGTGTGCTACTGCAGCGTGTGCGACGGCGCATTCTTCGCAGGGCAGGACGTTGCCGTCTCGGGCGGCGGCAACAGCGCGCTCTCCGACGCGATGCTGCTGAGCGAGATCTGCCGCAAGGTGTATCTCATCCACCGGCGTGACAGCTTCCGCGGCGAGGCAATGCTTGTCGAGGCGCTGCGCGGCAAGGCCAATGTCGAATTTGTGCTCGACGCGAAGATAAGCACGCTGATTGGCGGGGACGAGCTCTCCGGCGTCGAGGTCGAGCAGGGCGGCGAGCGCCGCGTGCTGCCGGTGTCCGGGCT
>CAVFGM010000025.1:0-16900 GCA_963621955.1 Bacteroidaceae bacterium
AGGACATTCAGACGGAGCTTTCACCGCTCCATGCCGACGCGAAAAAGCTCTGGGCAATTCATTACAACATCTACGAGGTACAGCATGAGCAGGAGCGACAAAACGCCGTGACACAGCAAAAAAAACAGGAAATTGAACACTAATTTGAATAGAAAATCTGGAGGTACTTATGAACGACAACAAAGAATTTGAACACGAAATCGACCCTGACCTGCTGGCAGAAATCGAGGAATGGGAAAAGGCTGACCACGACGAGCCAGCGGAATATTACTTCTTCAATCCAGACCCGTATCTCAAACCGCAGCCCTTGCCGCCCGACCATCCACGACACAACTGCTATTTCAACGAGGACGGGCATCTCTGCGTGAAAAATCTGTCTGCTTTCTGGGTTCCTGAATTGACCGTCACCGAAGTCATTCATGGCACGGTTTACACCGTCACGGGCAGCTACGAAGGAACGGAGAGCTTTGTCCGCAAGTTGGAGCGTATCACCAGCAAAAAGTTTACGAAAAAGATGGAGGATTCTGAATGACAAATATCCAGTCTCTTGGTACAATAGAAGCAACCAATCCTGTACTGACAGTTGCTCCGCCAAAGGAGGATTCAGAAATGAACGGAGCAACAAATAAAATCACAGCACTCTACTGCCGTCTTTCGCAGGAGGATGAACGAGCTGGAGAGTCTTTGTCCATTGAAAACCAGAAGGATATGCTTTTGCGGTACGCACGGGAACATCATTTTCCAAATCCCACATTCTTTGTGGATGATGGCGTGAGCGGCGTGACCTACGACCGCCCCGGTTTTCAGGCGATGCTTGCAGAAATTGAAGCTGGCAGAGTGGCGGTCTGCTGCACGAAAGATCTATCCAGACTGGGACGAAACTCTGCACTAACAGGACTTTACACCAACTTCACCTTTCCACAGTACGGTGTCCGCTACATTGCCATCAATGACAATTTTGACACCATTGACCCCAACAGCACGGATAATGATTTTGCAGGCATCAAGAACTGGTTCAACGAGTTTTATGCACGGGATACCAGCCGCAAGATCCGCGCTGTCAAAAAGGCGAAGGGTGAGCGCGGTATTCCGCTGACAACCAACGTTCCATACGGCTATCTGAAAGACCCGGAAAATCCAAACCGCTGGAAGGTTGACCCGGTTGCTGCCGATGTGGTGAAGCGCATCTTTTCCATGTGCATGGAGGGCAGAGGCCCGCAGCAGATTGCGAACCAACTGAAAGCGGACAAGGTGTTGACACCGACTGCCTACAAGACTTTGCAGGGGATCAAAAGCCCCAATAAGAAACCGGAAGACCCATATGGCTGGGGTGACAGCACGGTTGTCAGGATTCTGGAACGTCGGGAGTACACAGGCTGCACCGTCAATTTCAAGACCTACACCAACTCCATTTGGGACAAGAAGCAACGAGAAAATCCCATTGAGAAACGAGCGGTCTTTCCCAACACGCATGAACGCATTATTGACGATGATGTGTTTGAAAAGGTGCAGGAGATCCGCCAGCAGCGGCACCGAATGACCCGCACGGGAAGAAGCAGCATTTTCTCCGGGCTTGTCTATTGTGCGGACTGCGGCTCCAAAATGCTGTACGGTTCGTCCAACAACGGCGATTTCGATCAGGATTTCTTTGACTGCTCGCTGCACCGTAAGCACAAAGAGAAATGCAATGGACATTTTATTCGTGTCAAGGTGTTGGAGCGGCTGGTTCTCAAGCACATTCAGGCGGTTATGGGGTATATCCTGCGGCACGAGGATTATTTCCGCACGATCATGGAGGAACAGCTCCGCGTGGAAAGCTGTGAGCAAATCCGCATCCGCAAAAAGCGTCTGGAAAGCAATGAGCGGCGCATTGCCGAGCTGAAAAGGCTGTTCATCAAGATTTACGAGGACAACGCCAGCGGGCGGCTGACGGATGAACGCTATGATATGCTGAGCCAGACCTATGAAGCGGAGCAGAAGCAGTTGGAAGCGGAAGCGATCACCTTGCAGCAGGAGATCGAAGTACAGGAACGACAGAACGAAAACATTGAAAAGTTCATTCAGAAAGCACACAAGTATGTCGGCATTGAAGAGCTGGACGGCTATGCGCTGCGCGAACTGGTGTCTGCCATCTATGTGGACGCACCGGACAAATCCAGCGGCAAGCGGGTACAGCACATCCACATCAAGTACGACGGGCTGGGCTTTATCCCTCTGAATGAGCTGATGAAAAAGGAAACGGCGTGACCGAAGTCACGCCGCCCCTTGAAAACACAAGGTTTTCATCATTTTTTGATTTTACTATTTTACGACCACCCGGTATTTGAGCGGCGATGTTTTTTTGCTGTCGAAAAAATTAAGAATCAGGCGTATTGACAGAGGAGCAGGGGAGTGGTATATATTAACTGTATTAATTAAATTAGTACAGTTAGCACAGGAGGAGTATGGATGATACAGCTGAACTACCGCGATTCGCGGCCGATATATGAGCAGGTCAAGGACGGTCTGCGTCAGCTTATCATAAACGGCGTGCTCACCGAGGGCAGCAGGCTGCCGTCGGTAAGGGAGCTTGCCGTCAGCCTGACGATAAACCCGAATACGATCCAGCGCGCCTACCGGGAGCTTGAGGCGGAGGGCTATACCGTCTCCGTGCCCGGCAAGGGCAGCTATGTCAGCCGTGAAAACAGCGCCGCTCTGGCACATAAGGCGGAGCTTATGGAAAAGCTCTCGGCACTGACGGCGGAGCTGCACAGCCTCGGCGTGAGCGAGGAGGAAATGCGCGCCATGATACAAGGAGGAGAGACAGATGATAGAAGTCAGATCCCTGCGGAAGAGCTTTGACGGCTTTACCGCGCTCGACGGGCTGGATATATCCGTGCCGGACGGCGCGGTATACGGGCTTGTCGGGCCGAACGGCGCGGGCAAGTCGACGCTGATACGCCACATGGCCGGCATTCTCCGGCAGGACGAGGGCGAGGTGCTGTATGACGGAGAGGCGGTGTTTGAGAACCCCGCGGTCAAAGCACAGATAGCATATATACCGGACGAGGTGTTCTACTACCCCGGCGCATCGGTGAAGGATATGATGCTGCTCTACCGGCGCATGTATCCCGGCTTCAGCGAGGAGCGCTACAACAAGCTCGCCCCGGCATTCGGCATAGCCCCGGAGTGCTCGTTCAAGCGCCTTTCAAAGGGGATGCAGAAGCAGGCGGCGTTCTGGCTGGCGCTGTCGCTCTGCCCGAAGTATATGCTGCTCGATGAGCCGCTCGACGGGCTCGACCCGGTGATGCGCAGGCAGGTGATGAAGCTGCTGCTTGCGGACGTTGCTGAGCGGGGGACGACGGTGCTCGTCTCCTCGCACAACCTGCGCGAGCTTGAGGACGTGTGCGACCACGTCGGCATAATGAACGGAGGAAGAATGCTTCTCCAGCGCCCGCTGTGCGAGCTGCAGGACAGCACCGTCAAGGTGCAACTCGCGCTGCCGGAAGACAGGGAGCTGCCCGACGGGCTCGAGATACTGCACAAGAGCGTCACCGGACGGCTGTATCAGCTTATAGTGCGCGGGACAGCGGAGGAAGTGACGAACGTTCTGGCCGCGGCACAGCCGTTTTTTATAGACGTGCTGCCGCTGACGCTGGAGGAGATATTTATTTATGAGTTGGGAGGCGCTGACAGTGAGATCAAGGATATCATTCTTTAATAAGCACGTTGCGCTGAACCTGCTCAAGCGCTTCTGGCCGCTGTGGACGGCGTATTTCGCAGCGATGATATTCGTATTCCCAGTGAACCTGCTCAGCAAGCTGCGCTTTAATCTCCGCGGCAGCCTGCTTGAAATATACGGCGTGAACCGCCATGTTCTTGAAACGTGCAGGTTTGAGTTCCCGGTCACTTTCGTTTTTGCTGTGCTCATCGCGATGGCGGTGTTCGGCTATCTGTACGATACGCGCAGATGCGGCCTTGCAAACTCCCTGCCGCTGCGCCGGGAGACGATGTACTGCACGGCATTTATCACGGGGCTTGCGCCGATGCTCATTGCCGATCTGCTCGTCTGGGCTGTGGCGTGGATCATCCTTGCAGGAACGCCGAACGTCATCGCGAGGTATATGCTGATGCGGCTGGCGGCGTCGCTCATGTGCAGCACGGCCTTCTTCGGGCTCGCAGCTTTCTGCGCCGCGCTGACGGGGAACCTGCTGGTGCTCCCGGTGCTCTACGGCGTTATTAACATCGCGGCGGTGCTGCTCGAGCGCGCGGTGGAGGCGCTGCTGTCCGTGCTGGTCTACGGCTACGCCTACGACGGCTCGGTGCTCGATTTCCTCTCGCCGGTCAAGATGCTTTTCATCAACGGCGACGTTATATCCACGCTGGTACCCGGTGTGGAGGACGGCGTCTATACCTACTCCGTCACATGGTCCGGATACCTTATCGGCTTCTGCATTGCGGGGCTCGTGCTCGCCGGACTGGGGCTCGTCATAGTCCGCCGGAGGCGCATGGAGCTTGCCGGGGACGTTGTGGCCGTGAGATGGCTCAGACCCGCGTTCAAATACTGCATGGCCATAGGCGGGGCGCTGACCTTCGCCTGCGCCGTGTACTACTGGTTCTTTGACAATGTGCTCTACGGCGTGCCGGCGGCGGTACTCGTGATCGCGATGCTGCCGGTCGGGGCGTTCATCGGATGGTTCGGTTCGGAGATGCTGATGCAGAAAACGCTGAGGGTATTCTCCAAGGGATGGAAGCAGTACGCCGCGGTGTGCACCGCGCTCATGGCGCTTGCGCTGTGCGCGGAGTTTGACGTCACGGGCTACGAAAAGTACGTCCCGCCGCTTGACGAGATAGACTACGTAAACTTCTCCGAGGGCAGCACCGGGCACGAAAACCAGCCGGAGACGCTGGAGCTTTACCGCGAGTTTCACCAGAAGCTTATAGACTCGAAGAGTCTCCCGAACCAGACCGACGGAAACTACTACATCGAGCCGCTCAATTACTATCTCAAGGACGGCACGCACGTCTGCCGGCTGTATATGCTGCCCTACAGCAATGATCTGACGAGCGACCCGGATTCCGCGATAGGCGCGCTCGACAGGCTGCTCAACTGCCCGGAGCTGATCGCGCAGCGCGTCGGCTCAAGCATCCCGGTCACGGAGGAGAGCATAAGCACGGCCTATCTGACGGTCGAGAATATCGGGGATGACGGCAGCTACCTTAACGATACCGTCCGCCTGACACCGGCGCAGGCTTATGAGCTGTACACCGAATGCATCCTGCCCGACGCGGAGGACGGGACGATCGGCCTGCGCTTTGCTTCCGACACCGAGGAGATACGCCTGCGCACGACGAACGTGTGGATATACATGGAGATGTCGGAGTTTGTCGGCCGCAGCGCGAATGTCTACGGCGACTACATCTATGACTACGTAAGCATCGAACTGCTCACGGACTCGGCGCGCACATACAAGTGGATAACCGAGAACACCGCCGTCGAGCCGATAGACGGATACCTCAACATAAACTACGGAAAATACTGATAGCGGAGCGGGTTCATACATTGTATTCATCTTGTTTAAAATTTCTTGGGACTTTGTTCATTACAACGTCATAAATGCCCTGTATAGTAAGGCACGTAAACAAGAGAAGTACACAGTATGTACCTTTCCAAAAGAAAACAAGAAGGTTCCGATTATGTATTATCCGTATGATGATGAACATCCGGAGCAGGCAGCCCCGGAAAGCACAAATTCAACCCCTCAGGCCGATACGACCGACAGAGTCAACGGCGAATATCATTACAAAAACGGATATACCCAGAAGATTTATTCCGATGCGCACTATGTCCGCGAGGATGAAAGCACCGTTCCTCCGAAATACTACACTCCCCCCGAAAAGCCCGTCAAGGAAGTCAAGGAGCCGAAGGCTCAGGGCTCCGGCAGCGGCTGGGTAAAGATAGTATGCATCGCGCTTATATGCGCACTGCTCGGCGGCTTCGCCGGCGGCGCGATAATGAGCGGCAGATACTCCAGCAGGATGGATCAGCTTGAAAGCCAAATCGCCGAGCTGAGCAGCGAGGAAAAGCAGCTGGTCGTAAACACAGGCAGCACCCCCGCAGCGAGCAGCACAGCAAGCGGCACGATGTCCGCATCGAGCATATATGACCTTGCGTGCCAGCAGGTCGTCGGCATCTCGAGCGAGATCACCTACAGCAACTTCTTCGGTATGACAAGCTCCGCCGCAGTCAGCGGCTCCGGCTTCATCGTCTCCTCCGACGGCTACATCCTTACCAACTACCACGTGATACAGGACGCCTACGAGGGCAGTTTCGATATCAACGTTATGACCCATGACGGCACCAAATACATCGCGACCGTCGTCGGCACCGAACAGGACAACGACATCGCGGTTTTGAAGATAGATGCTGAAGGACTCAATCCCGTCACCTTTGGTGACAGCGACGAGCTTGCCGTGGGCGACACAGTGTACGCCGTAGGCAATCCCCTCGGCGAGCTCGAGTTCTCCATGAGCACCGGCCATGTCAGCGCTAAGGACAGAGCCATCACCACCGAGGAAAGCACCACCCCGATAAACGTGTTCCAGATCGACGCGGCGGTCAACTCCGGCAACTCCGGCGGCCCCGTGTATAACGATCAGGGTCAGGTGGTCGGCGTCGTCAACGCAAAGTACAGCGCCACCGGCGTCGAGGGCATAGGCTTCGCGATACCCGCAAACGACGCGGTCTCCATCGCAAACGACCTTATCACCAAGGGCTACGTCACCGGTAAGGCCTATATGGGCGTCGAAATAGACACCCGCTACAGCTCCATGTACAGCCAGTACTATGATATGCCTGTCGGCGCATACGTCGGCGGCGTAACGAGCGGCAGCTGCGCGGAGAAGGCCGGTATCGAAAAGGGCGATATAATCACCAAGATCGACGGCGAAGAGATCACCAGCTACACCGATCTCAAGAACGCCATCAGCAACCACTCCGCGGGCGACACCGTTGAGGTCGAGCTTTACAGAGCCGGCGAGAGCCGCACCGTGAGCCTCACCTTTGATGAGAAAGGACCTGACGACGGCGCACAGACCAGCGGATCGAGCAGACAGAACACTCTGCCGGGGCTCGGAAATTAATTTGCTACTACTCTACTCCTATAAATCCTCTCTTTTCTCCCAAAACGGAGAGCCCTGCACGAAAGTGCAGGGCTCTTTGTTTTTTGGGATTTTTCTGTATTGGGCTATTCACTCGCTGCTCTCGGCGTTACCGGCGTTTTGCTCCGGTTCCGCGGCGATGCCCGCGCCGTGCTTTTTGAACGCGGGCTCGGTGAAAAGCGACCAGAGCAGCATCAGCACCGCCGGCATGAACGCGAGCGGGAAGAGCCAGCGCACACTCAGACGCGCAAGCTCCGCCGTCATCAGCACGAGGATCACTGTCGAGGGCAGGTGCCCCACGGCAAAGGTCAGCGCCGTTTTGTTCAGCGCGCCGAAGCCGAGTTCACAGCGCGAGAGGATCGGGAACACCCAGCACGCCGCGCCGAGCGGCAGCACAAGCGCGACATAGTACGCCGCGCCCGCCGCCCCGGCGGAGGGAGACACGGCGCTATACTGCCGCAGCAGTGCGAGCATCCACAGCCCGAGCGCTGAGACGGCACCCCACAGGAGCGTCAGCAGTATGCCGGGCACAAGTTCGTTTTTAAGAGTGCGGAAAAAGCGGGCGTAGGGCTTCGGCTGCTTATAGCGTATGCAACGCACGACGCTGTCATAGAGCGCGGTCGTCGCTGCGCCGAGAGTCAGCACGGGGAGAGAGCACAGGAGCCACAGCACGCTCAGCGCCATGATATCCGTCAGCGTATTGAGCACCCGCCATAGCCCGCCCTGATAGCGGAAAACGCGGCCCAGCATTATGTCAGCTCACGCACCAGCGGCGCGAGCGCTTGGGCAAGCTGGCTGTGTCCGCGGCGGCTGAGGTGCATATAGTCCACGGTGTTGAACTCTGCGACGCCCTCGGCGTCAAGAAACGCCCAGCCGTGCGCGGCACACTTCTGGCGGTACTGTTCCGCAACGCCCATAGAAGTCGCGTGGCAGGACGCGCCCATGGCGGGGTCGTTGTGCCCTGCGCCGATATGCGGCGGGGCGACGATGAGGATGTTCGGCCGGCCGCCGCGCCATGCGCCGACGGTCTCGGCTTTCATCGCGAGGCGCTCCATGCCGATGCCGATGCAAGCGGGGCTTGCATTGAAGCGCTCCTTAGTGTCGTTCGTGCCGAGCATGATGATGAGCAGATCGACCGGCTCATGCGACATGAGCGTGGAGTATATCACGTCGAGCCCGGACATGCATTCGTGCAGCGGGTCGCGGAACACGGTAGTGCGTCCGGAAAGCCCTTCCTCGAGCACGAGGTAATCTTCGCCCAGCGCCTTTTGCAGGAGGCAGGTCCAGCGCTCGTCCTCGGTGAAGCGGTCGGTGTGGTCGGCGGTATCGTTGGGGTCTGCACAGTAGCCATGGGTATTGGAATCGCCAAAGCAGACAATGTGTTTTTTCATGTGCGCGATCTCCTTTTTAGGTGTGATACGTTTGATTACTTCTTGATTTCCGGCAGGGATGCGGCGGCGGCGGACTGGCCGACGCGGCGGAACTTCTCATCCGGCAGGGCGAGGTGTATCTTCTCCGCAAGCTCGCTGTATTCATCGCGCAGGACGCGCTCGCACTCGCTGATGATGAGCTCGCCCCCGCGCCCGGACATCACGCGCCCGAGCAGCAGCACATGGCGGAAGTGATACATATCGTGGTAGAGCGCGAGCGAGTGCGCCAGATACACGCCGATGCTGCGGTATATTGCGGCGGCGCGCTCGTCGCCGCCGTTCATCAGCGCCTGCACGGCCTTGAGCTTTTCCGCCGGGGAGAGAGCATCGTCAAGCTCGATGCCCGCCGCCGGGGCGAGCTTTATGACGCCGTCCTGCGAGAAGTATTTCACGCCGCAGCCAATGTCGAGCGACCACTCATCACGCATCGCGCCGGGGTTTGCGTCCACGGGGATGAAAGCGAGCTCATTGAGCCAGCCGGTGATGTACCCCTTTTCATCGACATATCCGCCGGCTTCGCTCGTACCCATGGCGATGCCGAGGATGTTCGTATCCTCAAGGCTGATCGCCCCGGCGAGCGCGGTGACGTCGCCGTCGTTGAAGACGCAGAAAGGCACGTCGCCGAAAGTATCGGTAATGGCGCGGATGTAGATGTCCTTGACCTTTGCGTCGAAGAGCTCCTGCGGAACCTTGAGGAAGAGCGAGGCGTTCATGGTGCGGTCGTTTATGTACACGCCGGCGCTCGACACGCCCACCGCGTCCACGCGCGGCATGTGCGCCGCCGCCGACCTAAGTGCGGCGACGATGCCGTCATAGTGATAGTCGGGATCGGAGTTCGTCTTGGGAAACCACACGACCTCCTCGGAATACACGGTCTCGCCGTCGATGACGGCGGAGACCTTGCGGTCGCTCCCGCCCGCGTCGAAGCCTATGCGGCAGCCGTCGAAGTGCCCGCCCGCGGGCTTGGGTGAATCCTTCGCCTCGGGCAGGGTATCGGTATAGACGACCTCAAAGGGGCGCTCATATATCTTGGAGAAATAGTCCCAGTCAAACTCCTGGCAACCGCCGGCAGAGAAGCAGCCGCGGATATATTCATACATATCGCCATCGCCGCTTATGTACACGCGCCAGCCGCCTTTCATCCACAGCAGGGTCTTGACGAGGCGGCGGATGTAATACCGGTCAGCGTCGATCATACCGGCAGTGCCGTGGATGAACGTGCGGACGGATGCCATCTCGCCGCCGCTGCGCTCCACGGCGACGCCGAGGGGCTTCTTCGCCGAGGCAAGAAAGGCGTGGTTGAACTTATAGAGCGGGAAAAAATCACGGTCAAGCTCCGGGAGGTTCCTGACGCTTGCCTCAATGCCGAGATAGTTCATGCTCTGCATCCTCCATTTATACATAAATTTTTACGGTATGACTTGGATATAGTGTATTATATCACGGCCCGACGCGGCTGTCACCAAGAAAATAAAAAAATATTTCAAATAAAAATACTCTTGAAAATTATTTTCTTTAATGCTACTATATGAAATACGGAACCCGGATGAATGAACAAGCCTGAAAGGGGAGAACATCATGGACAAACAAAAACTGTGCGGCGCGAGGGAATGGATACAGTCCGAGCTGAAAAAAAGCATAGACTTCTGGCTCAAGAACGGCATGGACGAGGTCAACGGCGGCGTCTACACCTGCCTTGACCGCAAGGGCGAGATATACTCCACGGACAAGAGCGTGTGGATGCAGGGGCGCTGCGGCTGGATATTCGCGTACCTCTGCCATGTGTACGGCGCGCGCGAGGAGTGGCTGCGCGCATCGAAGAGCTGCCTTGACTTTATGGAAGCGCACTGCATAAACCGCGCCGCGGGGGACAGAATGTACTTCACCGTAACCGCCGAGGGCGCGCCGCTGCGCCAGCGCAGGTACTGCTTTTCCGAGGCATTCTATGCCATGGCGAACGCCGAGTATTACGGCGTGACCGGTGAGCGGGAGTACCTTGAGCGCGCTCGCCGGGCCTATGATCTCTATTGGAACCTCAACCACGGCATGCCCGACCCCACGGGGCTCGGCCCGAAGACGGAGCCCGGGACGCGCACGGGGCGCGCTTTCGGCATACCGATGATATACCTCAACGTCACGGCCGTGATGCAGCGCGTCGACCCGGAGAACGCGGCGCTTTATGCCGAGCGCGCCGGGGCTTGCGTTGACGAGATATTCCGCTATCATGTCCACCCGGAGCTCAAGTGCGTGCTGGAAAACGTCGCAGTTGACGGAAGCGCGAGATTGTATTACACTGAGGGCCGCGTCGTAAATCCCGGGCACGATATAGAGGGCGTGTGGTTCCTGCTGGAGCACGCGCGCCGCACCGGCGACAAGGAGCTTGTAGGCCGCGCGGAGGAGATATTCAACTGGGCGATAAACGCCGGCTGGGACAAGGAATACGGCGGACTGCTGTACTTCGTCGACGCCCTCGGCAGACCGCCCGAGGCCTATGAGCACGACATGAAGCTCTGGTGGCCGCATGACGAGATACTCATATCCTCGCTCATGCTGTATAAGGACACCGGCAAGGAGGAGTACCTCGACTGGTTCTATACCACGCTTGACTACTGCAAGGCGCATTTTGCCGACAGCGAGTACGGCGAGTGGTACGGCTACCTACGCCGCGACGGCAAGCCCACCGAGCCGCCGTGCAAGGGCTCGACCTTTAAAGGGCCGTTCCATCTGCCGCGCATGCTCATTATGACAGACCTCATGGCAGGGGAATTGCTCGCGGAATAAAAGTTTTACAGGAGAAGTGTATGGGGCAGAGCAGCACAAATGTATTTGAGCGGATAAGCGCGGAGTATTATAATCTCACCCCCGCGGAGAAAAAGGCGGCGGACTACGTGCTTTCGCATCAGAGAAAAACGCAGGACATGAGCATAACCGAGCTCGCCGCGGCAAGCGGTGTGGCGGAGGCGACCGTGTCGCGCTTCTGCCGCAGGCTCGGCTGCAAGGGCTATAACGCTTTCCGCCTCGCTATCGCCAATTCCATTGCCCAGCGTCCGGAGCAGTCGAACCCGCTCTCGGGCGAGGTGCTCGATGACGACAGCTTTTCCGACGTCTGCAAAAAGCTCTATACCGCAAACATCAGCGCCATGACGCAGACGCTCGAGCTTGTCCGCCCGGAGGATTATATCCGCGCGGCGGATCTTCTTGAGCAGGCGGACAAGGTGCTGTGCATGGGTCAGGGCGGCTCGATGATAATCGCGATGGAGGCGGCGCACCTGTTTTCCACCGCGAGCGGGAAGTTTTTCGCCGTGACCGATTCGCATATGCAGATGATCGCAGTCACCACCGCGGGCGAAAACGACGTTATACTCTTCTTCTCCTATTCCGGCGCGACGAAGGATCTTGTCGAGACGCTGACATACGCGCGGGAGCGCGGGCTGCGCACTATCCTTGTCACGCACTTTGCCAACTCCCCCGGCGCGGAGCTTGCGGATGTGACGCTGCTGTGCGGCGCGGACGAGAGCCCGCTTCAGCTTGGCTCCATCGGCGCGAGGATCGCACAGATGTACCTTATGGACGTGCTCTTTTCGGAGCTGTGCCGCCGCAATCTTGACCAGTGCCGCCAGAGCCGCGCCCGCATCGCCGATGCACTCGCTGAGAAGCACATGTGAAAATTATTTTCTTGTTTCTGCTTGCCTGACTGTTCCCCGGAAAGCCTGCCGCTTCCGGGGAATAAGTTTTTGAAATTCTGCAAAAAATCTTCTTGACGCCAGAATGAAGAAAATTTTTTTCAAAAATCTCTTGACATCTGAGGCGGCTTTGGTTAATATGATGGTGGAAAGAGTGAAGTCATCGGTGAAAACCGTTGAAATATTAAAACCGGAACAAAAAAATTTAAGGAGGCACAACATGAAGAAACTGCTTGCAATGCTGCTTGCGCTGTGCATGGTGTTCGCACTGTGCGCCTGCGGCCAGACCGCCGCAACTGCTCCCGCTGCCGACCCCGCACCCGCTCAGACCGACGCCGAACCCGCGGCGGAGCCTGTGAACATCACGCTCTGGACCTACCCGATAGGTGGCTGGGGCAATGCCGACACCGTCGATGCACTCATCGCCGCGTTCGAGGATGCAAACCCCGGCATCACCGTTACCGTTGAGTACCTTGACTACACTAACGGCGACGATCAGGTCAACACCGCTCTCGAAGGCGGCTCCGCTCCCGACCTCATCATGGAAGGACCTGAGCGTCTCGTCGCCAACTGGGGTGCAAAGGGCTACATGGTCGACCTCTCCGATATGTGGGACGCCACCGATAAGGCCGAAGTCAACGCTGCCTGCGTCGCTGCCTGCTTCACCGCTGACGGCGCGTGCTATGAGTATCCCCTCGTTATGACCGCGCACTGCATGGCCATCAACTATGACGCGTTCGTCGCGGCCGGCGCCGACCAGTATGTTGATATCGACAGCCACACCTGGACGACTGAGGACTTCATCGCCGCGGTCGACGCACTGTATGCCTACTACAAGGAGCCCGTCGGTGACGTTTACTGCTCCGGCCAGGGCGGCGACCAGGGCACCCGCGCCCTCGTCAACAACCTCTACGGCGGCACCTTCACCAATGCCGAGCACACCGCTTACACCGCTGACTCCCCCGAGAACATAAAGGCTCTTGAGCTGCTCCAGAGCATGGACGGCATCTACTTCAACGCCGCCGAGAACGGCGGCGAGGAGATCACCGCTTTCCGCCAGGGCATACTCAAGATGGCATTCTGCTGGAACATCGCCCAGCAGCTCAACTCCGACAACAATGACGCTGAGCTCACCAACGACGGTGAGAAGATCGTATTCATGAGCTTCCCCTCCGAGACCGGCGAGAGCAAGCTTCAGGGTGGTATCTGGGGCTTCGGCGTGTTCGATAACGGCGACGCTGCCAAGATCGATGCTGCAAAGACCTTCATCAAGTACTTCGCCGACGGCGAGGGCACGCCTGATGCAGTCAAGGCCGCCAACTACTTTGCAGTGCGCGACACCGCCGAGGGCATCGACCTTACCGGCATCTGGGCTGACAACGCCATAATGAACGAGTACACCAAGCTCATGCCTTACCTTGGCGATTACTATCAGGTCACCTCCGGCTGGGCGACCGCCCGCACCGAGTGGTGGAATATGCTCCAGCGCATTGGCGGCGGCGGTGACGTTGCCACTGAGGTCGCAGAATTCTGCACCAACGCGAACGCCGCAGCGGCAGGCTGAAATACACAGTATCTCCTTTGAATCACAGCGCGCACCCTCTCTGTGCCCCAGCGCAGAGAGGGTGTGCTGATAACTACATGATCCGCAAGGGGGGATCGACCCTATGTTCAAGTCCAACAACGGCATGAGCCGCGCACTCGTGCGGCGGGAGACGATAGCGGGCTATCTGTTTTTGCTGCCAAGCCTGTTCTTCTTCGTCACATTCGTGCTGTATCCCATGTTCATGTGCATATACACCAGCTTGTTTGACTCCAATATGGGCAAGAATGCCGTGGACGTCTTTGTCGGGCTGGATAACTATAAGGAGCTTTTCCAGGATGAGCTCTTCCTCGGCGCGCTGAAGAACACTGTCGTCATCGTCGTTGTCGCCGTGCCTACGGTGTGCGCGTTTTCGCTCTGGGTCGCCACTGCGATATATGATATGAAGCCCGCGCTGACCTCGGCTTTCCGCTGCATCTTCTATCTGCCTGTCGTCACCGGCTCCGTCGCGGTAACGGTCGTGTGGAAGTGGATGTACAACAACCGCTACGGCGTTTTCAACTATCTTCTCAAGAGCACCGGCATCATCGACCAGAACATAAACTGGCTGGGCGACGCGCGCTTTGCGCTCTGGTGCATCATCCTCATCCTCTTCACGACCTCTGTCGGTCAGCCGATCGTGCTCTACGTCTCGGCGCTCGGTAATGTCGACCATACGCTCGTCGAGGCGGCGCAGGTCGACGGTGCGAACCGCCGACAGGTGTTCTGGAAGATCAAGTGGGCACAGATCATGCCCACCACGCTCTACATACTCATTATTACTACCATCAATTCTTTCCAGTGCTTTGCGCTTATCCAGCTGCTCACCTCCGGCGGGCCGACGCACAGCACGGATACGATAATGTACTATATCTATTACACCGCGTTCAAGCTTTACCGCTACGGGTACGGCAACGCAATGGGCGTTGTGCTCATGGTGATCATCGCGGTGCTCTCTGCCATCCAGTTCAAGCTGGGGCAGTCGGATTAGGGGGGCAGGACACATGCAGGGTAAATCAAAAGCGAACCGCATCATCACCCTTGTGATAATCATCATCCTTGCGCTGCTCTTCACCTTCCCGCTCTATTGGATAATCACGGGCTCATTCAAGACGGCCAAGGAGGTAAACTCCGTCACGCCCGTCTGGTGGCCGAGCGAGTGGACGCTGAAGAATTACCAGACGCTCATGAGCAAGCTCAAGGCTCCGCTGTGGGAGTTCTATGTCCCGTTCAGCCAATATTTCTCAGCAGACGGGAACCCAGTGGCGTTCTCTGTCGGGCCGACCGTGCCCGGCGCGATCCGCTGGATGCTCAACACCGTTTGGATGGCAGTCGCGGCGATGCTCCTCACCTGCGTGACTTCGGCGCTTGCGGGGTACGCGCTGGCGAAGAAGCGCTTCGTCGGGCGGACGCTCATCTTCACGCTCATCGTCTGCGCGATGGCGCTGCCAAAGCAGGTCATACTCATCCCGCTCATCCGCGAGATGTCCTCGCTCAAGCTCTATAACACGCTCAGCGCGGTCATCTATCCGATCGTCGGCTGGCCGTTCGGCGTGTTCCTCATAAAGCAGTTCGCCGAAAGCATCCCCGGCGAGATACTTGAGGCGGCGAGGATAGACGGCGCGGGCGAACTCAAGACCTTCAACCAGATAGTTTTCCCCATGATAAAGCCCGGTGTCGGCGCGCTTGCGATATTCACGTTTATTAATTCCTGGAACGACTATTTCATGCAGCTCATCATGCTCTCGAGCACGAAGAACCTGACCATTTCGCTGGGCATCGCGAAGATGCAGGCGGAAAACTCGACGGACTTCGGACTCATCATGGCGGGCGCAGCCTTTGCCGCCGTGCCGATCATCATCGTGTTCCTCATCTTCCAGAAGTATTTCACGAGAGGCATAACGATGGGTGCAGTCAAGGGCTGAGACAGGGGCAAATACAAGGAGTGTACAATGAAAGCAATAGACCTTACGAAATATCAGGGCATTATCCCGGCGTTCTACGCCTGCTATGACGACGCGGGCGAGGTGTCGCCCGAGCGCGTGCGCGCGTTTACGGAGTATCTGATAGGCAAAAAGGTGACGGGCGTGTACGTCGGCGGCTCATCCGGCGAGTGCATCTATCAGTCCGTGGCCGAGCGCAAGGCCGTGCTTGAGGCGGTCATCGAACAGGCCGCGGGACGCATCACGGTCATCGCGCACGTTGCCTGCAACAACACGCGCGACAGCATGGAGCTTGCCGCCCATGCCGAGAGCGTGGGCGCGGACTGCATCGCTGCTATCCCGCCTATATACTTCCATCTGCCCGACCGCGCGGTAGCAAAGTATTGGAGCGATATCGCCTCCGCCGCGCCGAATACGGATTTCATCATCTATAACATCCCGCAGCTTGCCGGTACGGGGCTGAACAGCTCCCTGCTGCGCACGATGCTCTCCGTGCCGAACGTGATCGGCGTGAAGAACTCCTCCATGCCGATACAGGACATTGAGATGTGGCGCGACGAGGGCGCGATAGTCTTCAACGGCCCGGATGAGCAGCTCCTCTCGGGGCTTGCGGCGGGCGCCGTCGGCGGCATCGGCGGCACCTACGCTGCCATGCCGGAGCTCTACGAGCGTATATACGCCCTTGTCCGCGCCGGGGACATCATCCCCGCGCGCGGTATACAGGATGCCTGCTGTCACATCATTTACAAGATGTGCTCAGGGCAGGGGAACATGTACGCCATGATAAAGGAGATCCTCCGCCTGCGCGGAGCACCGGATATCGGCAGCGTGCGCGCGCCGCTCTATCCCCTCCAGCCGGGCGACGAGGCCATCGCCGCTGCCTGCGCCGCGGATATCGACACCGCGATAGCGCAGTTCGGTGAATGAGGGAACAGTAAACGCAGGAATATCTATAAGTAAAAAGCGTAGGGTAAAGTTTATCGCTTTACCCTACGCTTTTTTTAGGTTGTAAACTAAAAGTTGGGGTACCTGGGTAAACCCGGGTACTCCAACTTTTAGCATGTTGAAAAAAATAAGAGTAGAGCATAACAGAAAAATCCTTTAAAATGAAGCTGCTAGACA
>CAVFGM010000026.1:0-5006 GCA_963621955.1 Bacteroidaceae bacterium
CTTGCATGTGTTAGGCACGCCGCCAGCGTTCATCCTGAGCCAGGATCAAACTCTCAATAAATTGTATCTCAACCGGTCTCCCGGTTAAAATCTTATTGATGCTTTCCAGCTCTCAAAAGAATCTTTATAGTCATTTCTGACTCGAACTTTTAGTTCACTTGAACCCTTTTCTGGTGCTTATTTAGCATAAGCTTTTTTCTTACATTGTTCAATTTTCAAGGTACATCTCGCTTCGTCGTTCTCGGCGACAGCTTGTTTATTATAACTCAGCTTCTCGGCTTTGTCAAGAACTTTTTTCAAATTCTTTTGAATTTTTTTAAGTTCTCATTCTCAAGTTGTCTGCCGCTCTCTCGGGCGCTTGACTAATATAGCACCGGAAACGCCTTATGTCAACACTTTTTTTCCATTTTCTGCAATCTTTTTTCTGTTTTCTTTCCTTGTCTAAATATTGTGCTCAGAACCGGTTATAATACCCAATATGTATACACCACGTTCTTTAAACGCCGAGTCTCCGCACCGGCGCTCTTTACCCGAATACAAATCAATACTGTCATCCGACTCTCTTAAAGCTATCTTTTCCGACTGCGGCGACTTTGAATCCCGCGAGCTGAGCTTCGGTCTTCGCGGCGGGATAAGGATCACAGCCTGCTGGCTCGACGGCATTGTCTCCGGCAGCGAAGTCGCTGACGGGATCATCCGCCCGTTCACGGAGTTTCTGCGCTCCGCAGGTGTTCAGACTGAGCAGGACTGCATCGCGCAGGTGATGTTCGGCGCAGTGTACAGTCACTCGGCAAAGCGGCGCGGCACTCTCGACGACGTTGTCGACGATCTCACACACGGCTTCTGCGCGCTTATTTTTGACGATGTGTCTCAGGCGGTCTGCTTCGAGGTAAAGACCGGCAACACCCGCTCTGTGTCCGAGCCTACTCTCGAAAAATCCATCAAGGGCGCAAAAGACTCTTTCGTCGAAACTCTGCGCACCAATACTGCGCTCGTCCGGAAGCGGATATGCTCGCCGAAGCTCAAAGTCATCGAGAGCAATATCGGACGCAAGTCGCACACGAAGCTTGCCATCATGTTCGTCGACGGCGTGGCCTCGCCCGAAACCGTCCGCGATCTCGCCTCCCGGCTCGACGCGCTCGATGTCGATGCGCTCCTCGCAACGGGTACGCTCGAAGAATATATAGTTGACGCGCCGCGCTCACCATTCCCGCAGCTGCTGCACACCGAGCGACCCGACCGCTTCGCGATGTACCTGATGGACGGGCGTGTCGGCATACTCATTGACGGTCTGCCTATCGGTCTTGCTCTGCCGGTAACGCTCGCGGAGTTTATGAAGGTGACGGGTGACGCGAGCAATAACTATCTCGTCGCAACGGTGCTCACCGTGCTGCGGTACTTTGCGCTCTTTCTCAGCATCTTTCTTCCGGCGCTCTATGTGGCGATCGCAATGTACCATCAGGAGATGATCCCGACGCCTCTGCTGCTGTCGATCATCGAAGCAAAACAGAACGTCCCGTTCTCCACTGCGCTCGAGATCATGGGCATGCTCATTTCCTTTGAGCTGCTTCAGGAGGCGGGCTTACGGCTGCCGAACCCGATAGGAGACACGGTATCCATTATCGGCGCACTGATAGTCGGCCAGTCGGCGGTCGAGGCGCAGGTCGTTTCGCCAATCGCGATAATCGTCGTCGCTGTCTCCGGTATCGCAGGCTACACCCTGCCGAGCCAGGACTTCGGCTCAGCGATACGGCTGCTGCGTTTCGCGCTCGTCATCGCGTCGATCCTCGCGGGCTTCTTCGGCGTGGGCATAGCGCTGTGCCTGCTGACGCTGCACCTTGCGGATATCGACAGCTTCGGCGTGGACTACACCGCACCCCTGAGCGACGGCGAGCCGTCCCCGCTCCGCCGGCTCCTGCTGCGAAAGCCGAAGCCCCTCAACAAGTTCCGCGATCCGCACCTCAAAACTCCGGATAAAAGGCGGCAAAAATGAAAAAAGCGATCTGCGTCATCCTTGCGCTTGCGTCTGCGTTTACGTTCACGGGCTGCACAAGCGTGTATTCAAACTTCAAAGAGATCGAGCAGCTGCTCGTCATTCAGGACATGGGGCTTGACAAGCAGGGCGGGGGCGTTCTGCTGTCGCTGTGCTCCGCGTCGGACGAGAGCACCGGCGACGTGCCCAAGCGGCTCTACGGCACCGGCGACTCGATCACAACGGCGCTTGAGCATATATATAACTATTCCTTTGAGGATATTCTTTTCTGTTCCCACATCAGCCATGTGCTCATCGGCGAAAAAGCAGCCGAGAGCGGAATAGACGACTATCTGTCCTACATCTGCCGCTCGCCTATAATGCGCCTTGATATCCCGCTCTTCGTCGTCAAGGGCAGCACGGCACAGGACGCCGTGCTCAAAGTCGGCGACGGGAACCGCGGCATAGTCGAGATCATGGATTCCGTAGAGATGAGCGTCGGCCGCCTCGGCAACAGCAGTCTATATACTGCGGCCGAGACAGTGCGCAATCTCGACCGCTGCGGCAGCTCCCTGATATGCGCAGTTGAGCTGGCCGAGCCGCTCGAAAGCGACAGCGACGCACCCGCTGGTGACAGCCCGTCCTCCTCCGAAGACGGTGATCCCGCCGGGCAGGATGAGGGCAGCGGCAAGCTTACCGCCGTTGTCTACGGCTACGCGGTCATCCGCGACGGCAAGCTCTGCAAATTCCTCGACCGCGACGAGGCTATCGCCGTCGGCTTTCTCACGAACAAGGTCGGGCTCACGAACGTCACCGTGCGCGACAGGCACGGATCCCTCGTCGTGCTCGAAATCGACTCGGGCGGCAGCGAGGTAAAGCCTGTCTGGTCGGAGACAGGCGAACTGACGGGGCTGAACATCGCTGTCGACGTGCGCGCCTCGATCGTCGAGGTCAGCGGCAGCTCCGATACGCGCAGCGCGGAATATACCGACCATATCACAGCGCAGCTCGAGGCACTGATATCCGACTACGTGAGCCGCGTCATGCTCACCTCGCGCGAGCTGCGCTCGGATTTTCTATGTCTTGCCCAAGCGGTCGAGCGAGACGATCCCTCGGCCTTCCGCATGCTGCCGCAGAGCTTCCCCGACCTTCTCCCCTCTCTCGAGCTCCAGATCAGCGTAAGCGGGCAGCTCACGCACACCAACGACATGAGGGATTTCTAATGGAGGGACCGATATGAACTCCGACAACAGATTCAACCGGCGGCAGCAGCTCGCCCTCGGCACGGTCATCATGCTCTCACCCGCCCTGCGCCTTTTCCCGTCGCAGAGCGTGATCATGGCCGGCCGTGCAAGCTGGCTGTGCGCGGCGGCAGCCGTCCCGATCCTGCTCGCGTGGCTGTATTTTATGAGCAGCTTCATGTCCCGACGGCAGAGCGGCGAGGGTCTGCCAGAGCTCATTCTGCGCACGCTCGGGCCTATCGCCGGTAAGATCACCCTCGCCGTACTGAGCCTGTGGTTTCTGATATACGGCGGCTTTGTGCTGCGCTCAGGTGCTGACAGATTCATCGTCACCATCTACCCCAGCAGCGGCCCCGCCGCGTTCTCGGTCACGATGGGGCTCATCGCGCTTGCCGCGGTACTCAAGAAGCCGCGCACGATGGTGCGCTTCGCGCGCATCGTGAAGCCCGTGCTTATGGGCGTTTTGTTTCTGGTGGCATTCTTCTCGCTGTTCTCTCTCGATTTCTCCAATCTCCTGCCGGTAACGGTGCATGACATCATGCCTGTCATGCGCGGCTCAGTCATCGCGGTCGATGTTATCACGAGTGCCGTATTTTATATATGTATGCTCGAGGGCGGCTGCACCGACGGCAGCGCCGGGCGCTTCGGTGCGTTTTCGCGCTGGCTCATCGGCTCCTGCCTGCTGCTGACCATGCTCAGCATAATAATCGTCGGCTCCTTCGGCGCGGAGCTGTGCGTACGCCTGACGAAGCCTTTCTTCGCGCTGGTACGGAACCTCGTGTTCTTCAAGACCGTGGAGCGTGTCGAGGCGCTCGTCGTGATGCTCTGGATCTTTCCGGATTTTCTGCTTGTCTCCGCCGTGCTGTACTCCGCGCAGTACTGTCTGCGGCTCATCTTCGGGAAAGACCCGTCATATAACGGTGAGCGCCTGACCGACTTTTCCGGCGGGCGCTGGGTGATCTGGCTCTGCTGCGCCGTGTGCGTCGCGGCGTCCCTCTTCATCGCGCCGACTCCCGCTTCGCTCGACTTCTGGTCGGCAACGATCGTCCCCTACGTGAGCCTTGCCATCTTCTTTGTGCTCCTCCCTCTCGTGTATGCCGCAGGACGCATGAGAAGGAGCATATAGAAAAAGCCACATCTCCCTATGGACGATGTGGCTTTCTCGTTATTCTTATTTCAGCGGAGTTCTATTTCCCCAGTGTAGTATTGCCAAATATATCCTCCCGCCCTTTTTCTTTGTCCTTTGCATACCATTGATATATTACTCGAATTTATATTGAGTTCTTTTGACGCCTCCGTTATTGAATTAAAGATACGGATTTTCTCCTCTGTTAGCGGGTCTACCATAGCAACTTTCTTCTTCTTGCTTCTGGCACTTTTAACTATGCCACATTTAGGACATCCTGTTCCGTAAACCCTATGACCAATCGTTGATTTGTATTCATTTCCGCAATCAGGGCACACCCACCAAGCCATAATATCAGAGTGTGGTCTCACTTTTTCTGGAGACAAATTCCCGTTTTTTGACTTATGCCACTCTCTTGCTAATGCTGGATACTCATCCGCAAGCGAGCCGTTTTTTATTTTTGTCATGTAGGAGCGAATTTCTTTTTCGTCTCTATATATGTTGATATCTACATTGCTATGATATGCCAGTGGCTTTCTCCTTGTCCACATATTTGTTTCTGGGTCTATTCTGTCGAGCAAAAAACGGATTGCTTTTTCAAGTTGATCTGATCGCAAATTGCAAGTGCAAGTTGGACACCTGCACGGTAGAAATTAGTTAATCAGAG